>DATJBJ010000053.1:0-34812 GCA_035515395.1 Methanoregula sp. | reverse complement strand
AGGGATGTGAAAAATATCGACATTCATATCCAGTTCATCGGCACGTATATGGGCGTAGAGGGGGATTCCGCATCGATCAGCGTTGCAACGGCAGTTATCAGCGCTATCGAAGGCATCCCCGTCCGGCAGGATCTCGCGATGACAGGGTCCCTCTCGGTCCGCGGAGATGTCCTGCCGGTCGGCGGGGTTACCTATAAGATCGAAGCAGCGGCAAAAGCAGGGATCAAGACCATCCTTATCCCGAAGACGAACATCAACGACGTGCTGATCGAGGACCGGTTCAAATCGATGGTCACCATCGTCCCGGTGGACACCATCGACGAGGTGCTCAAGCTTGCCCTCGTTCCGGAGAACACCGACAGCTTCCTCACCAAACTCAAAAGGATGGCGGTGCGATCGACGGCCCTGATAAGCGAGACGCCGGCGTGCACTCCTGCGGTTTAAAGCCATGCACGGCATCTCGTATTACGATCTGCGCCATGTAACCGGGCAGGTCACCCACATCGACATCGATAACGGCGTTGTCGAATCCGGGGGCACCTCGTTTTTCAACAAGGCAGTATTGCGGGTTATTGCCGGAGCCGGCTGGGGGGTCCTTCAGATCGATAACTACATCCCGGTAAACGGCAGAAAATTCGACGACCTCCTCGCGGAGGCTGCACGCCTCTCCCGTATAACCGGCGAGGATGTTATCCTGGGTGACGCACCCCACGGTGTGCTTCCGGTACCCCCCATGAAAGAGGACCCCCGCAATGTCTCTCTCGAAGAGAAATCCTCCCTGCTGTCGGAGATCGAGAAGGCCGCGGTAAACCCTCTTGTTGTAAACCGCCGGGCCAACTATGTCGAGCGTTCGGAACAGGTGCATTTCCATGACAGTTCCGGTAACGAGTACTCGGTTGAGATGTGTCGGTCGGGGTTCAATGTCATGGCTGTCGCCTCGCGGAATGGCAATGTCCAGATGGGATACGAGCGCGAGCACTCGGTCCGCGGATTCAATCTCCGGCACAAGGAAGAGCTCGGGAAGAAGGCAGCAGACATCGCGATCGCACTTCTCGATGCAAAGGCGGCAAAGGGTGGGAAGATGCGGGCCGTTCTGGACCCGGAACTCGCCGGTGTCTTTGCACACGAGGCTGTCGGCCACGCAAGCGAGGGGGATCTCGTTGCCGAGGGCAGTTCGATCCTGAAAGGACGGATCGGCGAGAAGATCGGGAATGAGATCCTCACCATAGCAGACGATCCGGGCCTCCATGAGTTCGGGTTCGACCCGGTCGATGCCGAAGGGGTCAGTGTCAGACGGACCGAAATGATCAGGAACGGGGTCATCAACAGTTACCTCCACAGCCGTGAGTCGCTTGGCAGGATCGGGAACGGGATCCCAGGGCATGCACGCGCGATGCCGGGCGAGCCGCCGCTCGTCCGGATGAGCAACACCTTCATCGAGACGGGGGACGCTGCCGACGAGGAGATCTTTGCGGAATGTAAAAACGGGATATTCCTCAAGGGATCCCGGGGCGGACAAGTCGACCCCGGCCGGGGAGTATTCCAGTTCAACGCGGAGTACGGATACCTGATCGAGGACGGAGAGTGTACGACAATGGTACGGGATGTCTCACTCTCCGGGGACATTCTCACCACGCTCCATGGCATCGTGCTGTGCGGCAAAGCCAGGACGATGAGCCCCGGATATTGCGGAAAGGGCGGCCAGAGCGTCCCGGTGAGTGACGGGGCACCGAATGTCCTCCTGCTCGATGCCGTTGTGGGTGGCAGCGATGTGGATTGACGAAATTCTGAGGGAAGCATCCGGTCGCGTGGACGAGGCCGAGGTCTACTATATTGAAGGCAGTTCGGTCTCCGCCGATCTCCGTCAACGGAAGGTGAACCTTGCCACCCGGTCCCGGGACTGCGGTCTCGGGATACGGACAATCCATGAAGGGAAGATTGGGTCGTCGAGCACCAACAGCCCGGAGGAATGGAAGGCATGCCTGGACGCTGCTATTGCGAGCGGCAGGCTCGCGACCGCACAGAAATGGGAAGGACTTCCGGTTCCTGCACCCCTGCCGGTCACACCACTCTCGTTTGATCCCTCAATCAGGACCGACCCTGAAACAGCCGGGGCCCTGCTGGAGAAGATGCTCGAAGGAGCTGCCGAACACGAGGTACAGGTGACCGGGGGCTCGGCAGCTCTCTCCGCCGTTTCGGTAACCCTCGCAAACAGTTCAGGTGTCCGGTATTCCGACCGGCACACGGGGGCTTCCGTCTCACTCGATGCAATCCACGGGCAGTCCACGGGCTACGAATTTGACCATTCCCCGTTCCTCGATAGTATCGATCCTCGCCATGTCGGCGAGCGGGCAGCGTTCTTTGCCCATGATTCCTCTGGCGGGAAAGAGATCGATACCGGGGAATACGACATCGTTCTCTCCCCGCTTGCATATGCAGAGCTGCTCGGGAATGTCTTTATTCCGGCGCTGAGCGGGAGGAGCGTCCATGCAGGAAGGTCACGGCTCGCCCCCCTGCTGGGCAAGGAAGTTGCCGATCCGCTGATATCGATGTATGACGACCCGCTGGTTCCCCGGGCGAACGGGAGTGTATGGTGGGACGCGGAAGGGACGCCGGCCAGGCGGGTCGACTTCGTCAGAAACGGCGTGCTGGAAAATTTTGCATATGATCTCAAGACCGCATACCGGTACGGGAAAGCGAGCACGGGAAATGCGATCCGCGGGGGTTTTGCCGGCCTTCCGGGTATCGGGCATCATAACTTCATTGTCGATGGCAAACGGGAGACGATCTGCGATGAACGGGCGATCTATGTCCATAATGTTGTCGGAGCCCATACCGCAAACCCCATGAGCGGGGAGTTCTCGGTCGAGATCTCCAATGCCTTCTGGCTGGAAGGGGGAACCTTCGGCGTGCCGATCAGGAGCGCGATGCTCTCGGGAAATGTCTTCGGGCTTCACCGGGAGATAGCGGGGCTCGGTAAGGATTCACGGGCTGTCGGATCGGCAATCCTTCCTTCGATAAGGATAAATAAACAGCGTATCATTGGTAAATAAGGAAAACGTGGGTGAACATGAGCGCGATTCTCGTTGCGGTCCTGCTGGTAGTAGCGGTGCTGGCGATCGGGTATTACCTGGTAAAAAAGTTCATGCTCCTTGTCGTCAACGCGATCCTCGGCCTCTTCCTTCTCTTCATCATGAATTTTCTCCATATCATGCAATGGGTGGAAAAGCCGGACCTCGGGTACAGCCTGGCAACTCTCCTGATCTGTGCGATTGGCGGCGTTCCCGGAGTGCTCATCCTCATTCTTTTGAATTTATTCGGCATCACGCTGCAATAAGAGGAAAATCTTGACTGTTGTACTACTCCGGCGCATCGCAAATCGCCGGAACGGAAGGGAAAAAAGGATCTTTTAAAAGACGTTGGCTTCCGAATAAACGAGAACCTGGTCCTGCAACAACTCGTACGGTTTGATCTCCCGGGAATGGGCGGACATCCGCATCTTCACTACTTCGAGGGCAAGGTGGACATCGGTCAGATCCGTCGTCCGAACGTACCGCAGGAGGATGACGGTGTCTGCGAGATACTCGATGAGGCCGTGCCTGCTCGAAAACTGGTTCTGCCGCGAGGTCTCCGAAGTCATCATGATCGTGCACTTCTTGTCGCGTAGTCCGTCGACGAACCGGAACATCTCCCGGCGGCGGTCTGCATCGTTCTCGAAGAGCTCCTCGAAGAGTGATATTGGGTCGATAACGACCCGGTGGGCATGCACCGCCTGGATCAGAGAGGGGAGTTCATTTTTTATCGGGTTATTGGCGAGATTGAAATCGTTCGGGTTGAGCTTGATGATGAAGAGGGACTTTTCCAGGTACGGTCCGACATCCCATCCCTTCTGGTTCATATAATAAAGTATCCGCTCCTTCTGCTCCTCGAGGCTGATATAGATGACGTTCTCTCCCCTCTCCAGACCGTCCCAGACAAACTCGAGGGAAAATGTCGTCTTGCCGGTACCGTACGAACCGATGATAGAGCAGATACTCCCCGGTATCAGTCCGCCCCCGAGCATATCATCGAGGCCGAGGATCCCGACCTTGACCCTCTCCCCGCTCATATGATCACCCTGATATTGCTCACTTCAAAACCGCCCGAAGTTGTGATTCGTACCGCGAACTTTACGAGATCCCGCTCTTCGAGATGAGGCATAACCCCCCGGAATTTTTCAAAGTACATCACCCTCTGGCGGCGTGCCCCGGTGGTTTCTTCCCACCTGAAGAGGAGGACGGCGTCTGCCATATCTGCAAGTTCAAGCTCCTTGGCCATACCGAGGACCCCCTTGCTGAGCAGGAGATATATGGTGATGTTCTTCCTTTTTGCTATCCTCTGGAAGCCCCGGAGGAAACCCACAAGATCGCTCCACAGGTTGGGAATATCATGCTGGGTGGCGACATCCGTGATGGAGTCGATAATAATGAGGCTGTCGTCTTTCGCACCGTTCATCACATCGAAGAGCACGGCGAGGATATTCCGGTAATCCGACCGCTTCTCCATCCGGGAGATGATGTCGCTCGGGCTGTACCAGTCATCGGGAACGATGCTCCGGTCGAAGTACCTCTCCGAGAGATCGTCGAAACGGACCGATTCGATCATCTTCTCCAGCCCCTCCTTCTCGAATGAACTCACGATCTCCTTCTTCACATCCTCTTTCAGCCTGGTGAAGGTGATATACCGGATCTCCTGCGGTATCAGAAGCCCGTGAGGCGAGTTTCCGCCTATCATGGGCAGAATGTTCACGAGCGAGCTGTACGCGAATTCATAGTTGCCGCCACCGAGATCGCCGAGGAGGAGGATCACCGAACCGGTGGGTACCCCCCCATAGAGAATCGGATCGAGTGAGCCGATACCGGTCGGCATCTTCCTGTTGTCTTTATCCTGCATCGGGCACCTTACTTGTCGCACGAACCTGCTGCACAAGGACACTCTTTTGTGGCCAATGATAAAGATATCTGCGTTGCCCTCATAAAAAGGCAAAGGACAGCCCGGATAGTCCTGTAACGGCAATAATGCCGAGTCCGGGCATACATATATAGAATGATCCCACGAATTATTAACCGGGAAAAATCCGTGGGAAGGGCAAAAGGAGTCCTCGGAATATGAAAGTATCTGAATTTTTCGCGTCGTTCAGGAAATCTCACACCGGTGGTGCAACGGGTATGGAACCTGCCCCTTCCAGTACATCATCCGATGTATCGGTTACAACTGCAGCACCTGTAAGACAATCCGGGCCTTCCCCCCTGGGGCACTATCTCCACCTTCTGGGGGGTGGAAAACGATCGGCAATCGATGATTACCGGTTCGAGCAGCACGGCAGTCTCGTGCAGGCCCGGATCCCGGCGGACTACGAGACGATAGACGAGTACTGGATTGACAAGGGCCGGTCCCTCGTCGTTATCGCGCTCAACAGGAAAACCAACCAGAAAGAATACCTGCTCTTCGAACCGTCGCTCTCGGAGTTCGAGTACGAACTTCTCGAACGCCTCCACGAGGATCTCCGGGATGTTCTCATCCTTACATCCGAAGAGGTCAGGAAGGACCGGAAACGCATCCTTCTCGAGAAAATGTATGCCCTCATCGATGACTATGGCCTTTCCCTCGACATCCTGACCCTGTTCAAGCTCCAGTACTACCTTATCCGGAATTTTATCGGATGGTCCCGCATCGAGCCGCTCATGAGGGACCCGCTCCTCGAGGATATATCCTGCGACGGGAATAAGATTCCCCTCTTTCTCTACCACAGAAGGTACAGGAACATCAAGACCAACATCTCCTTCGAACCCGATATCCTGAATTCCCTTGCCATCACCCTTGCCCAGCGCTCCGGTAAACACATCTCAGCCGGCTCGCCGATGGTAGATGCTACCCTGCCGGATGGATCGCGGCTGCAGCTCACCTTTGGCAAGGAGGTGACCACACGGGGAACGAGTTTCACCATCCGGAAATTCCGGGAGGAGCCGTTCTCGCCGGTGGAGCTGATGGAGAACGGAACGTTCTCCGCCGATGAACTCGTGTACTTCTGGCTCGCCATCGAGAATAATAAAAGCCTCCTCTTCATCGGGGGCACTGCATCCGGCAAGACGACCTCCTTAAACGCGGTCTCCCTCTTCATCCCGCCGGTATCGAAGGTCGTGAGCATCGAGGATACCCGCGAGATCACGCTCCATCATGACAACTGGATCGCGAGCGTGACACGGGAGGCGCTTACGGAGGGTGGTAACGCGATCAACATGTTCGACCTCCTCAAAGCGGCCATGCGGCAGCGGCCGGAATATATCCTTGTCGGAGAAGTACGGGGCGAGGAGGCCCAGACCCTCTTCCAGGCGATGAACACCGGCCACACCACCTTCTCGACCATGCACGCGGGCAGCGTGGACGCCGCGATCCACCGGCTCGAAAGCGAACCCCTGAATGTCCCGCGGAACATGGTACAGGCTTTAAACATCATCAGCGTTCAGGGGCTCATCTACCGGGGGAACGAGCGGGTCCGGAGGGTGCTCGAGGTCGTTGAGATCGCAGGGATCGACCCTTCAACCGGGAACCTGAGAGTCAATAACGTCTTTGTCTATGATCCGATCAGGGACGTCTTCTCCTATACGGGGCGATCCCAGGTCTTTTCCGATATCGCCGAGAAACGCGGCTGGACCCGGGAGCAGCTCGAATCCGAGATCGCGATCCGGAAGCAGCTCCTTGAAGAGCTGAAGAAGCAGGAGATTACGGACTATATCTCGGTCGCGAGCATCTTCCATGCCTATCATATCGAAAAAGAGAAGGTGCTGGCTTCCATTGCCGACCTGCGCAAGGTACTTCAATGAATGCCAAGCAGTATGTCAGGAACTGGATACGCCGGGATCCCCTGAAGTACCATGCGCTTCATTCCGATATGATCTCGGCCCGGTCCGGAATGACGGTCGAACAGTACCTCTGGCGTTCCATAAAACTGGCCCTGTTGATCGGGGTCTTCTTTGCGATCATCGGATACCTCGCGAGCGAATTCCTTACCTTTCAGATCCAGACCGGGAAAGCGGGGATCGCAAATGTCCTCAACCTGCAGATCCCTGATTACCTCAGCGGCATTTCCTCCGTGATTTATGTCCAGGGGGTCGTCGTTGCCGTTGCGTTTGTTGTCGGAGCGTATGTCGGATACATCGTCCTTCTCAGGCTTCCGGGTATCGAGAAGAACAGCCGCGCAGTCAAGATCAACCTGACCCTTCATAATGCCGTCGCGTACATGTATGCGATGCGGAGGGGGGGAGCCCAGCTGATGCCCATCTTCCGCTCGCTCTCCAACCGTGCGGATATCTATGGCGAGATTGCACTGGAGTTCCGGCAGATCGTCCGGGACGCGGATTTTTTCGGGTATGACGTGGTCACCGCCGTCCGCCACCTCTCTGAGACCACACCTTCGGAGAAGCTCAAGGATTTCCTCGAGGACCTCCTCTCGGTGATAGAGAGCGGGGGGGATATGGCCGAGTTCCTCTCGCTGCGGGTGAGGCTCTACCAGGAGGAGGCACGTTTCGAGCAGAAGCAGTTCCTGAATATCCTCTCCATCGTGGCCGAGTCGTATGTCACGCTCTTCGTCGCCGGGCCCCTGTTCCTCATCATCATCATGGTAGTGATGGGGATGATGGGCGGTTCCGCGGTAATCCAGCTGGGGCTCGTGACCTACGCGATCATGCCGATAGGCTCAGTCATTTTCATCCTCATCATCGACCTTATCTCCGTCAAGGCGGAGAAGACCGAACGGTACGTGAGGACCACATGGCTCCACACGTACTCTGATGTTCCGATCGAAAAGAAGGGCAACGAGGAGTCGCTCTTCCTCCAGCTGAAGCAGTACGACAGGCTCCGGAACCTTGTCCACCATATCCGCCACCCTCTCGAGAGCTTTGTATCCAATGTCAGCCACACGCTGTACGTCACGGTCCCCGTCGCCGTCCTCTATCTCGCCTTTATCCTCGTGAAAGTGCCGCACTACGATAATTTCGAGACGTTTATCGGAGTGGTCGACGACCATGTAGTCATCGCGCTCCTCATCGTCCTCATCCCTTACGCGATCTTCTACGAGATCTGGTCCCGGAAAGTCCTCGGCATCCAGGCACTGATTCCGGATTTTCTCGAACGGATGGCTGCGATAAACCAGGTCGGGCTCACCATCGCCCAGGCAATCGCCATCATGGTCAACACCAACCTCGGCCTCCTCTCGTACGAGATCCGGCGCATCAAACGGGACATGGAATGGGGGGCGAACTTCACCGAGGCGCTTATACGGTTTGAGGAACGGGTGAGCACCCCGTCCATCGCCCGGACGGTCACCCTCATCACAAAGGCCAGCGAGATGAGCGGCCAGATCGGGCAGGTCCTCGCGATCGCGTCGAGCGATGCCAAGATGAGCGAGGTCCTGAAAAAAGAGCGGATGAGCGAGATGTTCATCTATACCGCGATCGTGTACCTGTCATTCTTTGTCTTTCTTTTTGTCGTGGGCGTACTGACAACCCAGTTTCTGCCTGTGCTCGCACACATCAACACAGCGGGGCTGCCGACAACCGGGGCACTGGCGGGCCTGGGATCCATTCCCATCCAGACCTTCTCCCGGCTGCTCTACCATGCATGCCTCATCCAGGCCCTCTTCTCAGGGCTTATCGCCGGCCAGATGGGCGAGTCCTCGTTGTCTGCCGGTGTGAAGCACTCCTGTGTCCTCCTCATCATTGCGCTGGTTGCGTTCAACTTTATCCTGGTATGAAGGGGAGACGAGGAGCCTCGCGGTACTTCGAAAACCGGCCGGCATTCCTTCTCATGCTCTTTCGTTTTGAGAATGATCGGGACACCGGAGATAACATTAAATAATGCAGCAGAGAGTTCGTACTGAGGTGACCCAAAGGGTATGTGCACTGTTGGCGGGCCGGTTGACATCGATCTCCCTCCCGAGCGCGTGAAGGGGAAGGATTACCGGTGCAATGAATGCGGCGAGCGGTTCAAGGGTATCGGCAAAAAACCCATGTGCCCGAGCTGCCAGTCGGAAGACGTGAAAGAGATATGAATTTCCCTCTGCTCGATGAGATTGCCCTCATCAGCGGAGAGCAATCATTTTTGCTCGTTGCAAAGGCGAACGAACGTTTTCCGCTCTGCATCGAAAATCCGGAAGGCGAAATCTGCCAGGGAGTGGACCCCACGGATCTCGTTGTGGTCTCGGCACCCGGCGGAGGGCCGGTCGAACCCGGTATCATGCTCATTGAACTGGTGCGGAAGCACCACCTGCCACTGCTCGTCCTGCCAAAAGATCACCCGGGATCGGGGCGGCTGGGATGGGTAATTTCGGTCGGCCCCCGAATCGAAACGAATTGTGCGATCCGCAGGGGGACCCATCCCGAGCAGCAGGTGATCTGCTCCCACGATGAACTCTCGGGTCTCACCCTGACGGGGACGCGGGAAGGTTTCGCGACGACGCCGCTGCCCGGCGGTGTTTTTGTGAAAATGCTGAAGAGCCGGCTCGAAACCGAATTTTGCTGATCCTTCCCGTTTTGCAGCAGTTTCCCGTCGGTAAAAAAATCGTTTGATCGTAAATAACAATACATATATGGTTTTTTTTACCAAGTACTGAGTTGCCGTAAAAGGAGGGTTGGATGAAGACTGAGGTCCTAAAAGACATCAAGAAAGCTGAAGAAGAGTACCAATCGATGATCAGCAAGGCCCAGGATGAGAAGAAACATAACCGGTCCCAGGCGGAGCTGGAATCAGACAATCTGGTCAACAAAGCGCAGAGCAATGCTGAACAATACAAGAAGCTGAAACTGGAAGAAGCACGGGGCCGGGCGGCAGAAAAGCACGCTGAGATCATCAAAAGCGGCAATCAGCGGGCGGCGGCACTGAAAGAGAAAGGGCAGAAGAACCTCCCGAAGGCAGTGCAGCTCCTGGTCACGCGGTTCAAGGAGCAGCTGCATGTTGGCGCCTGAACGGATGAGCAAGCTGCTCATCGCTGCTTCAAGGGATCAACTGTCCACAGTAATTGCAGAACTGTACCGCTACCACCTGTTCCATATCGAGGAGTATATCGATCAGGGGGCGGAGGAGTACGAGGGGTTCAGGATCGGGACTCCTCTGTCGGGTGCGAGCGAGGCGTCGGTCGACCTCGTCAAGATACGGGCGATCGAGAACGCGGTCGCGGTCAATTCTGCCGATGTCGAGCCCGCTTCGATGACCAGCAAATCGGCGGTCAGGGAGAAGATCGAGCGGGACCTCCCTGGGCTCGAACGCGAAGTCGAGAATCTTACCGGAAAGCGCTCGAAGATCGAGACCCGGGTAAAGGAACTCGAGCAGAAAATCTCTGAAATAACCCCGTTTCTCACGGTTCCTTTTGACATGGAACTGCTGAGGGGCTACAAACGGTTTTCCGTTCTGGCAGGTTCTGTAGCCGGTGAGGTTTCCCTCTCAGTACCAAACGAGATGTATCTCGCCAAAGGCAAGGACAGGAATTTCATCGTTGTTGTTGTGCCGGCCGGGCACCGCGGCGAAGTGGAAAAAGCGCTTCAGGCAGTCTCCTTCCAGTCAGTCCCGATCCCGGAAGAATCGGGCTCTCCCAGGGCCCGGATCGATGATCTCTCCGGGCAGATTGCGGCGCTGAAGCAGGAGATTGCCGGCATCAGCCGGCAGCTCGGGGAAGTCCGGAAGAAACATACCGATTTTCTGGTCGCCTGCGAGGAATTCCTCAGGGCGGAAGTGGAAAAGACAGAGGCCCCGCTCAGGTTTGCAACGACAAAACAGACGTTTGTGGCCGAGGGATGGGTGCCATCGGGACGTGTCGAGGAGATCACAGGCGATCTCGTGAAGGCGACGGGCGGCAGAATCTTTGTCACCGTACTTCCGACCGATCTCGAACATGATTCGGTCCCGGTAGAGTATCAGAATCCCCCCTTTGCAAAACCGGCACAGTTGCTCATGGACATTTATTCCCGGCCAAAATATACCGAAATAGACCCGACGCTGATGCTTGCCATCGTGTTCCCTCTCTTTTTCGGGCTTATCCTCGGGGACGTAGGGTACGGGCTGATCCTTCTGGCGCTGTGCTTTGGCCTGCGGAAGTTCCTGAAAGGAGATGAGGGAAGACAATTCCTGACCGTGCTCCGGAATGCGAGTATCATGAGCATCATCTTCGGTGTGCTCTTCTCCGAATTCCTGGGCTTCGAACTACCGTGGCAGCCGTTCATCTTCTCGAGGCATCTCAATATCGGTGCCGGCGAAGGGGGGGCCGGCCCGGCGATTCCCGAACTGATGGTACTGTCCATCTGGATTGGAATCCTGCACATCTCGCTCGGTCGTGTCCTCGGCATGGTCAACCATGCACGGCAGGACCACGGTGCCCACCGCATGAAAGCGGTCATGGCCAACTTCGGCTGGCTTGCGGTCATGTGGGGGATAGTCATCGCCATCTGGTCGTATGCGGCATTGCCGCTCATGCCCGATCTCCGGGGTCTCCCCGCGATCGGGCCCGGCATCAATATCGGGTACATCATAGGAATTGCTCTCATTGTCGCCGGCGTGGTTTGTATCGCTCGGGATGCGATCCTCGAAGTTGTTGAGCTGCCCACCATCATCAGTCACGTGCTCTCGTATGCACGTCTGGTGGCAGTCGGGCTCTCATCCGTTGCGATAGCCATGGTCGTCAACTTCATGTCAATCGGGATGTTCATCGGTCCCGGACTTGCAAACCTCTCAATTATCGGAATTGTCATGATCGTCGTCGGTGTCGTGATCTTTCTCGTGGGGCACGCGCTCAACACGGCACTGGGAATCCTGGGGGGAGGTCTCCACTCGATTCGTCTGCATTACGTCGAATTCTTCACCAAGTTCTACAAGGGTGGAGGCAAAAAGTACGTCCCCTTCGGGATGAAACACAGATTTACGGAGGATTAAAAATGATTGGAGAAATTGGACCAGCAGTAATGAACGAAACCACCATGAACACAGCGTACAACGTGACCGAGATGGTCAGGATAACCGCGGCCTCGCAGGTCGGCCTCAAGGCTGTCGGGGCGGGTCTCGCAGTGGGCCTTACCGGTGTAGGTACAGGAGTTGCAGAAATGGGTATCGGTGCCGCAGCCGTCGGCGCCATCGCAGAGGACAAGGACTTCTTCGGTCTCGGTCTCCTCTTCACGGTTATCCCGGAAACGATCGTCATCTTCGGGCTTGTCGTCGGTCTCCTTCTGTTGTTCTCGTAATAGTTGCGGAGCAGACAATGGGACTGGAAGCAGTTGTTGAAGAGATCAGGGAAAATGGCAGATCCGAGGCGGAAAAAGTCCGTGCAGAATCAAGACAGGAGACAAATGCGATCCTGGCGGCCGCAAACAAGCGGGTCGAAGAGATAAAACTCGCCGCGGAAGCGGAATCCGCCAGACAGGCTGAGCATATCGTAAGCCAGGAAATCTCGGCGGCAAGCCTCCTCGTCAAGCGCGAGCTCCTGAATACCCAGAAGGAGCTCCTGGACCAGGTCTATGAAGCAACCCGTGCCGAGATTGCCCGGCTCCCTGAAAGCTTCCATCGGGAAGCCATCAAGAAACTCCTTACCGTGGCAAAATCAGAGATCCCGAAGGGGAAAGTCTCCTGCAATGCCCGCGATGCAGCAGCCCTGAGAGCAATCATTGCCGAGAACCCGGTATTGTCAGGGTTCGTGGTTGGCGCCCCTGTCGATATTGACGGCGGGATCCTCATCGAAGGCGAAGCAGGAGAATTGCAGATCGATTACAGCTATCGCACATTCCTCGCAAAAGTGTGGGAATCCGGATTGAAAGATGCGTCTGACATCCTGTTTGGATAAGGGGGTACCCGTATGGTGAACCTATCTGCACCGTACATTTACGTATGTACCAGGATGCGGGTGAGAAAGGCAAAGCTCCTCCCCAAGGAGGAGTACATGCGGATGCTCAACATGAGCCTCCCCGAGATCACCCGATTCATCGAAGAAACCCAGTATAAACAGGAGATTGATGAACAGGCGACCGCCTTCAAGGGGATCAATCTTATAGAGATTGCCCTGAGCTGGAATCTGGCAAAGGAGTACCGGAAGATCCAGGAGATCACGCCCGGATCCCTGAAGCAGTTTACCCAGGCGTATCTCCGCAGCTGGGATATCCAGAACGTGCTCAACCTCCTGCGGGGAAGGCTTCAGGGAGCCAAGACCGGCAAGATTAAGGAGATCATCATCCCGGCCGGCAGCCTCGGCATCGCCGAGCTCGACCGGATGCTGGCGGAGGAGAGCGCGGATCGTATCGTCGATCTCCTGAAAGACCACAGGATGTATCCGGTTCTTGTGCGGGAATTCCCCGCGGCAAAAGAGACCGGCTCGTTCGCAAAGATGGAGAACGATCTCTACAAGCAGTTCTATGCCGAGATCATCCGGGATGCCCGGGGGGGCGGGATTGCGGGGGGAGACCAGTTCCTCGCTTATATCCGGCTTGAGATCGATATCAAGAACGCAAAGACTCTCTTCCGGCTGCGGGCGGAAGCTTCCGAGAAAGATGCAGGCGAGTTGTTCATCCCCGGCGGTTCTCTCTCGGCGCAGGATTTTGCAAACCTGAATACGATCAGGGAAGCAAACGAGTTCATCGACGCGGTTAAAGGGCAGATCAGGAACGAGTCCCTTCATGTTCTCCTCGATGAACTCAAAGGCGAGAAGAAGGTGCACGATATCGAGGTGAGGCTGACCCGGGTGCAGCTTGCGCAGATGGAGAAGATGTCCAAACGCAACCCCTTCTCCATCCACCCCATCCTCGTGTATCTCGAAGAGAAAAAGTATGAGGTCTTCAACCTGCGCGCGCTTGCCCGCGGGAAGGAGTCGAAACTGCCGTCAGAACGAATTGCGGATTACCTGGTGATATGAGATGGAGATCGCAGTTATCGGTAACAGTGAGTTCATCCTCGGGTTCAGGCTCGCAGGTATCCGCAAGACCTACGCTGCGGAGAGCGATGAACAGCTCTCCGAGCGGGTGACCAGTGTGCTGCAGGACACGGATGTCGGCATCCTCGTCCTCAACAGCAGCGATATGGAACGCATACCCCGGAGGCTCCGGACAACCCTCGAAAATTCGGTAAAGCCCACAGTCATCGCCATTGGAGGCGAGGAAGGGGGACTGTCGATGAGGGAGAGAATCAAGAGATCGGTGGGTGTTGATCTGTGGAAGTAAAAGAGAAAATAACCAAGGAAACAAAACAAGGCGTCCTGAAACGGATCGCCGGCCCTGTCGTTACGGCAGTCAATCTTGACGCCCACATGTACGACGTGGTAAAAGTCGGCCATGAAGCGCTGATGGGGGAAGTCATCAAGATCCAGGGGGACAGCACCATCATCCAGGTGTACGAGGATACCTCCGGTATCCGGCCCGGGGAACCGGTCATCAATACCGGCCTTTCCCTGGCAGTCGAGCTCGGCCCCGGCCTCCTGACCAGTATTTATGACGGAATCCAGCGTCCTCTCTCCGTCCTCGTGGACAAGATGGGCAACTTCATCCAGCGCGGTGTATCAGCCCCCGGCCTCTCCCACGAGAAGAAATGGACGTTCAAACCGCTCGTCAGGGCGGGCGATAAGATCGAACCCGGCGCAGTTATCGGGGAGGTCCAGGAGACGAACATCGTCCACCGGGTCATGCTTCCGCCCAACGCGAAAGCAGGCGTGGTAAAGACGATAAAGAGCGGGGACTTCACGGTCGACGAGATCATCTGCACTCTTGACGATGGGCGCGAGTACCCGATGATCCAGCGCTGGCCGGTCCGTGTTCCCCGACCCGTAAGGGAGAAGAAGAACCCGACCATTCCCCTGATCACCGGGCAAAGGATCCTCGATGGCCTCTTCCCGATCGCAAAAGGCGGCACCGCTGCGATTCCCGGACCTTTCGGGAGCGGCAAGACAGTTACCCAGCAGCAGCTGGCCAAGTGGTCGGACGCCGAGATCGTGGTCTACATAGGCTGCGGTGAACGCGGCAACGAGATGACCGAAGTGCTCACTGAGTTCCCGCATCTCGAGGACCCTAAGTCGGGCAAACCCCTCATGGAGCGGACGGTACTTATTGCGAACACTTCGAACATGCCGGTCGCGGCCCGCGAGGCATCCGTGTATACCGGTATCACCATAGCGGAATACTTCCGGGACATGGGCTACGACGTCTCCCTGATGGCAGACTCCACCTCCCGCTGGGCGGAAGCCATGCGTGAGATCTCATCCCGTCTTGAAGAGATGCCGGGTGAAGAGGGATACCCCGCATACCTTGCGGCACGCCTCTCTGAGTTTTACGAACGGGCCGGCCTCGTCGAGACACTCAACGGAGCCTCCGGGTCGGTCTCGGTCATCGGTGCAGTCTCGCCGCCCGGCGGGGACTTCTCGGAGCCGGTCACCCAGAACACCCTCCGTATCGTCAAGGTGTTCTGGGCGCTTGACGCCAAGCTCTCCCAGCGCCGGCACTTCCCGGCGATCAACTGGCTGAACTCGTACTCGCTCTACCTCGAAGCCCTCCATGACTACTATGACAAGGAAGTCTCGCCCGAATGGAACAGGATCCGCTCGTGGGCGATGGAAGTCCTCCAGAAAGAGGCGGAGCTCCAGGAGATCGTGCAGCTCGTCGGTTCCGATGCGCTGCCGGAGTCTGAGCAGGTCACCATCGAGGTAGCCCGCATGATCCGCGAGATCTTCCTCCAGCAGAACGCATATGACTCCGTCGACACCTTCTGCGACATGAAGAAGCAGTACGACATGATGAAGGCGATCAGGGCATTTGCGGACCTCGCATACGCTGCCCAGCTTGCCGGTGTCAGCCCGACCCAGATCAATGCGGTAAAGTCAAAGGGCGAACTGCCCCAGATCAAGTTCATCAAGGACTACAAGCCCGAACTGGCCAAGATCGCGAAACAGATGGACGCTGAGTTCAACACACTGAGGTCGGCAGCATGAAAGAATACAGGACGATAAGCAAGATTGCCGGTCCCCTCGTTTTCGTCGAGAAGACCGAGCCGATTGCCTATGGGGAGCTCGTCAACATAGTCCTCTCCGACGGCTCAACCAAGCGCGGCCAGGTGCTGGATACGAGCGACGAGCTCGTCATCGTCCAGATCTTTGAGACCACGACCGGTATCGGCAGGGACAGCGGGGTCCGGTTCACCGGAGAGACCATCAAGATGCCCGTAGGCAGGGAGATGCTCGGCCGCATCCTTTCCGGCGGGGGCAAGCCCATCGACGGCGGCCCGGAGATCGTCCCGGAGAAGCGCCTCGACATTACCGGCGCCGCAATCAACCCGTACGCCCGGGGCATGCCTGCAGATTTCATCCAGACCGGTATCTCGACCATCGACGGAACCAACACACTGGTCCGTGGCCAGAAGCTCCCGATCTTCTCGGGTGCAGGCCTCCCGCACAACAACGTCGCCCTCCAGATCGCCCGGCAGGCAAAAGTGCCCGGCTCGACCGAGAGCTTCGCCGTGGTCTTCGCTGCCATGGGTATCACCAAGGAAGAGGCCAACTACTTCATGGCCGACTTCGAGCGGACAGGGGCACTCGAACGTGCCGTGGTATTCCTGAACCTTGCAGACGACCCGGCAGTCGAGCGTATCATTACCCCGCGTCTCGCCCTCACCACGGCCGAATACCTCGCATTCGAGCTCGGCATGCACGTACTGGTCATCCTTACGGATATGACCAACTACTGCGAGGCGCTCCGGCAGATCGGCGCGGCCCGCGAAGAAGTCCCTGGCCGCCGCGGCTACCCGGGGTACATGTACACGGATCTCGCATCGCTCTACGAGCGCGCCGGGATGATCAAGGGCCAGAAGGGCTCGGTCACCCAGATCCCGATCCTGACCATGCCCGGCGACGATATCACCCACCCGATCCCCGACCTTACCGGTTACATCACCGAGGGCCAGATCGTGGTCAACCGCGAGCTGCACCGGAAGGGCATCTACCCGCCTATCAACGTGCTGCCCTCGCTCTCACGGCTGATGAACCTCGGTATCGGGAAGGGCCACACCCGGGAAGACCATAAAAAGGTCTCCGATCAGATGTACGCCGGCTATGCGGAAGGGAACGACCTCCGCGGTCTCGTGGCAATCGTCGGTAAGGACGCCCTGTCCGAACGCGACCGCCTGCTCCTCGAGTTCGCGGATCTCTTCGAGAACCGTTTCGTGCGGCAGGGATATGACGAGGATCGCACTATTGCGGACACCCTCGACCTCGGCTGGGATCTCCTCTCTACCCTGCCGGTAGAACAACTCACCCGTATCGACCGCGATCTGATCAGCAAGTACCACCCGAAGTTCCGGACCGGGGCGAAGAAGGAGTAAGTGAGTCCATGGCGCTGCGCGATATCAAGCCCACCCGTTCGGAGCTGATCAACCTCAAGCGGAAGATCCAGCTCTCCGAGCGGGGCTACAAGATCCTCAAGATGAAGCGCGATGGACTGATCATGGAATTTTTCAAGATCCTTGCCACTGCCAAGGACAGCAGGGGGGAGCTCCTGAACCGGCACGCGAGTGCTGTCGAGATGATGGCACTTGCCAATACCCTCGAAGGCGCGATAGGCGTCAAGTCGGCAGCATTCTCCGTCAAGGAAGTGCCGGAGATCACCCTGAAGAGCAAGAACATCATGGGGGTTATCGTCCCCCAGATCGAGTCCTCGAAAGTCAGGAAGAGCCTCGTCGACCGGGGGTACGGGGCGCTGGGCACCTCGACGGTCATCGACGAAACGGCGACAACGTTCGAGGAACTCGTGGAATCGATCATCGAGAGCGCCGAGATCGAGACTACGATGAAGCGCCTCCTCGATGAAATCGAGAAGACCAAACGCCGTGTCAACGCCCTTGAGTACAAGGTCATCCCCGAGCTCACCGCCGCCCGCGACTTTATCAAGATGCGCCTCGATGAGATGGAACGCGAAGAACTCTTCCGGATGAAGAGGATCAAGGCACGGAGCACAACCTGAACTTTTCCGGAGGATGAGGATGCCGATAGGAACAATCCGGGACCTGGGATGCGAAGGAAAGGCCGTCCTTCTCAGGCTCGACCTCAACTCCCCCATCGATCCCACCTCCAGCCTCATCCTCGATGACAAACGCTTCCGGGAGCATATCCCGACGATTCATGCCCTTGAAGGGAGCCGCGTTGTCATCGTCACCCACCAGAGCCGGCCCGGCAAGAAGGACTTTACCACGCTCGAGGCCCATGCCGAGAAGCTCGAGCAGCTCCTGAAAAAACCGGTGCAGTACGTGGACAGCATCATCGGGAAACACGCGAGGGAGGCGGCGGGCGCCCTGAAGAACGGAGAAGTGCTGATGCTCGAGAACGTCCGGTTCAATGCCGAGGAGAACCTCACCCTCAAACCCGAGGAGGCAAAAAAGACGCACCTCGTCAAGAGGCTCTCGTGCATGGCGGACTTCTTTGTCAACGATGCGTTCGGCACTGCCCACCGGTCGCAGCCTACGGTCGTCGGCCTCCCCCTCGCGATGCGATCTGCCGGCGGCCTTCTGATGGAGAAGGAGGTCTCCACCCTCTCCCGGGTCTTCCATGGTGCCCCCCGTCCTGTATGCATGGTGCTCGGCGGGACGAAGGTCGACGACTCCATTGCCGTGGCTCGCCATGTGCTCGATAACGGCATTGCGGACTCGGTGATCGTGATCGGGGTCGTGGCAAATATCTTTCTTATCGCCGCCGGCCATGACATCGGGAAACCCTCGACCCAGCTCATCGCCCAGCTCAAGTACGAGGAGGAGATCCCAAAGGCAAGAGAGATCCTCTCCCGGTTCCCGGACCGTGTAGTGATGCCCGAATCGGTTGCCGTGAGGGAGGACAACCACCGGGCCGAGTACCCTGTCACCAGGATACCCAGGGACACCCCCGTCCTCGACCTCGGCATGGACTCCCTCGCAACCATGGTACGGACACTGAAAAAATCCGGTACCGTCGTCTTCAATGGCCCCGCCGGGGTATTCGAGGATGCCGACTTTGCTACGGGAACCTACGAGATGCTCAAGGCGGCGTCCCAGGTCGAGTTCTCGGTCTGCGGAGGCGGGCATACGGCAGCGGTCATCGAGAAGATGGGCCTTGAGCGCGAATTTACCCACATTTCGACGGGCGGGGGGGCCTGCATCGAGTTCCTGACCGGGAAGAAGCTGCCGGCGGTCGCCGCACTCGAACAGTCGAAGAAACTGTTCGGATGAGAGTCACCCGTTTTTACCTTTTTTTGTTATATTTTTCAAAGACGCATGTGCGTTTCCGGGTTGCTTCATGGTTTCACCCTGCGGGCAGCAGGTTTCCCCCGGATCTTTCCCGGGCGGCCGAAAGCAGCTCCCGGGGATGTCCCGTTTTCCACTAAAAAACCATTTCAGGGCCTTTTATTATCCTTTTTCATCAATGCATCGACGATAAAATTCGGGACAGGCCTGCGGGACCGTTTCTTCGGGGCGCCCCCCCTTCCCTCGGCGGGCGCTGTAACCGTGGTGGCAACGGTCTCCTGGGGGGTGGAGACCGGGACGGCCTGAAGGACCGGATTCTCTCTGGAGATCCTCCGGCGCCTCATGGCATGCAGAACTGCAAATGAGAGGATCAGTGCGGTGAACATAAAGAGGATGCCGGCAAAGAGCGTCGTGATTCCGATGATCACCATATACGTATTCTCCTGGATGAGAGCATATCCCCCGACGACAAAGAGGAACCAGTAGATCCCCACCGCGATCCTCGTGGACTCGACAGGGCTTGAGAGGCTTCGCTTCCGGTTCGATTCATCGCCGACCGGGAATCGGTCGATAATTTTTCCGAGCGAGATCAGGGCGATGCTGCAGGCCACGGAGAAGACCCCCCCGATAACAAGAATGAACAGGAGTATCTCGTTCAATTCGTGATCGCCTCCCGGCTGAATTCTTATTACATTACCTGTCAGGATGCAGATAAAGTACACCTTATGAACTCCCTGAAGTTTTCCGGCAGGAAAAAGGTACGGCGCAAAAATACCGAGGAGCTGTTCGTGTCCTTCCCGTACTGCCAGGGAATGGCTGAGAAGGGACCAGCAGTACGCGGCGAACCTGCATTCCCGGTGAAACCCGCTGAATCTCTCCGAAGAGTTAAATAAACCCGTGTACGGGGAAAACGCCTTCCTGAGTCCTCCAAACGCGTCACGCAGCTTTATTATCTTCCTCGATAACCACCACGATACAGTCCGGTTCAATGATCTTGTTCCGGACCCGTGGCCCCGATAAAGGCCGGAGCTGATGAAATATGATGGAAGAGATACTTACGTACGTGATCTCCTACCGGGGGCCTGGGACGAAGGAGCAAAAAACCAATCCAAAGGGAGATAGAATTTTGCCATCCCTGCTCCGGTGTCGGGCGTGTTCCCTCTCCGGCCCTTTGGGTGAATTTTAAGTGGTTTCCCGTATGCAGATAACCGTAATTGCTGTGGGAAAGATCAGGGAGAAGTACCTCCGGGACGGCATCGCGGAGTACGAGAAGCGTCTTGGGCCGCTCGTGAAACTGAAGATCATTGAGCTCGCCGACGAGAAACGCCCCGCGCACTGCTCCCCTGCACAGTGCGAGGCCGCGAAGGCCGCCGAAGGGAACCGGATCACCGCGGCAATCCCCCCGGAAGCGTACGCGATAGCGCTCGATGCCGGCGGGGAACGCTGGTCGAGCGGGGAGCTTGCCCGGGCGATCGACCGGTGGGAGATCGCCGGCAGGAACAGCCTCGCGTTTGTCATCGGCGGCGACCTGGGATTATCGGGAGAAGTCCTCGCGAAGTGTCCGCTCCGGCTCTCTCTCTCCCCGATGACCTTCACCCACCCGATGGCCCGGATGATCCTTCTCGAACAGGTGTACCGGGCAGTGAAAATAAACCGCGGGGAGCCGTACCACAAATAAAACGGGGGGTATGCACCGGCCCCCACACCCCCGGGGAGGAGGGGGTCTCCCCGGTTTTGAAAGAGAGTGAGAGGGGGGTGGGGGGGTGACCCCCCTATCATGCTCGGGACGAACCCCTGCCTCCCTGAGCAGGAGGGGGCCGCTCCCCGCTTTGTTTAAGAATGCCCCGGCATCGCGGGAATACACGCCGAAAAAGGATGATTACCGAGGGGAATATAAATGATGGCTCAGGCGTGATTTATACAATATCTTCTTCTTCGAGGGAACAGGCCTCTTCCGTCCCCTCTCCCTCTTCTCCAGCTTTCTGCGTCTTCATGGACGGGAAGAGGATGACCTCCTTTATCGAGTTATTGTTGGTGAGGAGCATCACGAGCCGGTCGATCCCGATCCCGACCCCGCCGGTCGGCGGCAGGCCGAACCCGATTGCGTTGATGAAATCGTAGTCGATCATCTGGGCCTCAGGGTCGCCGAGCCGCCGCTTCTCGTCCTGCGCCTCGAACCGGGCCTTCTGGTCCACCGGGTCGTTCAGCTCGGAGAAGCCGTTTGCCACCTCCATGCCGTGGATGAAGAGCTCGAACCGCTCGGTGAAACCCTCCTTCTCGCGGTGGCGCTTGGCGAGGGGGGAGTTCTCGACCGGGAAATCATAGACAAAGGTAGGCTGCACCAGCTTCTCCTCGACGAGGCCCTCGAAGAAGAATACGAGGAACTCCCGCTGGGACCGCGGTTTCTCCGCATCCGGGAGCCGGTGTCTGGCCGCAATGGCCCGGAGCTCGTCGGCGCTGTGGGCAAATACGTCGATGCCGGCGTACTCCTTCACTGCGTCGGCCATGGAGAGTTTCCTCCACGGCTTTGCAAAGTTCAGGGAAGTCTCCCCGTACGGGATCCCGTACTTCCCGTGGATGGTGAAGACGATGCCGGAGATGATGTCTTCCGTCAGCTCCATCATGTCCTCAAAGTCCCGGTAGGCCTGGTAGATCTCCACCATCGTGAACTCGGGGTTGTGGTTGGTGTCGACCCCCTCGTTCCGGAAGTTCCGGGCGATCTCGAAGACCTTCTCGAAGCCGCCGACCGCGATCCGCTTGAGGTACAGTTCGGGGGCGATCCGGAGGAAGAGCTTCTGGTCGAGGAAGTTATGGTACGTGGTGAAGGGCCGGGCGTTCGCGCCGCCGTAGACCGGCTGGAGGATGGGGGTCTCGAACTCGAGGAAGCCGCGGTCGTCGAGGAACCGGCGGATCAGGGCGATGATCCTGCTCCGGTCCCGGAAGGTCTGGCGGCTCTCCTCGTTTGCGATGAGGTCCACGTACCGCTGCCGGTACCGCTTCTCAACGTCCGTGAGCCCGTGAAACTTCTCCGGGAGGGAGCAGACTGCCTTGCAGAGGAGGGAGAAACTGTCGACCCAGATGGTGATCTCCCCGAGCTTGGTCCGGAAGACATTCCCCGCCACGCCGATGATGTCCCCCCGCTCGATGTACTGGTTGAAGAGTTCGAACTGCTCGTCGCCGAGGTCGTTCTTCCGGATATAGAGCTGGATCTTCCCGGTCTCGTCACCGAGATCGGCGAAGAGGGTCCTGCCGTGGTTCCGGATCAGGTAGATCCTCCCTGCAGTGACCACCCGCCCGGGGCTCTTCTCATGGGTGATCTCCGCGTACTTCTCCCGGATCTCCCCGATAGTGCTCTGCCGGTCAAACCGGGGGGGATAGACGCTGATGCCCTTTTCCTGCAGGGCACGCAGTTTGTCGAGGCGGGACAGGTCGAAGCTTACGTTTTCGGTGGGGCTCGTCATCTTCAAAACACCCGGGACGGGGACGGATTCTACCGTAATTGTTCGGGCCCGGTAATAATAATACCTACAATGAGAGGGGCAGAACCTATTCAGCGTTCCTCTTTTTCAGGATCTCCGATGCGTACTTCGCGAGGCCGTACACCCCGTCGGTCGACGGGTGTACCTCGATGAAGTCCTCGAAGTCGTGTACCGAGAAGTGCCGCTGCATCAGGAACGCCATGTACCCGGCGATGAGCCCGCCGCCCGGGCCGGCGCAGCACACGCCCCGGATTGCACCCGTCTCAGGATCGGCCATGATCTTCGCGAGGCCGGTCTCGCCGGAGGGTACCGCCCAGAATGTCCCCGGACCTGCGGGGCCGGGGATGGCGAGGCTCGCTGCATTCTCGCCGGATACGCCGCAATAGGCGAGCTCGTGGGAGAGGCTGATCGACCGCGGGATGAACCGGTAGTCCATAGCCCGGTCAATCCCGAGGATATTGTCCGCAGCGACGATTCCCTGGTGCCGGGCCACGGGGGTGAGATACGGAGGGCCGGTGACATCGCCCCCGGCATAGACCCCGGGTGCGCTGGTCCGCATATGGTCGTCCACGATGATGCTGCCATCGGGCCGCTTGTCGACCCCGTGGATCAGCTCAGACCGGGGGACGAGGCCCGCAGTGACAAGCACGGCATCGCTCGCGACCGTGGCATCGCACTTCTCAGTGCGGACCCGGACCGATTCGACGCAGGCACAGCCCGTGCAGGAGCAGAGGCCGGTGTTCTCCCGGATATCAACCCCGGCAAGTTCCTTCCGGGCAAGGGCCCGGAGGTGGGGGTCGAGGTCTTTAAGGAACCCGCTCCGGCTGATCAGGGTAACGGCGCTCCCGAATTCGGAGAAAATATACGCGAACTCTGCTGCCATCACGCCGCCGCCGATGATCGTGAGCCGCTGCGGAAGGCTCACCATGCCCCAGACCGTGTGGGGATTGAACACCCCCGCAAGGTCCATTCCCTCTGCATCGGGGATGTTCGGGCGCGATCCGGTTGCAACGATGACACTGTCCGCCCCGACCCTCTCGTCGTCCACCAGGACCGCCCCCGATTCGAGCCTGCCGGTCTTCCCGTACACGATCTCCACGCCGGCCTGCCTCGTCTCGTGGTCGAGAATGGAAGCGATCTTCTCCTGAACCGTTCTCATCTCTTTGAGGGTCTCGGCAAACCGGAGCTCCGGGACAGAGCCGGTGAGGCCGAGATCGTGGAACAAACGGGCGGCGTGGAGGAAACGGGCGAGATCGTTGAGGGCGCAGACCGGCATACAGCCGGCGTGGAGGCACTGGCCGCCGATCTCGCCACGCTCGTACAGGGTGACCTCCTTCCCTGCAGCCGCAAGCCGCATGGCTGCGATCCTCCCGGCCGGACCGCCGCCGAGAATCGCTATCATATACACTCCTTATTGCGGGAGGGAAAAAGGGACAAGGAGTGGCTGGTTGTGCCGGTATGACGGGCGATCTGAAAAATCGTGTGGTCTCCCGTCACGCCGGCCATGATACGGTCTAGAACACTTCTACGCCTTCGTCCATCGGCTCCGAGAGGAGCTCCCCGGTGTAGGCGTTCACTTCGACGATCTTCTTTCCCCGGATCTGCCAGACCGGAATGTACACCTGCCTGGTCTCGACGGTGATGTTCTTCCGGTCGGGCTTGAGGACCTTCTCCTCGTAGAAGATGGCATCGCCCTTCTCCTGCTTGATCCGGACCTTCTGGGTGAGCCGGTCGATCAGCTCGCTGACCATCCGTTCGCTCGCCTCTTCCTTCCGGATATGCGCCTCGCCCACCTCTGCATTCCCGGGGATCGCCGACTCCTCGACCTTCGAGCCGTCGAGATCGATCTTGATGCCGTTGATGGCATTGATCGCTCCCCAGCCTTCGGCATCGAAGGGGATGCGCCGGTCCTTGTACACCTGTTCACCGGTGCTCGTGTAGTGCATGAGGTAATAGGGCATGAACCGGAGCTTTGCCGTGCCCTGGATACCCGCTGACCGGATCGCCGCCTGCTCGGTCAGCTTGACCGGGAAATGGGGAATGGTGATGCCCGGTTCTGCCTGGGAAGCAGCAGCCTCTGCAGCCTGCTGGGCCGCCGCTTTCTTCGCTTTCGAGGGGGTCAGGTCGAGTGCAAGTTCGCGGCCGAGGATATCGGCGAGGACTGCCTCCCCGGTGTACCGGACGAACTCGTCGATCCCCCACTGGATGCAGTTCTCGGTCGCGATGTCCTTGTCGACGGTGAAGAGGAGCTTCTTGCAGTTCATCTCGTGATCGTCGATCATGAGGCTGTAGTTGGTCTTATCGAACTGGGCGGCAAGATCGCTGTCGTTTGAACAGAGGACGAGGAGGCAGGTGCCCTCACGGACGGCGGACAGGTCGAGAGGATCGTCGACCTCTTCGACTTCATACCGAGCTGCTTCAAGAATGAGGCGCATCGCATTCTTGGCTTTTTCCCGCATTTCGTGTTCCATCAGTTATAAATTCCCCTGTCTTATAGAACAATTTTTCTATTGCAATGCACGAGAATACTTAGATGACTTTCCCTCTCCGGTTCGTCAACCACAAGATCGAGGATTACGCCCTCCAGGTCACCTTTGACCCGGTAGAGGGGAACGGGACGGTCGTGTACAACCTCTCGCTCATCAAAACCGAGGACTTCGAGTACGCGGTCTCGGTGATGAAGGACGCCCACAAGGCCGGCATCTCCGTCAGCGGGCTCGTGAAGTTCTTCGCCTCAGGAGAGAAGGTCAACGATCTTGTCGTCCCGAAAGGGTGCACGGCGATCACCACCATCTGCAGCATCACCTTCGACGGGCTCCTGATCCGTCACGGCGTCCCCGTCAACCCCATCGGTGGCGGGGTCGTCGAAATCGAAAACAGGACTCCGATCCGGTTCACCCATATCATCCTGTACGAGCACACGACCATCGACCCGCTGCAGGTACTCATCTCGCAGAAGACCACGTCGGTTACCAACGTGATGCGGAAGGGGAACGGGAACATCCTTGCCAATATCCGCGAATTCCACATGGAGGCCGAACCCCTCGTCGGCGGTGTCCTCGACGAACTGGCGGGCAGCAGCTACTCGGGGATCCTTGAGGTCGGCGTCCCGAATATCCCGCTTCTCGGCGTCCCCGTCAGCCCGCAGTTCATCGCGGTCGCGGCTGTGGGGGGGACGAACCCGATGGCGGCGATCCGGGAAGGGGGGCGATGGGTCCAGACCCACGCGATGAAAGGGCTCATCGATATCGGTAAGATGGAGGAGATCCGGGACTACTGATGTTGCTGGTGCCGTTTCTGGGCTGGTCCGGAGACAGGTGAAGAAAAAGAGGTACCTCATTCCGGTTTTCTTGCCCGGCTGATGATGATATTGTAGTAGCGGATGAAGAACCGGACGAACGCCGGGGACCCTGAGAAGAGGGCCACGGCATCCTCGTCGCCGGATCCCACCATCACCATGACCGTCCGGTCGTCTGTGATGCATATCCCCCCTGCAAGCATGTCCTTGGCTTTCGCGAGCTCGCGGGGGAGCTCGACATGCTTCCTGAGGTAGAGCGTCATCTTCGGGGGAACCTTCCCCTCCCATCGGGGCGTGACGATCTCGACTGCGACCCGTTCCGCGGTACCGGAGAGGAGCTTCCGGATATCGGGGGAGAGGATCTGCGGGTGTGCGATGATCCGGACGTTGTCGTTTGCCCCGGCGATGAGATCTGCCATCCTGTCCCGGATTGCCCCGATCCCGTGAACGTTCCAGATCAGCCCCTGGTCGGCGTCCACGGGTGCAGCCTGCTCGCGGTACATCGAAGTGAGTGCCGTTCTCGCAAAGTCTGCATCGTCCTGCACGCGCTCCTGGAGCCGGGCCATCCCTTTCTCCGGCGGGACTGCAGCAAACCGCTTGGGCGATTCCTGCGAGACGGAGACGAGGCTTTTGTCGAGGAGCTGGTCGAGAACCGGATAGACGGATGCGCGCGGGACGCCGGAGATCTCATGGATCCCCGTCGCGGTGGCGTTCCCGACCCTGAGGAGCGCGATATACACGAGCGCCTCGTATTTTGTCAGCCCGAGCGTTTTGAGCGAAGAGACGAGCCGGTCATGGCCGCGGCGGGGTTCCTGCATCAGGACATCACTTTATATCGTACGGTATTAAATGTTGTTATGAGAATAACAACAAGGGATCTTCGATGGGAATTCGGACATTTTTTCTGGCACTCCTGATAGTTGCGGCGCTCTGCACCGTGCCGGCTTTTGGCCTGACGACGTATTCCGGCAGCAGCCCCCGGATGACGGCAGTCATCTCGGGCGTCAACGAGTTTGTCGCGGGGCAGGACACGACCATAACCGTGATCGTACAGAACAGCGGCCTCAGCACGATGCAGAATTCCTGGGCCGGGTACAGCCAGGTCGCCGCCCAGCCGACCTCGCCGGACCTCTCGCGCCCGTACCAGCCCGACCAGGGCAACGGGAACATCCAGCGCGACGATCTCCCGACCACCGCAAAGATGGTGACGGTCGGCCTCGGCGCCGGGAACGCCCCCCTCATCGTCAAATCAGATCCCCAGACGGTCGGAGATATCCCCACCCAGGGGATGGTGGCGGTGCCGATCCAGGCAAAGATACTCGCCAATGCGAGTATCGGCGAGTACCAGGTCCCCCTGACCATCACGTATACGTACCTGCAGTCATCGACCGAAGCGGCAGCCGACGTCCTGCAGTCAAATTATGTCCAGAACACCGTGACCGTGCCGCTGACCATCAGGATCAAGCCGCAGGTGAAGATCGCGGTCCTGAGCGCGGTCCCCGAGACGCTCAACGTCGGGACCGAGGGCTACATCGATCTGCAGATCCAGAATACCGGGTCGGATGACGGGAAGAAGGCGACCGTTCAGATCCTCAGGAACGGGGCAAGCCCGATAATACCTGTTGACAGCAGCGTCTTCATCGGCGATTTCCCCCGGGGCGGGATCGTCTCCGCCCGGTACAAGGTTGCGATCTCCGGCGATGCCGGGGAGCAGAGTTACCCGGTCGATGTCGCAGTGACCTACGAGAACTCGTACGGGGACGTCGTCACCTCGGCTTCGGAGACGGCCGGGATACCGGTCAGCGGCAAGATCACGTTCAATGTCACTTCCGATCCTGCACAGGTCACCCCGGGTTCAAATGGGGTGGTCACGGTCGTATACCGGAATAACGGCGACGCGACTGCCTACGCCGCTCAGGTCAGGATTACTTCGGTCGATCCCTTCACGAGCAGCGACGATACTTCCTACCTCGGCGACCTGAAACCCGGAGATTCGGCAACCGCACGTTTCCAGCTGAGTGCAGACGGGACGGCGGCAGCAAAAGAGTACCTCCTCGACACGCAGGTGAGGTACCGGGATGCCCTTGACGACAGCCAGCTCTCCGATACCTTCAAGGTGCCGGTAAAGGTCGTGCCGAAGCCCCCGGCCGGCGGCCCCGTGCAGGCCCTTTCCCTCATCGCAATCGTCGTCCTTGCCGGTGCCGGCGCCGGGTATTATTTACTTGTAATGAGAAAGAAAAAGTGATGTTTGGCTGGGACGGGGATCTTCCCGGGCCGGCGGTCCGGACCATGGCGGAGATGCGTCCCGTCCTCGCCGATCCGTCGTGCGGGTATGCGGGCCCTCTCTATTTTATGTACCGCGACCTCGCGAAGTCGGACGCGGACTGGACGTGGCTCCACCGGCAACGGCTGCGGTACGACATGACCGTGATTCCCCCTGCCGATCTCTGCGGCGAATGGGTCAAGACCAAGGGCCATTACCACCCGGAGAACCCCGCCGGGGTCGGGTACCCGGAGATCTACGAGGTCATCGGGGGAAAAGCACATTACCTGCTCCAGTCGAGGGCCCTCGACGACGTCGTGGTCGTCCCGGCCGGGGAGGGGGACATCGTCATCATCCCGCCCGGATACGGGCATATCACCATCAACCCCACGGAGGACGAGACCCTGGTCATGGCAAACATCGTCTCCACCGCGTTCGCGAGCGAGTACGCGGGGTACGAACAGCGGAGAGGGGCCGCATACTACGAGATGCGGACCGGTGAATTCCGGAAGAACAGCCGGTACCCGGATGTACCCCCGATCCGGCACGTGCGTCCGAAGAGCGGCGCCGGGATCCACCGGATCATCGGCCGGCCCCTCTACTCCCTCATCGGGCATGCCGATGCGCTTGCGTTCCTCAACAGCCCGGAGGAGTATCTCCCGGTCCTTGGGGTTCTGTTAAAAGATTAGGGGCCGGCATCCGCTTGTGGGCGCTCTTTCTGACGAGCGCAAGCACCTTCTCCTCGACCGGGTCCCCCGCCTTCCAGCCCCGCTGGCCGAGGCTGACGAGCGCCCGGTCGATCTCGGCATAGGTGAGGCCGATCTCCCCCTCGTCGCTCTGCCCCTCCCACAACCCCGCCGAGGGGGTCTTCCTGATGATCGCTTCGGGAATCCCCAACTCTTCCGCCCATGCGTAAATCTCCGTCTTGTAGAGGTGGACGATGGGCTGGATGTCTGCCGCATTGTCGCCGAACTTCGTGCAGTACCCGAGCATGAGCTCGCTGCGGTTCGAGGTCCCGCAGACGATCCGGTTATCCCGGTTGGCATGGTAATAGAGGACCGCCATCCGGGCCCGTGCCATCAGGTTGCCAACCAGGTACCGCGATTCCCTGAACTCCGGAATCGTGCGGAATCCCGCAAGGATCGGCTCGATGCTGACCGTCCGGTGGGCCATGCCGAATTTCCGGCAGAGGTCCGCGGCGTCCCGGATATCGTCCGGGTTGCTCACTGCCGATGGCAGGGAGAGCCCGAGGACCTTGTCGGCACCTACCGCCCGGCAGCAGAATACTGCCGCCACCGCAGAGTCGATACCGCCGGAGAGCCCGATGACGATCCCTGCCGCCCCGCTGCTCCAGTACTCGTGCCGGATCATCTGTTCGACAAGTCCCATCCTGCATCCCAGTTCCTGTGCCATTGTCCCCCCTCCCGCTATACGGAATGGATGAATTTTTTGAGCGGTCCGGTGCTGCCGGTCGCGATGACCATATCCCCCGGGACGGGTATTTCGGATCCCGCAGGTCCGACCACCGACCCCGCCGGTCCGTCGATACCGATAATGTGCACGCCGGAACGCCTCTCATACGATCGGACGGTTCGTTTAAGTCCCTTCTGAACTTTCTTCGCTATTATCATCTCCCCGTTCGGAAGTTCGAGGAGAACGGTGACGGAGTCTGCCAGGACGATCCTCGCGATTGCCTGGCCGCCGATGGTGGGGAGGAGGGCGACGTAATCCGCACCTGCCCGGAAGAGCTTGTCTACGGTGGCGGGCCCGTTTGCCCGTGCAAGGATGCGGATGCCCGGGTTGAGGTTCCGGGCCATGAGCGTAGTGAAGATATTCACATCGTCGCTGTTTAAGGCGACGATGCAGTACTGCGCAAGGGCAATCTCAGCCTGCTTGAGCACCTCCTCGTTCTCGGCATTCCCGATGACCTGCTCCACCCCGTGCTCCTTCGAGTCCACGACCCGGCAGCTGATCCCGGCGCCGGTGAGTTCCCGGTATGCCGCTTTCCCGACATCGCCAAACCCGGCAATCACTGCCCTGGTTCCCCCAAGGCCGCATGCATTGAAGTCCTCACGGACTGCTGAGGCTATGGCATCGGCCCTGCCGAAAAGGAAGAGCGTGCTCGTGCCATCGACCAGTTCATCGGCGCCCGGCCGCTGGACAAACGTTCCGGCTCTCCAGAGCGAGAGTACCAGGATCCCGAACCGTTCGAAGAGCCGGAGCATGCCGAGGGTCTTTCCGGCTGCCTGCGAACCGGGGACAACGGGGATCGTGACCAGCCGCAGCTCATGTGCGGGCCCCCCGTTCGCACCGGGGCTGGTCCGATCGTTCCCATAATAGCACTCGACTGCCGTATCCCCGGACGGGTTCAGGACCGCATGGCGGGCGAGGATGCGGCCGGTCGCATCTTTCGGCGAGAGGATATAATCTGCACCGGCGTAGCGGAGGTAGCGGTCGAAGGTGAGATCATCGACGACAGAGATGATCTTTCCTTTCATGATCTCACGGACACCGAGGACGATATTTGCTGTCAGCCGCTCGTCCTTGCTGATGACGAGGAACCGTGCGTGTCCGAGGTGGGATGCGGCCCATGTCGCCGGATCAGTGTAATCCCCCCATATCACATATGCCCGGTGCCGGTACCGGGTCGCGATCTCGAGCGCGACCGCTTTGTCCTGTTCGATTATGAGGATATCGTGCTCGCAGATGGCGAGGCCGTCGATGACCGCCCGGGTGAGCTCGTCGTATCCCATGATGACGGTGTGGCCGTGGAGGATGTGGGGGGTCTTTCTCGGGGGTGTCGGCGCGAGGAGACTCGTGAGGAACGGGGCGACGAGAAGCGGGACGACGATGAAGATCATGATCACGCCGGAGAGTATGATCTGGATCGAGAGGAGCATCGTGAGCGGGTTCGTGAACTGGGGGAGCTCGGTGTTGCCTACGGTCGACATCGACTGGACCACGAAGAGGAGGGCGTTTGCCTCCGAGACCGGCCGGTTCTCGAGAAGAGGATAGAACGTGAGGAAGATGTAGGTGTAGAAGCCGATGAGCATGGCAAACGCGACAAAATACAGGGCGATCTGGATGCCGGGGGAGTTGCGGATCGCCCGCCACGCCTGCCCGCGTTTATACGCCATGGGCATTCACCTCGTCGCGGCCGGGCTCCGAAAGACCGGTGCCGCCGGGCCCCCCGTGCTGCCCCCGCCCCGGAAAACCTGCACCGGGGCAGGATCCGAATCTGCGGATCTCATCGGCAAGGTGCACCAGGGAATATCTCGCTGCCGGGTGCCGTCCGGTGTAGGCGCCGAGCATCGCCCGCACGTCGGCACCCAGGCCGGTTTTATCCTCGTGGCAGGCCGGGCTGCCGCCACGGATGCCCAGAATCCCCGCATAGCAGGCGATCTCGCGGTCGGAGATGGCGATGAAGGGGTGGATGAGGGGGATCCCGCCGCACGCCCCATCTCCCGCCAGGATCCCTCCGGGCTCGCCACGCAGGAAGGCTGTCAGCACTGCGGCAGATTCATCGTCGAGGGAACGGGGAGTCGCAATTTTTGTCATCCCGAGCTCCCTTCCGGTCTTTTCGAGGAGGGCAGAGAAGGGGATTTCCCGGGGCCGGTCTTTTTCCGGGCCGTGCGTTATCCCGTTTGCGGGGCCGGGAGAGGAACCGGCCGTCTTTCCGGCCGAAACCCTGACGACAGGTATGCCTCGATTCTCCGCAAGCGCCTGCTGCAGATCCCCCCGGGGGTCCTCCGGCCCTTCAGCGGAGACGATGGCGGTAAGGCGGATGTCCCGGCGGGGGGAGAGGAGGGTGTGCAGAAAAACGAGGAGTGCGCTGCCCCGGATGTCACCGGTCAGTGCTATGCCGATGTGATCGCGGGGCGCAAGCCAGCCGCGGGCCCTGATGGTGCGCCTCGCCTTCGCTTCGAGATCCTGGCGGAGGTGGCGGGGGCAGAGGTGCTTCCCGGAGTACGGCTGGTAGAGTATTGCGTCTTTTGAGCACGCGGTGCATCGCATTCGTCTGTTCCAAACTATTTTGGAAGATGCGAGATGTTTAACGTTGTGATACTCCGGCGATTTGCAGGGGACTTATGGTTTTATAGTCTGCCGGGTAACCTGTACCGCAATGGTCGTCGCCGCGGAGCGTATCCGCACCCTCCACAAGTACGAAAAACTCATTCTTTCCGCCCTCGAACGGGGAATGAAGCGGTACTCGTGGGTTCCCCTCGAGCAGCTGAAGATCGCCACCGGGCTCTCCGAATCTGAGGTCACCTACCGTCTCTCCCGCCTGATCGGCTGGGGGATGGTCCGGTTCAACCCGGTCCCCTACGACGGGTACTCGCTCGTCTTCGGCGGCTATGACGCGCTCGCCCTTGCCACCCTGGCCAGGAAAGGGCGCATCTCGGCGCTCGGGCCCCTGATCGGCGAGGGAAAAGAGTCGGTCGTGTACGAGGCGCTCGGCCTTGGCCCGGTCGCCATCAAGTTCCACCGGGTAGGAGGGCGCTCGTTCTCGTCGGCCCGCCTCAACCGGGACTACATGCCCGAGAACACCCACTGCCCGTGGCTCCTCGCCTCGAAGAGATCTGCGGAGCGGGAGTACGAGGCCCTCACCCGGCTGCACCCCCGGGTCAGCGTCCCCCTCCCGGTCGACCAGAACCGGCACGCGGTCGTCATGGGGCTCATCCGCGGTTCTACCCTGAACCGGTGCCGGCTGGAGGACCCGGGGGAAGTCCTCGGCGAAATAGTAAAAAACGTGCGGGAGATGTACCGGCTGGGGATCGTCCACGCCGACCTCTCGGAGTTCAATATCATGGTCGAGGAGGGGCGGTGCATCTTCATCGACTGGCCGCAGTTCACGGAGACCGGCCACCCGAATGCGGGGGCCATCCTCGGAAGGGACATTGACAACATCCTCGGGTACTTCCAGCGAAAGTACCAGCTGGAGTACGACCGAGAGGACGTACTGCGATGCGTGACCGGCTGAAGGTCTTCGGTATCGATATCGTCAGGGGCTCGGTGAGGTCCCGGTCCCGGCGGCCGATGTACGCCCTCGTCCGCATGGACGGGCAGGAGATACAGAGCGAATCCGAAGTCTCGATGTTCCGGCTCTTCCGTCTCCTCGCGGAAGAGAAGCCCGACATACTCGCCGTAGACAGCCTGCAGGAGATCTCGACCGACCAGCACGAGCTCTTCGCCTTCCTCCAGCGGCTCCCGCCCCGGACCCGGCTCGTGCAGGTCACGGGCGGCGAGCGGAAGGAGACCCTCGGGAAGGTCGCAGCCCGGTACAATATCAGCTTCAACCGGTTCGACCCGTTCGCGGAGGCACGGACCACGGCACAGGTCGCGGCGCTCGGCGCGGGTGCGGAAGTGATCGCGTTCGAGAACGAGAGCGAGGTCGTGGTGAGCCGGCACCGGTCGCCGGGGAAAGGGGGCTGGAGCCAGAACCGGTACGTCCGGAAGATCCACGGGGCGGTCCAGGCAAAAGGCCGGGAGATCGAGATGGAGCTCGCGGCCTCCGGGGTACGGTACGAGAAGAAGGAGACCCGGGCGTTCGGCGGGAGCAGCAGGGTGGTCTTCCGGGTCTTCGCGGTCCGGGACCAGGTGCCGGTCTCCACGTACCGGGGGGCCGACGTCCAGGTGAGGATCAGCGGGAAACGCCTCGAGCGGATCCGGTTCCGGCCCCTCTCCGGCAGGCCGCGGTACCTGATCGTGGGCATCGATCCCGGGACAACGACCGCGGCCGCAGCCCTCGACCTCGACGGGAACCTCCTCCACCTGCAGAGCTCGCGGCAGATGAACATGGGCGATGTCATCGAGTCCCTGTACCGGGTGGGAAAGCCCCTCATCGTCGCCTCGGACGTACAGGAGATGCCCTACTCCGTCGAGAAGATCCGAAGGGCGTTCTCCGCGATTGCCTATACGCCGAAACAGGACGTCAGCGTGGAGACGAAAGTCGAGCTCACCGCCCCGTTCCAGTACGCAAACGACCACGAGCGGGACGCGCTTGCCGCGGCGCTCGACGCGTACCGCCAGTACCGGCACAAGTTCCTGAACCTCCTCAAGCGGATCCCCCCGGGCCACGACCTTGACGAGGTCAGGGCGCGGGTGATCCGCGGCCAGCCCCTCGACCAGGTCCTCGGGGAGATGCGGGTGACCGCCCCGCCCGAGCCGAAAGAAGCCCCGCCCCAGGTCGTCGGCGAAAAGCATGACGACCGGGTGAGGATGCTCGACGGGATGGTCAAGCGGCTCCGCACCTATATCGCCGAGCTGGAGGAGACGGCCAAGGGAAGGGAATACGAGCTGCACCGGTTGCAGGCCCGGCTGAGGAGGAGGGAGACATCCCGCGAGCAGGAGCTTGCAAAGGAAGCCGAAGTGGCGAAGCGGGAGACGGTGATAGCTTCCCTGAAGAAGCGCCTCCGGAAGGAGGAGCGGCGGAGCCATAACCTTGCACGGCGGATCGCCCGGATCAAGCAGTTTGCCGATCTCTCCCTCGAGGGGGAGGTCTTCCCCGTGAAGGTCAT
>DATJBJ010000052.1:0-5064 GCA_035515395.1 Methanoregula sp. | reverse complement strand
TTCACGCCGGAGCCGGCAATCCGGATGGTCCGAAGGTCCTGAAAAATTTTCAGGGACCCCCCATACCCCCCGCGAAAATTTGTGAGGTAACCCTATGCCCCCCTCCGGATTTTTCTGAGGCAGCCCCCTGCCCCCCATCATGATCGTGCCGGCATGTACTTTTGTTCGGCCGGCCGGGTCATGCGATGCCAGGCTGTGGAAGGAGGTGCCGGGACTTCCATCGAATCCTGAAAACAGAGTTCCGGCGTTTTTCCCGATTTCGAAACCCGGTATCAAACCTGCAGACCTGGCCTGCAGGATTGCATAACAAACCTGATAACACAAAAAAAAATTTATGCAGTCGAGATCTTCGCCGCGATGGGCTCGACCTTGGACTTGATGATCTCGACCCTGCGGGTCGGGTAGATCGTCTTGATCGTCTTGAAGAGGTCGCGGGAGATCTCGCCCGAGACGATGCCATTGACGAGCGTGGTCAGGTCCCAGGCCGATGCCTGGGCAAGGATCGCATCCGTGATTGCCTTCCGGATCGCGTGCTCCTGCGAGAGGTTTGCACGGGCAAACGTGTAGGTGCAGACGGTCAGCCGGACCTTCTTGCCGTCCCTGGTGAGGATCGGGACCCAGGTATCGATCCGGGAGCTCCGGCGCTTCACGAGCGAGCGGAGGTAGTCCCGTGTCACTTCGTGGCCTACGAACTCGGTGTACGCCGCGTCTCCGGCCACGTTTGAAATCTTAAAGCTCATCTTCATGTGCTGTTTTGCGTAATCGTTGACGATCTCGCCGAGCGTCGAGGTCATGATCCTGCCCACGACGCTCTCAGCATCGTTCGAGATGGTGTCTCCGATATACGCCTTCCCGAGGTTGTCGGGCACGTATACCTTGAACCAGCTCTTGGCTTTCCAGCCTTCCACTCTTCTTCCAACCTGTTTCTTCTTTGCCATGGTATCACCTTTGAGATTGTAAAGCGGTTGTCTCCTGGTCAACCGGTATATGCTGCTCCCGCGGGGCGACGGAACACGCGTCCTCCGCGATCGCCAGGTTCATCAGGTAATCGTCCACCGATGCGATGACCGACCGGAGCTGCGTCCCTTCCATTGTGGTGATAACGCGGTCTCCTTCGGCGTGCGTCGTCATGCCCGGGAGGTTGTCGGGCCGCAGGGCGGCCGCGACGCAGCCCGCCCGCGGGTGGATGGTCGATAGCGAACCTTCGATCTTCATCATGCCGCAAGCGCCTCCTGCCAGCCCTTTGCAAACATCGCGATCCGGTCGCAGGGGATCGTAGCCCCCGCCCTCCGGATGTGTCCGCCGCCGGTCCCGCCGCACGAGAGCGCCAGCTGCCGGATGAGCGGCCCGAGTTCGCCGGATCCTGCGGGAGTACGGGCAGAAACCCGGCACCCGGTTCCGGACCGGGCATAGACGAGGACCGGGGATGACGCGTCCCGGTCCCGTGCGAGGATGTCGGCGACATCGCTGACGACCGCCGCGTCAGCCACTTCGAAGACTCCTGCGACCCCCTCCGCGGGTTTTGCCGCGGCGACCGCTTCGATCACCATCAGCCGGTGCCGGCGGGCGATCTCCCATGCCTCGGATGCATAGTGCGATGAGCGCAGGCAGAGCGTGGCGCCGATGTCCCCGCGCCCGGTCTTCCCGCAGGCATCGATGACCGCGGCGAGGGCGTGCCCGTCGTCGATCACTTCGCGCCGGAGATGGTAAGTATCGCCGTAGATCCGCTGCAGGCTCCCTGCAGTGGTCGCGGGGGCAGCGTCGAGGACGATCCTTGACAGGAGGATGTCGAGCCTCGGAGTGTCCGAGCCCTTTGCTTTGTCCTGTGCCTGGCCGATAAGATCGCCGATGTGCTGCTCCTGCCCGCTGATCCCGGCGAGGTACGGAGAGGTCGCCATGTACCACCGCTCGGCCATATCCCGGCCGGGAAGCATCACTCCCCTCCCGGGGTCGATGATGCCGTTTGCGATCGCCTCGTTGAAGATCTCAAGGTTCTTCCCCGCCATCTCCTGCCCGTCACCGATGATCCCGCAGATCGCGAGGCCCGCGAGGTCGCGGTTGTCTCCCATCTGCTGGGCAACGATATACGCGGTACCGGCCGCCGACAATTCACGATCGCCGTCTATGCCCGCGAGCCGCGGGTTGGCGTGGAACTCCCCCCTGAACAGCGGGAGGTGGTGATCGACCACCATCGCATCGTCCCTGAGGTCTTCCATCCCCGCCCCGATGTCGCAGAGGAGGAGGGCCGAATCACCGGCAAGCTCGGCGCTGCTGAGTTCCCGGCGGATCCTGAGCCGGAACCTGATGCCTGCCCGGAGCATCGCGTGGCAGAGGATCGAGCCGGCTGCTATGCCGTCTGCATCGTGGTGCGCGAACACCTCGACAAACTCCTGCCTGCGGATCTCTCCGGCAACGGCAACCGCTGCGGACTCTAAGGACATGGTAACCGACGGTTCCTGTGCGGACCTGAGCATATGGACGTTTTGTGCACCTGATTACCGGGAGAGCAGGATCTCTGCGTTCTCCGGCTTGTACGTGAACTCTTTGGGCAGCTTCCTGCTTCCCGTGTAGTACTTCACGAGCCTGCGGATCTTCGACTCGACCAGCTGGAGCTGGCGCTTGTTGTGGAGATCCTTGGTGTTCTCGCCGAGGTGCTTGCGCAGGCCCAGCGCCTTGATCATGAGGTCGCGGAGATCCTCGGGGATCTCTGACGCAGCCTTGTTCTCTTTTAAAATGTCCCCGATGCGCTTGCCGGTGGCTAGTTTTACGTCGGGTACTCCGTGACGGTCCCTGAGGATCAGTCCGATCCTGCTGCTCGATGCGCCTTCCTTCCGGAGTTCGAGGATTATCTTCTCGATGGCCTTCGCGTCCGTGTTGGACCACGCGGGGGCCTCTTTCCGGTAGGGGCGGACCGAACACGACTTGCCCCTTCTCCGGGCATGCATTCGTGCCATAGTGTAGCCTCCTCATCAGCGTAAGTCCAGAAAAGTGCAGCATGCTGCTGACTCTCTGTAATCCCAAAGCCTGTTCGGGCAGTGCGGTTGTCGCACGTCGGACTTACATCTGTCAGCACCTTGGTAAAAGTGCTGGTCAGTATTGGGGAAGGGGAATATTAAGGGTATCGGTGATACCCGGCTGGAAAAAAGAGGGGGTCCGTTCACCGCACGATGACGGTAATGGCAAATGCGGTCTCGTTGCCGGTAAGGGGTTCCCACGACCGCTGGTACACCGCCGAGACGTGCTGTTCGCCCGGAGCGGTTGGAGTGATGTCCCATATGCGGGTTCCGCCGGATCCGACAAGCGTGCCGGTCGTATCTGACGGGACGTACGTGTCGCTGGTGACGTTCAGGCCGGGAGTGGCTGTCAGGTTCCACCGGTATCCGGTGGTCGGGTTCTCGGCGAGCTGTACGGTGATGATGTCCATCCGGTTCACCGGGACGGTGGCGTTGTTCTGCGACTCGTTGATCACGAGATGCCCGGCCTGGGCTGGTGTCCCGGAGAGAGATGCGGACGGTACGGCGGTTTGCTGCGGGCTTGCCGGGGAAGACGGGGTTTCCGGGCCGGTGCCAAGGCAGCCGGCAACGGCAACGGCGGCAAAACAGACGATGCAGATCCCCGCTATTATCGTGGTTGTGTTCATGGTGCTCCTCATACAATCGTACTGGTGATGGTTCGCGGCCTGATTATTTATGGCTTTTTTTGAGTGCGAAAAAAATTGTAGTTATTTTTGGCAACCGGGCCTTATTGGATGCCAAAATAAATTTTCGAGCGATTTTACGTCCTGGTGACCGTTCCCGCCCCCGGAACTTCCTGCACTATGGCCGTTCGGGACGACCCCCGCAGGCCCGGGAAAAACCCGATGCGGTGTCCGTATTTTTTATATGGCCGTTGCGGCAAAGCTCTAACTATGGCTGGAACGGAAGAGGAGGAACACCGGCGCCGGCACGGGAGGTATTTTTTCATCCCGGCGGGGGTTTTGATCGGTCTCGGCGTGGGAATAATCGTGGGGTATGCAGCGGCCGGGATCCTCATAGGTCTTGGGCTTGGTTTCCTTGCATCGGGGATTATCCGCCCCGCGGCTGCGGGTGTGCCGGAAGATTCACCGGCTGCCTGCTGCCGGCATGGGAGCCGCTGGACATCGGTCCTGATCGGGGCGTTCCTGGTCATAGTCGGTGCAGCACTCGTCTGGGCGCCCGTTAACTTCTGGAACTATATCTGGCCGTACGGGATTGGCGTGCTGCTCATCCTGATCGGACTCTCGTTCATCGCAAAAATGGCGTGGCGGTCCCGGTAAGGTTTTTTTAATTTTATCCCGATAATCTGCATTCCGTACAGGGCTCACCGGATTACCCGGTATCCGGCACCGGACAACACGTTCCCGACGTGCTCCTCCCACAGCATTTCATCCGGGATGTCCGCGGGTGAGATCTTCTCTTTCCAGAGTGCATTGAGAAGCGGGTCCGCAGAGACAAAATGCCTGCTCCGATCCATGACACGGCCGACTTTCCTCCCCGTGGCATCCAGAACGAGGATCCGGAAACACGCGTACTGCCTGCAGAGATCCGGGCGTGACTGATAGACTGTACAGGTAAAAAGGCCCGGCCCGGACTTCCGGAGAAACGGGCACGCGAGCGAACGTGCGTTGCCGTCGGTGCGCGGGTAGAAGAGATCCCTTTTACCGGGATCGACGTTCACGACCCGTTCCTCACCGGTAGCCGAGACCAGGATCCGGAATTCATCGGGTCCGGTCTGGCCAAGGATCCACAGGATCTCCCCCATCGTGCTGCAGCACTCGCCGCACTGCCTGCAGGTAAAGGACATTTCTCTGCTGCCGTATTGTCCGGGAGAGATATAAGGCTGCGGACGCTGGTGCCGCCCGGAGCAGGGGGCCCGGCTTTTAAGGGACCGGATTGATCTCGGGATTCCTGCGCGATTACACGGAAAAATCCTCCGGGCTGCCCGAAGCCCCACCCCTGTTGTCCCGATCGGGTTTTGCCCTGTTATGACACTTCCGTCATGGGCTCTTCCGATATCCTTGTGATATGCCCCCGGAGATTTCCTGCA
>DATJBJ010000051.1:0-10422 GCA_035515395.1 Methanoregula sp. | reverse complement strand
CCTGTGTGCCGGCCGGTTTTGCGGTCCCGAGGAAGTCGAGAAGGGCGCGGTTCAGCTCGGATGCGTGGGTCCAGGACAGCCCGTGCGGTGCGCCGTCCACCACCACCAGCCTGCTCCCCGGTATCATCCCGGCCGTCCGCTTTCCCGTGGCTTCGAGCGGGCAGATCCGGTCAGCATTGCCGTGGACGACCAGCGTGGGCACATCGATCCGGGCGAGATCCTGCCTGAAGTCGGTCATCCAGCTCGAGACGCAGTCGTAGGTCCCCTTCGGCGATGCCATCGCCCCTGTGTTCCAGCTGAGCTGGATTGCCTGGTCGCTGATGAGCTTTCCCCTGAGCACGTCAGCGTTGTAGAAGGTTTCGAAGAACTGCGAAAGGAAAGCCGGCCGGTCGGCGGCGATCGCCTGCTGGATGCCGTCGAAGACGCTCCGGTCAACGCCCATGGGGTTGTCGGGGGTCTTCAACAGGAACGGCGGGACCGCGGAGATGAAGACCGCCTTTGCCACCCGGCTGGTCCCGTGGGCGCTGATGTACCGGGCCACCTCGCCGCCGCCCATCGAGAACCCGGCAAGCACCATATTGCGGAGCTCGAGCCTCGTCACGAGCATGTGCAGGTCCTCGGTGAATGTGTCGTACTCGTATCCCGATACCGGCCTTGCCGAGTTGCCGAACCCCCGCCGGTCGTACGTGATGACCCGGTAACCGGCATCGATCAGGACCTGGGCCTGTTTTTCCCACGATGCACCGCTCAGGGGAAACCCGTGGATCAGGACAACAGGCTGGCCTGAACCGTGGTCCTCGTAATAGAGGTCGATGTTCCCCGAGTTCTCCTTGCCAACAGTGATGTAGGGCATCTTGTTTCCCTCCTTTCTGGTTGTATGGACTTCCCCCATTCCCATGGAATAATAAATATTTTTCGGCGGGGAATTATTTTCAGGAGGGAATTTCGGGCGTCTTTGCCGATCGCCCGACCGCTGATTACCCCGACAGAAGGCAATACAAAAACGTCCAGGCCATGAGATCACCCGGGGACGACCTTCCAGATCCCGCCCGATCCCTGCGACGGGCCTCCGGGTCCGCTGTTCCGGCTGGTGAGGACGTAGAGTTCGTGATCCGGCCCCTCGCTGATCGCCCGTACAAATGCATTGACCCTGCCGCTCCCGTTGTTCGCCACCGCGATCTCCTGCGTTGTCCACATCCGGTTCCGGCCGGCAGTCAGGCCTGATGCAGACGACGGGAACGGCACAGAATCGTTTCCCGGGGGCGGTGTTGCAACGAGCAGCGTGCCGTCTCCCGGAGCAAATCCCAGGCTCCATGTACCGAAGACAAAGGAACCCTGCCAGCCGGCGAGCGCAGTCCCGCGGTACAGGACGCCGCCGATCACCGTGTTGCCGACGTCATGCCCCAGCTCGACGACGGGACCGATCAGCGGCTCGCCATGGTAGCCGGTCGCGGGGCAGGGGCCCGCGGGGGGAGCCGCGTCCCTGCCGGGGTCGAAGCAGTGCGTCCCCTCGCGGATGTTCCACCCGTAGTCCTCGCCCTTCAGCACGATATAGACCGACTCGAAGAGCGCCTGGCCGGCGTTTGCGACGAAGAGGCGGTGGCCGTCACCGGAGTCGAACGTGGCATAGGCCGGGTTCCGGAACCCGTACGCAAAGATCTCAGGGCGGGCGGAACCGTTCCCCGCAAACGGGTTGCCGGCCGGTATCCCGTAGTTCGCTCCCGGAGGGACGTGGTCGACATCGATGCGGATGATCTTGCCAAGGAGCGTGGTCAGGTCCTGCCCGTTGCCGGTGCCGGGGGTGTGGCCTGCCCCGACGTCATCAGCATTTCCCCCGTCCCCGAGGGCAAGGTACAGGTCCCCGTCATCGGGCCCGAAGAGGACCGGGCCGCCGTTGTGGTTCTCGTACGGCTTGTCGACCGTGAGGAGGATCTTCTCGGTACCCGCGTCTATTTTGTCGGGGTCTGCCGGGGAGACCCGGAACTCGGAGAGGCGATTGGTACACGACCAGCCGGACGGCGCCCCGGGCCGGAGCGGGGCGCTGTAATACACGTACACCCTGCTGTCGTTCCGGAAATCCGGGTGGAATGCGAGGGAGAGGAGCCCGCGCTCGTCATACAAACTGCTGAGCGGGACCATCCGGTCCCTGAGGTCGAGGAACGGCTCCGGGGCGAGGGTCCCGTCGGCACGGATGATCCGGATGACCCCGATCTGGTCGACGACAAACAACCTTCCCGACCCGTCATCAGGCGAGACGACCATCATCGGGGCGTCGAATCCCGCGGCCACGGACTGCAGGCCGATCTTCCGTTCCCCGGGCGCGAGCACCGTACGCGAGATCCCCCCGGCAAACCCCGCCGCTTCCGGTGAGTTCTGGTTGGTGAGGTCCAAAGACCCTGTAAGGGCTGTCTTGGCATCCCGGCCGGGCCCCGGAGCTCCCGGGGATATACGCGGGGATCCCGGCCCCAGAGTGCACCCCGCGGCAATGATTGCAACGATGAGCGCCACCGCCATTCCGGAGAGGCAGGCTGTTCCCATAGGGGACGCATACCACACCGGGAGAGTATTATACTTGCGGCGGGTGCGGGGATGCCTGCCCGGGGTGGTTGCGGGAAAAAAAAACGAGCTGCTAGTTCCCGCCGGATCTGACCAGCGTGAGATAGTACCGGCAACAGCTGCTTATCGGACAGATCCCGCACTGCGGTTTCTTCGCAGTGCAGATCGCCCTCCCGTGGGCGATCAGGACATCGGTGAGGTCCCCCCAGTCTTTCTCCGGGAAGAGCCCCATAAGGTCGCGCTCGATGACGGCGACATTGTCAGTATCGGAGAACCCGATCCTCTGTGCGAGCCGCCGGACGTGGGTGTCGACGGCGATCCCCTCGTTCTTCCCGTGGGCGTGGTAGAGGACGATATTGGCGGTCTTCCGTCCGACACCCGGGATCGCGAGGAGCCCCCTCATGGTATCCGGCACGACGCCGTCCAGGTCCGAGGCGATCATCCTTGCCGCTGCCACGATGTTTCTGGCCTTCGCGTGGAAGAACCCGAGGCTGTGAATGATCTCCTCGACATCCGCAATCCGCGCCCGCGCAAGGGCTGCCGGCGTCGGGTACCGTGCAAAGAGCGGCTTTTCCACCCTGAGGACAGCCCGGTCGGTGGTCTGGGCCGAGAGGATCGTAAGGATGAGGACCCGGTAGGGAGAACCGCGGGCGGGTCTGCCGGGCGAATCACGGGCTCCGGGATATCGTTTCACGAGAAGGGAATAGATACGGGCCGCAGTCTTTTTGTCCATCGTATGGGGTAGGGCGGATTCGAACCGCCGTCAAAGCGTCCCAAACGCTCTAGGATGGACCAGGCTACCCTACTACCCCGCGCCATCATAGATGCGACGGGATGATAAAAATAGGTGGTGGTTTCCGGGCTGGGTTTTTTTTATTCTGTTCCCGCGAATTTGTCGCGGTCCCTGGCAACCGGATCTGCCGGTTCCGTAAAATCCGGCCCGCACGGAAAAATTATTTCCTCCGGTTCACTCCCAGGAACACGACGTCCCCGATCCCGGCCGCGACGAGCGCCACCGATCCATCAAGACCGGCCCGGGTCGTGGGTGCCAGGGCGGCGGGTTCTGTCGTGACTTCCGCGGGCTGGCCCGCCTGTGCGAGCGGCGGGAGGCTGACATCGAAGTCGTTCCGCTGGTCCGCCTGGATGGTGACCTGTTGCGAATACGGCTCGTATCCGTCGGCTGTCACGGAGATGGTGTGGACGGAATCGGCCGGCACGTCGGAGAACTGCACGCTCCAGAATGTCGAAACGTCACCGGTGCCCGACTCGCACTCCCGGTTATCGAGACAGACCTGCCCGAGGCCCGGGGAGACCGTGACCTGGATGGTGCCGGTGCCGGGCGATACAGGCTGGGCCGGCACCGGCTCGAGGAAAATCGAGAAGGTCATCGGGTGGCCGGACAGGTCCATGTACACGGTATCGGTATAGTCCTGGTAACCATCGGTATCGTAGACTTTGATGGTGTGGTCCTGGCCCGAAGCAACGCCGCTGAACCTCGTGCTGCTGTACCCGCTGAGGGTCCCCTGATTCACCTGGCATGAGTTGTCGAGACAGACCGTCCCGCTTCCGGGGTGGACGAAGAGCTGGATGGTATTGGTCTCCGCAGCTCCGGTCGCTGCGAGCATGAGGACGGCAAGAAAGAGAACGGTTCCCCCGATCAGGCTTTTGTAATGCATAGTAAATCTGGTCGGGAACGGGGGATAAGAGTTGTGAAGTGACCAAGTCAGAATGCCGCAATGTGCCCCCAGCCAGCACAGCCGCTGATTTTATGAGAACCTGTCTTGCGCGAACCTTACTTCCCGCAGATATTTTTCAGCCGGGGTGCGTTCAGATCATTCCTGCACGTTCCTGTACATTCCGATCCGGAAGCGCTCACAGCGGCAGTACCTTGCGCCTCGATGCCGACACCACCGTCCCGGTGAACTTCCCCTTCAGGACGGCCGCGGACAAATTCTTCGGATCCCGGCCATCAAGGACAACGAGCGGGATGCCGCTCCGCTCGACGACCCGGGCGGCGACGATGTCGAGGACGTTGTTCGAGCCCGCACCGAGCCCGGTCTTTCCCACGATCCCCAGCAGTTCCTTCGGCGTGAGGGTGGCAAACCGCTTCGCGTACCGGTCCTTCTTCGGGTCGGCCGAGTAGATGCCGTCAACCGAGGTCGCGTTGATGAACACCGAGGCGCCGACCCGCTCCGCGAGAACCGCGGCGACGGCATCGGTCGTCTGGCCGGGGGTGATCCCGCCCATCACCACGATCTTTCCCGACTCCGCGAACTTCTTCGCCTCCGCGTGGCTCTCCGCGACCTTCGGGTACGCGTCGTCGCCGAGCGCTGCGATGAGGAGGGTCGCGTTCAGCCGGGTGATCAGGATGCCGATCTCGTCGCCGGTCCCTTCGTCCACGCCGAGCTCTCGGGCGACCGCGATGTACCGCCGTGCCTCGCCGCCCCCTCCCACGACAACGAAGAGCCGGTGTTTCTTCGCAATCGCCCGGAGCACCGGGAGGTATTCCCGGATGGTGTGGGATTCAAGGCCCGGAATGAGGATCGAGCCGCCGAGGGAGATGACCAGCTTCTTCATTGCACTAGTTTTAGTACAGGGATTACATATAGTGTTCTTACCTATGCTCTACTGCCCACGATGCAAGAGCGACCAGATCTTCCCGGTCGCAGGCGGGTACATCGGACAGGTGTACCTCTGCAAGAAGTGCGGGTACCGCGGCTCGTTCGTCCTCGAATCAGACACCGAAGAGGGCGCGGAAAGCGGGGAAAAGCCGAAATAAAGGATCCGCCGATCAGTCAAGGTTGAGGCCCGCCATGCATGAAGCCCGCCAGTACGCAAAACTCGACAATAATGCGGTGAAGTGCTCGCTCTGTAACCACCGGTGCACGATAAAAGACGGCTCGCACGGGATCTGCGGGATCCGGTGGAACGAGGGCGGGGTGCTCGATGCGACCACCTACGGGAAGATCGCGGCCGAGGCGGTCGACCCGATCGAGAAGAAACCGCTCTTCCACTACCTGCCGGGGACCCGCTCGTACTCCCTCGGGGGCATCGGCTGCAACTTCCACTGCGAGCACTGCCAGAACTGGCATATCTCCCGGGCCACGCTCGAAGGAGCGATGCTCCGCCCGCTTGCGCCGGAAGAGGGGGTGAAAAGGGCGATTGCCAGCGGCAGTTCGAGCATCTCGTGGACGTACAACGAGCCCTCGATCTGGCACGAGTACCCCCTCGACATGGGGACGCTCGCCCGCAGGGCGGGGCTCGGCACTGTCTACGTAACCAACGGGTACATCACGGAAGAAGCCCTCCGCGAGATCTCATCCATGCTCGATGCCTACCGGGTCGACCTCAAGGCGTTCAGCGATGGTTTTTACCAGAAGATCTGCGGCGCGAAACTCCAGCCGGTCCTCGATTCGACGGTGCTCGCAAAAGAGCTTGGGATGCACGTCGAGACGGTGACGCTCGTCATCCCCGGCCATAACGACAGCATGGAGGAGATGGAGCAGCTGATCCGCTGGGTGATCGAGAACCTCGGCATCGATACGCCGATGCACTTTTCCGCGTTCCACCCCGATTACAAGATGAACGATCGGGGGCCCACGCCAATCGGTACGCTCGAGAAGATCTACCATAAGGCAAAGGAACTCGGGCTCCGCTATCCCTATCTCGGGAATGTGCGGAGCAACCGGTACGAGAACACGTTCTGCCCGTACTGCGGTTCCACGCTCATCGAGCGGTCGGGCTTCGACACCCGGATCCTGGGGCTCGACGGGACGCAGTGCGGCAAATGCGGCGAGAAGATCGAAATTGTCAGGAAGGTCCGCTGATCCTCTCCACGAGGCCCGTTTCATAGCCGACCGTATGCTCGGCACGCTCACGAGGTACCTCCGGTTCATGGGATACGATACGGTGAGCGCCAACGAGCTCGAACCGGGGAACGCAAAGGAGGACACCCTGCTCCTCGGACGGGCGGTCCGGGAGGACCGGATCCTCCTGACCCGGGACGCGGAACTTGCGCGGCGCGGGGGCGGGCAGGCGGTGTTCGTCCGTTCGGAGGACGTGATGGAGCAGATCCGGCAGCTCGTGGACAACGAGTTCATCACGCCCCGGCTGCGGCTGAGCCGGTGCTCGATCTGCAACACGGAGCTCCGGGAGGCATCGCCGGAAGAGATCGCCGGCGCGGGGTATGCTCCCCGGGACAGGACCGGCCTCGAATTCTCCTGGTGCCCCCGGTGCGGGAAGCTGTACTGGAACGGGTCGCACGGGCGGCACCTCGCCGTGCGGATCCGGAACGGGCAGGGGAAACCCGGTACGGAGTCCCGAATCCTTCCCTGATCCTGTACCCGCGTTCGCCGGATTTTAAAAGCCTCTGCCGGTCTGCTGCGATCGCGATCGGGACAGGGGGTCGCGTCGCGTGCTTCCCGTAACGCCGGATCCCGGTATTACTTCCGGTCTTTTTTCTGACCGGTCCCGCGCCCGGCCGCCCTGGAAACCGGTCCGTCTTCTTCCGCAACCATCTCCGCCTTTGCGGCAAGGAGTGCCTCCTTCTCCCCGCTGCTTACTGCGGGATACGAGAGCCGGAGACGGTCGAGCGTCTCCGATATGATGGCAGCGACCGCGAGCCGGGTGAACCACTTGTGATCGGCAGGGACGACATACCAGGGCGCATAGGACGTGCTCGTCTTTGCGATCATCTCCTGGTAGGCGGCCATGTACCGGTCCCAGTATTTCCGCTCCTGGATATCGCGCGCCGAGAACTTCCAGTTCTTCTCCGGTTCGTCAACCCGTTCGAGGAACCGCCTCTTCTGGACGTCCTTCGAGACGTTCAGGAACAGTTTCAGGACGACGATCCCGTTGTCGGAGAGGTACCGTTCGAAGCAGTTGATCTCCTCGTACCGCCTGTCCCAGATGTTCTTCTCCTTAAGGTGCGGGGGGATATGCTCCTTTTCGAGCAGCTCGGGGTGGACCCTGACAACCAGCACCTCCTCGTAGTACGAGCGGTTGAAGATCCCGATCCGGCCTCTCCGCGGCAGGGCCCGTGCGTTCCTCCACAGGTAATCGTGATCGAGTTCCTCCACGCTTGGTTCCTTGAAACTCGTGACCTCGACCCCCTGGGGATTCACGCCCGACATCACGTGCTTGATCGTGCTGTCCTTTCCCGCCGCGTCCATCGCCTGGAGAATCACCAGCAGGGCGTAATTGTCCTGGGCATAGAGCTTGTCCTGCTGACCGGCGAGGACCCGGATCCCTTTTTCGATTGCCGCTTCGGTATTGTCGTTCTTCGAAAGACCGCCGACATATCCCGGGTCGTAATCTCTCTGCAGGTCGATGGACGATCCCGGCGGGACCCGGAGCTTTTCAAGGAGGCTTTTCATCCGGTTGTTCATGCTGCACCGTTTTTCCTCTATTGGAGCTTCAAAGTGAATGAATCCTTTCATACGGGGGAAAGATCAGTGAACCGGCCGCTGGTCCGGCGGGCCAAGAAAATGCTGAAAAAGAGGGATTCCGGTCAACCAAGCTTCCAGACGGCCTGGTGCTGGAAATCGAGGCTGACGACGAGATAGGCATCCCCCGGGGTGATCGATGCCGGCACTTCATAGATGAGATATCCGTTCACCCCGTTGCTTGCGCCGGGCTGGATGTATCCGACAACCCCGCCCGGGCCGATCTGATAATCGTACTGTCCTTCCGAGACACCGTCAATGACGACATCCGGGCCATGTACCGAGGTGTAATTGTACTGCATCCCGTTGGCGTGCACGACAAACTGCATCGGCGAAGGCGCATAGACTGCCTTAGCGCCGGTATTGAGCATCCTGATGTATACAAACAGGAACTCATCTCCCGCCTTGGGTGTCTGCAGGTTATAGCCGAGCTCGGTCCCGTTGGGCAGGGTTGCGGAGTGCTGTTCGGCAACACTGTTGAAAGAAGGCGACGACCAGCTGAAGTTCGGCCTGATCTCGGCCCTGACCACGGTTGCGTTTCCCTGCATGTCCCCGCTCCCGAAGCTCGCGTACTGGCCCAGTGACAGAGCGTCCGGGAATGCGGATGCGACGGGCGCGGGCGTAGCCGTTGGAGCCGGGGTTGAGGGCGCGGTAGTCTCAGGCACCTGAGGGGGGGAACTGGTGCATCCTGCGCTGAGGAGAACGATGAAGAGGATGCAGGCTGCCGGGATAATAACAGAGAATTTCATGTCTTTTCCTCACCTCATGCCGGCCTCGCGTCTATCGAAGACGGGAGAAGATGGTTCAGGAGGAGATCCGGCACCTGTGCCGAGGTCTGCACGAGCATGTCGTAATATGCCCGGTTGTCCCGTTCGCCTTTATAGGTCAGGGTGATCTGGAAATGCGTATCTATGAGCGTCACTGCTCCGAGTGTCGTAATCACGGCGCGTCGTTCCGATATGACCCGCTGGTCTCCCACCGCCATGTTCTGTTTGTCCCCATCGATACTGGTGATGATAACGCCCTGGTTTGCCAGCGTACTGATCTGCACGTTCCCGATGGTGATTGTCTGCCCCTCCGGGAACGAGACCCCGTAACTGGTCGAAAACGGCATCGGGACTCCCGGGGTCGCATCCATGACAGTTATATTCAGGGTCAGGAGTGCGGCTGCGACAACAATCACGATAAGGATAATAATGGCAGCGGCTATCTTCAGGCCTGCTCCCCCCCGCTTGTTTCCGCTCCTCTGTTCATCTCCGGGACCTTGTGATTTATTTCCTGATGGATCTGCCATTTTTTAACAACTCCGGTTCCGTTTTTTACGGTTTACCTCCATTCTTGCTCAATTTTATATAATACTACCTCTGACCGGGCGCCATTTGCTTCACTGTCCCGGAAAGAGATGAAAACATCCGGATCTGTCCCAGACGTTTTCGGCAGGAGACGACAATGACTCAAAAATAATTCTCACCCTTCGCCGGTTTTATCCGTCCATGCTGCGTTATTCTCCTTATGAGATACGTGGTTCCCGTACTCTTCCTTGCCTGCGTCCTGGCGATCCTTGCCGCGGGATGCGCAACGAATGCCCCGGCGGGGACGGCGACCCCCGCCCCGTCCGTCACCCCGGCACCGACGACACCCGCGGAGCCGGCATCTTCACCGGCGGCAACGTCGCTTTCCATCGTGGCATCACCCCAGCGCTATACTCCCCTGATGTCTTCCACGGTCGGCATCGGCCTCACGGTGAACCCCACCGGTTTCGACCGGGCGAACGCCACGTACCAGTGGAACGCAACGTACGGCGAGTTCCTCAGGTGGTCGCCCCCCGACTACACGGTGACCACGCTCAGCGTTACGCCCACCACGCACGGGGAGAAGATCTTCTGGTCGTTCACCGGCAAAACACGGTCGCCCGATACGCCGGTCGTCATCACCGTGGTTGCAGAAGACCCCTCAGGGACCGTGCTCGGGACTTCGCAGCTGACGCTGGATTGGGACGGCGACTACACCGTCGTGGTCAGGGGCAGCTGAGATCCGATCTTTTTTGTGGCCCGTCGCTCCTGTTCCCGTCGGTCTGTGCCCGGGAAAAGCGGGACCGGGTTTTCCCTGCCGGTGCCCCTTTCACCCAAACTAATATATTCAGGGATTGCACTCTGGGGCAGGTATGAAGTACCGGCGTTGTCCCGGGACCCCGGTATTTTTCGCGTGCATGAGCCTGCGGTTACCGGAGAACGGGTGAGCCGGTCTTGCGAAAAGAGGGTATTCCCGGAAGGGATCGTGGGAGAATTGCGTGAAGTGACAGACGGATCCGGTGGTCGGTAACGTGGTTGAAGTATCTTACATCGTAGCCTTTCTCGCGGGTATCGTCTCGTTCCTCGCCCCCTGCGTGTTGCCCCTCGTACCCGGGTTCCTCGTCTACCTT
>DATJBJ010000050.1:0-10913 GCA_035515395.1 Methanoregula sp. | reverse complement strand
TTCAGCAAAATCACCGATATCAACGGCAAGACGTACGGGGGTATCGGGGTATCGCACGGCGGGCACGGGGCCCGGACCGCAGCGATCCAGCCCAACAATACGGAAGCAGCACGGGACTATGTAATGACGGATTCTGCCCAGGACCTCGCAACGATCAACAAAGGTGCGCTCCTTGACGTGTACTTCATGGAGCAGAAAGACAACGTCACTCAGGCGCAGGTACCGGACTACCACGTGACCTGGAAGCTTGACCCGGACTCCATCCCGGGGGAGCTCCCGGGGTCGTTCTAGGGACCTGATCTCCGGCCCCTCTGCAACGTCGGGGGGGTCTCTTTTTTTGGTAAAACCCGGATATGAGGACGGAAGCAGCCGCCGGCAGCACACGGGCGGGATAGACTGAATAGTCCCGGCAGCAAACCGGAGTCTGATATGGACTACGGGCGGGTGGTCCTCAACCTCGGGTTCTGGATCCTCTTCTCGGCTGCATTCGACGCCCTGAGCGGCACCCTGTTTCCGGACCTCTCGTGGGACACGCAGATCTACCTCTGGTTCTTCGGCCTCTGCGCGGGCACGTTCCTCTTCAACCTCGGCTGGTACTGGTTCCGTCTCCGCCGGTGACTTATTCGCGGGCCTGCAGTTTTCTCCCGCAGACCGGGCACTGGTACACGACGTTCCCGTGGGGATCGGCCCATACCCGTTTCATAGGCGTCTCTTCATGGTTGTGATCACAGGCAGGGGTCTTCGGTTCGGCCATGGCTCTTCCTTCCCTATGATGCTCTTAGCGGGCCCGGCAGATTTATTCGTATTGTATCTCCCTGCCCGCTCCCGGTGCAGTTCACAACGTTTAACTGGCATCAGCATCGACAAAACTGTATCGGACGGGGTGTTCCCCTTATCGTTCGCGAGCAGGTCCACCATGCAGAAAGAGATGCGGAATGCCCGGTTGCTGACCATCCTTTTCATCGTCATGATGGTCGTCATAACCGTCGGTTCGTTCACGTTCGTCACCACGCTCGCCCGCGACACCATAAAAGACGGGATCCGCCAGAACCTCAAGAGCACTGCTGCGATCATCTCCGGGGGGGTTGACGGTGACCGGCTCGCGGCGATCCGGCCGGGCGATGAAGGGACGCCCGCATTCCTCTCCATCCGGGATTACCTCGACCGGGTACGGAACGCCGATCCGACCATAGAGTACATCTACACCATGCGGCAGAACGGGAGCGCGGTGGAGTTTGTGGTAGACGGCGACTACGGGATCGCCAGGGACGGTGCAGCCATCGGGGACGTATACCCGAACGCCACGCAGTACCTGCTGCAGGGATTTACGGGGCCCTCGGCGGACCTGGACATCACCACCGACCAGTGGGGCGACACGCTCTCCGGCTACGCGCCAATCCGCGACAGCGGCGGGCACGTGGTCGGGCTGGTCGGGGTCGACCGGGACAGCCGGGGTGTGGCCGCGGAGATGGACCGGATCTCGACTGCCAATGATCTGCTCGTCCTGCTCATCATCGGACTCTTTGCCACCGGGGCCATCGTCTTCGACATCCGCAGGACCCGGGCCGAAACGATCACCCGCCGGGCAAATGAGGACCTCAACATGCTCAACGGGATTATCCGGCACGACATCTTCAACACCCTGACCGGGCTCATCGGGTACATCGGGATGGCGGAGCAGGCCGAGACGGTGCCGGAACTGAAGGAGAAGCTCGTGACCATCTCTGCCCTCTCGGAAAAGATCCGGGAGCAGATAGCGTTCACCCGCGACTACCAGGACCTCGGTATGAAACGGCCCGTGTGGCAGGACGTCGGCGCCGTGATCCGGGAGCAGTCCTCCCCGATCAGGTTCGGGGAAGTACAGCTGTGTGTCGAACTCAGCGGTCTGGAGATCTATGCTGACCCGCTCCTTGGCAGGGTGTTTTACCAGCTCCTCAAAAACTCGGTCGTCCACGGGAACACCGTCACCCGGATCAACGTATCCGCTGTTGTTTCGGGCGATGCGGCGGTCATCGTCATCGAGGACGACGGCGTCGGCATCCCCGCTGCACGGAAGGCCGCGATCTTCGATCGCAGGGCGACGGGTACGACCGGCCTCGGCCTCTTCATCGTAAAGGAGATCCTCTCCCTCACCGGCATCACTATCGCGGAGACCGGCGTGCCGGGCAGAGGGGCCCGGTTCGAGATCCGGGTCCCGAAAGGAAGGGCACGGATCCGGGAGACCCGGGGCCTTCCTTCCGGCAAATAGCGACAGCCCGCGGCCCCGGGCGGTTTCCTTGGAACTCCGCTTTTTTTCCGGGGAAAAACCATTTAACGTTCCTGAGGCAATCCGGTGGACTATGCTGGCAGAGCACCTGGTGTATTCCGCCGCCCTCGCGGTCATCGCCGGGATGCTCTTCTTCCGTTTCACGGGGCGTGACTCCTCCTGGATCATCATCCTCGTCTCCTATGCCCCGGACCTGGACAAGATCGCCGAAGGCATCCTTCACCACCTGAGATTCGCTGCCTTCTCCGGGCACGGCGCCCCCACCGGGATCTTCCATAACGTCGCTGCCATGGTCATCTTTGCCGTGATCGTGGCATTCCTCCTCCGCCCCTTCGGGATCCGGTACCTCGATTCCTTCCTCTTCGCCCTCATCGGGTTCGGCGCCCACCTCTTCGAGGACGCACTGGTCTACCCCGCTGGCTACGCCTACCTCTGGCCGTTCTCCGCCGGAAAGATGGGGCTCGGCTGGCTTCCTGTCGGCGGGTACGAGGAGAGCTACAACGCCAATTTCTTCCACATCGCCAACGCGGAAGTCCTCCTCATCGGGCTCGTCCTCCTCCTCATCGCGATCCTGGTCCGGACCCGGGCCGGGGGGCCCGGATGGATCCGGTGGTACATGCCGGAATCCGTGTACCGGAGATTCTTTGGCGGACCTGAGCGATGATGATACGGGATCACGCCGCTGGGGAATTCCCCGTCGCTCTCTCCCGGCCCCATCGCTTCTGGCCCCCCGGCACGACAGGCACCCTGCTGCTGTGCCTTTAAAAAACGAAGATTATAATACTTTCACGGCTGTCTAGGGTAGGTAATGAGCCCCATCCAGCTCCTCGTCCTTGGCATCGTTCAGGGGATCACTGAATGGATCCCGATCAGCTCAAAAACGCAGGTCACCTTCGTATACCTGAAAATTTTCCAGGGAGACCCGTCCCTGGTTATCCCGGTCCTCCTCTATGTCCACCTCGGCACTGTCATCGCGGCCACCGTCTACTTCCGGAGCGAGATAGCCGGCATCGCACGGGAGATCGCGGGCAGCCCGCTCACCCTCAGGTCCCATGCCGGCGGGAAGACGGGTTTCCTCTTCACCGCCCTCCTCTTCACCGGGGTTGTCGGGATCCCCCTTCTCATTGCCGAGCGGCACTTCCTCGCCTCGTTCGATGCCGGGCTCCTCTATGCCGTCATGGGCGCCGGCCTCATCCTCACCGGGTTCCTCCTCCTCTCCCACAAGGGGGCGAAGACCCGGGAGATCCGGGAGGTGGGCTGGAAAGACGGTATCCTCACCGGCATGCTCCAGGGACTCTCCACGCTCCCCGGGGTATCGCGGTCGGGCACCAGCACCACCGGCCTCATCTGGCGGGGGTTCGACAGCGGGAGCAGCTTTTACTTGAGCTTCCTGCTGAGTATCCCTACCGTCATCCTCGCGGAGATCGTCCTCGATTACGGTGCCGGGGGGTTTGCGGGGCTGGCACCGGCGGACGGGGCGGTCCTCCTCCTGGTGAGCCTCGTCGCGGGGTACCTCACCCTCGACGGGCTGCTGCGGGTCGTGCAGCGGGTCAATGTCGCATACCTCGTGTTCGTCCTCGGGGCCCTCATCATCGCCGTCGGGATCTCCGGCGTGGGGTGACACCGGGGCTGGGGGCGTATCCCCGGCCCGGTTTTCGCCCGGTGGCCGGCCGATCCTTCACTTTCACCCCCCGCCAACCGCCGGCTCATATTTTCCTGCGGCCCACCGGTGCGTGGTGATGCCATTGCGAAAGATACAGCTTAACGAGGTCATCCTGCGGTGGAAGAAGACCACCCGGGCACTGAAGATCCACGAGCAGGAGTACGGGAGGTACCTCACGGACCTCCTCGAGAGGCGGACGGATGCCGAGCTGGTCCATTTCACGGACCCGGTGGAGGCAGCGGCCTTCTTCTGCCTGCTCGATATGACCCGGCGGATCGCGGAGTCGGAAGGGTGCGCGTGGGGGCCCGTGCCCCAGCGGACGCTGCAGTTCAACCGGTGACCGTCCGGGGTGGCGGAGCGGCCGGGCGGAGGCGATCCCAAAGGCGGGTCCGGCCGGGGCATGCGATCGGCAGCCGCTCCTCCGGGGCGCTGCTTTATATATCCATCCGAAAATACATGCGCTGATGACCGGACGAGCAGCCATCCCCGTCTTCGTGCTCATGGCCGCCCTGGCACTGTCCGCCGGCTGTACGCACGCGGGTACAGCGGCACCCCCTCTTCCCGCTGCCGTTCCCGCTGCCGTCGCAACCGCGGCGCCGGCCCCGGCAGCGGACACCACGCCCGGAACGCCTTCAGCCCCGCCGCTCCCGGCACCCGTCACCACGGGCACGGCCACGGGCACGGCCGCACCGGCCCCCCCTGCCACGCTGCCGGTGGCGACGGCACCGGCTGCCGGCTACCGGTTCTTCAGCGACGCAGACTACTCCCTCGAGTATCCTGCCTCGTGGCAGGCCAACGAGACCGTGCTGCCCGTACCGGAATTCGTCCACACGAAGCAGAGCTGCATGGTGACCACGTACTACCAGACGACCCAGGACGTGCGTTTCTTCACATCGCCGGACGGGAACGCGCTCATCTACACCTCCATCGTCGACACGGAGACGGACGTCTGGCCGCGGGACATCAACGGGCAGATCGTGTACGCGGACATCGCAAATGCCTTCCTCGGTGACCCGACCCATTGCGCAAATACGCCGGCAGGCGCGTTCACGATCTCCAGCGTGACCCAGGCCCAGGTCCCCGGCGTCTCCTATCCCGTCACCCGCGTCGACTTCGGGAAGATCAACAGCAGCGGGTTCGCCGACGGCGCCGGCACCATGTTCGTGGTCACGGGAAACCATAAGCACGGGGTCTTTGCCTTTTACGCCGCAGACAGCACCGGAGGGGCATGGAATGAAGCGGGAGCACACATGTTCAACACGCTCTCGCTCAACACGTATTTCTGATCTTTTGGGATCGCAGAATATCGTGGTCCACCAGTCTGTCTGTATTTTTACATCCGAAAAAATAGGTATGTGAGGGTCGGAGCTGGCAGGACTTTTGAGGCCTGCCGCTCCGGTTCAGGGTAAATACCGGGATTTTATATATATTTTCAGGCGGTTCTGCCTCCGTACAGGGACGTGCACCGTACATCCAAAAAGATTTTTTCAGGAAAAGAGACGTTCCGGCTGTTCTAGCACTCGTCGATCATCTTCTTGACCATCTTCATGGTCTCGATCTTCCATTCGAGGTGCTTGATCATGCCCTCCTTCATCATGATCTTCCCGTCGATCATCCTCTTCATGAGGATCTTCTTCTGGTCGTCCCCGAGAAGCTCGAACATCTTCTCCATCATCATTTCCTGGGGTGAAGGGCCCATGCCCATCCCCGGTCTTCCATGTTCCATCATTTCACCTCCGCATGATCGCGTCCGGATGAGCCGAACAAAACCTCCGCTATTGGCGTCCTGTTATATATACGTTCGGGCGGCAGAATCCTGCGGGATCCTTCTCACCGCTCTCCCGGGCCGCGCCAGCCGGGTAACCGGGAGCGAAAGACGTTTATTTCCCGGCACCCTTGACCGTCCGGTATGGAAGCGTACGCCCGGGCGGAGTGGGACCGGCTGCACTCGGTCGTCATCCACCGCCCGGGGATGGAGATGTTCTTCGGCCTCCTCGAACCGTACGCGTCCCTGTACGAGCGGGCCTTCTCGCAGGACGGCGCGCTCAGCGAGCTCCGCCACCTCGAGGAGATCCTCCGCCGCGACTTCGGGGTCAGGGTCATCCACCTGCGGGAGACGATCACCTCCCGTGCCGACGAGGATCCCCGCATCCGGGAACTCCTGGTACAGGCCGGCAGGGAGTCGGTCACGTTCCGCGGGGACCAGAAGGAGGCGCGGCTTGCCCTCCTGGAACTCGAAAAGACGATCCCCCTGCACGATGCCGGGTTCTTCTTCGACCTCCTGCTGGTGCACCCTTCCGTCGGGCTCGCGGTGGGCAGGGGGGCCCGGGAGATCGATTCCTCGGTCACCGGCCGGCAGCCGCTCTCCAACCTGTACTTCATGCGCGACCAGCAGGCGGTCACCGCAAACGGCGTCATCGTCGGCAGCATGGCAAAGCCCCAGCGGCGGCGGGAGCCGGTGGTGACCCGGCTCTTCTGGGAGGCCACCGGGACACCCCTCGCCGCCGGCATCCGCGGTCCCGGCACGTTCGAGGGCGGCGACTTCCTCCCCCTCGGCGACTTCGCCCTCGTCTGCACCGGCGACCGAACGAACCGGGAAGGAGTCGGCCAGTTCCTCGCCGCGAAGCCTGGATACGACGAGATCGGGGTTGTGCGGCAGCCCGCCCACCCCCTGGCAGGGGGGGAACCCGATCCCATGGTCGCGATGCACCTCGACACCTGGTTCAACGTCGCTTCGGCCGGCATCGCCATCGGCGCGGAACCCCTGATGCGGGAGGCGAAGGTCGAACCGTTCGTGAGGGAAGGCGACGGGTACCGCCGGGAGGGGGAGGAGACCGATCTCTTCACCTACGTGCGGGCGAAGGGGTTCGATGTCATCGGCATCACAACCCTCGAACAGATGGCCTACGCCCCCAACTTCCTCTGCATCCGGGACGGGACGATCCTTGCCGTGGAAGTCGACCGCACCGCAAAGGAGGTGCTCCGGACCCTCGCGGAGAAGGCCGCGATGATGCCGGCCCGGTACGGCGCACTCCACGCTCTGGCGCAGAGGGACTACGAAAAGCTCCGGCGGGAAGGCCAGTTCTTCCCCCACAAGAAAGAGGTCTATTCCCACGATATCGATGCCGTCCCCGTCAGCCTCACCAACCTCACGGGGGGGTACGGTGCGGCCCACTGCCTCACCTGCCCGGTCCGGCGCGGTTGAGAAGTCAAAAAAAAAACGGCCGCCGCGGCCGGCACAGGCTTTTTATAATTCCGGTTCCACAGTGCAGCGTATGTCCCGAATGCGGTATAGCATACCGGTGATCCTCGTCATGGCCCTTGCCGGCGCACTCCTCGTCGCCGGATGTACATCGAATTCATCCCCCGCCCCGGTCACCGCGGTGCCTGCGACAACGACGAACATGCCGGAAATGACCCCGCCCACAGCCGTCCCGTCTGCGGTCCCGACCCTGGCAACGACTGCGCCGTCCGCTCCGGCAACGGCCGGGGCAGCCGGACCTTCCTCCACCGCCGCAGTTGCTATAAAGGGCCTCGAATTCAACCCGGGATCGGTAACAATCGGGGCAGGCGCTACCGTGACGTGGACGAACTTCGATGATGTGCCCCACACGGTAACGTCTCTCTCGCCATCACCGGAGAAGTTCGATTCCGGATCCATTTCCAGGGGGCAGACCTTCTCCCGCACATTTACCCTGGCAGGCACGTACCCGTACACGTGCACGATCCACCCGTTCATGAAAGGAACGGTTGTCGTCGTTCCGTGAAGGCTCCGTTTTTTTTAATTCAGGGAATAGCCGGCAAGGGTCGCCCGGGTTTTCCCCGGGGGAAAAGGGAACGACTCCCGGGTACCTGAACCCCGGTCAGTGGCCGGGGTGCCTGTACACTTTCTCCGGGTCGAAGACCATCGGGGCGATCTCCTCACCCTCGAGAGTCCGGTAGAAGCAGGAACGGTGGCCGGTGTGGCACGCCGCCCCGGTCTGCTCCACTTCGTAGACGAGGCAGTCCCCGTCGCAGTCCGCGAGGATCCGCAGGACCTTCTGGAAGTGCCCGCTCTCCTCGCCCTTCTTCCAGAGCTTTTTCCTGCTCCTGCTCCAGTAGTGGGCAAAGCCGGTCTCCCGGCTGAGCCGGACCGCATCCTCGTTTGCCCAGGCCATCATGAGGACGGAGCAGGACGCGGCGTCGAAGACGATGACCGGGATCAGGCCGTCGGTATATTTCAGCTCGAGCATGGTCTACGCACCCCCGGAGACCAGCCGCGTAATCGCGAGGAGGAAGTCCCCGAAGACGATCGCCGTGATGAGGCCCGCGGTGATGGGGACGATGAAGGGGACCGCGTAGGAGATCCAGACGGTCCCGGCACTCTTATAGAGGGCGAGCTCCCGCGCAAACTCCTGGGGCCTCTCCCGGAGGTCCTTGGTGTACACCCGTCCTTCTCCCGAGAGCATCCGGCGGATCGAGTCGAAGAACCCGATGAACTTCCGGCCGACTTTTCCCTTCTTCTCCTCGAAATCCTCCATTACAAACCCCCACGATTCCTGGATCCTGTCCCCCGGGACCGGGAAACCGAAGAACATGTACATCAGGGGCGCCCGGTTGCCCCGCACGATATTGATGACGAAGATGCCGACCGGTGCCACGAGGTTGAGGATCAGGGCGTTGATCAGGACCGAGAAGGCGAGGAAGCCGAGCGGGGGGGTCCCGAGGAGGGGTGTCGCCGGGAAGAGGGGGATGCAGAACGAGATGAAGATGAGCGCCCACGCGTCTGCCCCGCCAAAGAGGTGCATCCTGCCGAAGATATAGAAGACGCCGCAGAAGACCGCGAGGAGGAGGATCGAGAGGGCAGGCGATCCCCAGCCGCCGGGGCCATAGAACAACAGGACGGAGGTGATGGCGAAGATCATGATGACCAGCACGAAGTACCACCTGGTGATCGTCTCTGCGACGGTCGGCTCCTGCCGCTTCTTCCTGAACCGGAGGTTCTCCGCCGGGACGCGTTTGTACTCCGCGTACGAGACGTACCCGATAATGCCCGCGAACATCACGTACCACGGCACCAGCTGGGCGTTGAGTGCCGGGGCGAGAATGAACCACGAGAGGACGGGAAGTGCCAGGACGATCGCGAGGTACGGGAACCGGAACGGTTCCCCCTCGTCCCGGGTATCGAGGTAGTTTGCGTAGAAGAAGCTGGCAACGAGCGCGAGGTATCCGGCAATAATGCTGTAGTCCGGCGCCTGCCCGTTCTGCCCGGTCTGCTGGTACAGGAGCACTGCCGTTGCGGGGATACCGACAACCAGCATCGGGTACCAGGTCACGAAGGGGACGCGGCGGTCGCGGACATCGAGATACGAGGCATAGAGCAGGGTAACCAGTACTGCGACTGCCGAGATAACCATCGGGTAAAAAATCGCCATAGATCGGGTACAGTATGTTTTTGGGAACACTTATGCGTGGCGATTGCCGGTTTTCAGGGAAACAGCCTGTCGGGGGACGGGAGTTCTCGTGTCCTGACTTTTGTCCCATCCGTCAGAGAGGGAGAGATCTGACGGGAAATCAGGAATTATTCAAAAAAGATTTTGCGGGCCAGGCAGCTTACGACCCCTCGTACCGGAGGTCGAACTTCTCGTTGAGCACGTGTTCCTTGACAATCGTTCCGTCGGTGACCACGACCTCCGGCCAGAGCCGGGTCTTGGAGTGTACCACGACCCGGTCGCGGAGGACGGCCCGCGGGCCGATGACGGTGTCGTTCTCGATGCTGCACGACTCGCCGATGTGGGTGTCGTTGTCCATGATGCTTCCCGAGATGGTGCTGCTCGTGCCGACGATCACCCGGTTGTAGAGCGAGGACGAGAAGATCTTGACGTTATTCCGGATGATGCACTTGTCGCCGATGGTCGTGTACGGGCCGATAAGGACATTGTCCCCGATGATCGTGCCCGGCCCGATGGCAACCGGGCCGATGACCTTGGTGTTCTTGCCCAGGGTGATCGATGAGCCGAGCTGGACCGGCCCCTGGATCTGCGCCCCGTGCATTGAGAGGTCGCCGATGATGTCCGAAAACGCGATGTCCTGCAGCTTCCACCGCTCTGCCTGCCGCAGGGAATGGGGGCTCCCGACATCGGTCCAGTTGCCGCGGGCGAGCCAGCCCTTGAGCACGTGCCCCTCGTCCATGAGCGAGGGGAAGAGGTCCCGGGCGAAGTCGTACTTGATCGCGGGAGGGATGTGGTCGAAGATCTCCGGGCTGCAGACGTACATGCCGGTGCTCGCGAGGTTCGAGAAGATCTCCCCCGGGGCGGGCTTCTCCTTGAACCGCTTGATCTCGTAGCTGGCATCGATCTCCGCGATGCCGTACTCGCCCGGATCGTCGATGGAGATGAGCCCGATGGTGGCCGCGGCCTTCTCTTTCTGGTGGGTGCGGTAGAATTCGAGGACGTTTAAGTCCGTGACGTGGTCGCCCCCGACGACGAGGAAGTCCTGGCCGTCGAGGTGCTGCTGGGCGTTCTTCACGCTGCCGGCAGTACCGAGTTTTGTCTTCTCGTGGACGTACGTGATCTCGACGCCGAAGAACGAACCGTCCCCGAGGGCCTCTTCGATCGCCGTTCCCATGTACCCGAGGGTGAGCACTACTTCCCGGAACCCGAGGTTCGAAAGGTGCGAGACGAGGTGCTGGATCGACGGCCTGTTGACGATGGGGATGCAGGGCTTCGGCCGTTCGAACGTGAGCGGGCGGAGCCGGGTCCCTTCCCCGCCGCACATGATGCACACCTTCATGGGAGGATCGTTTGCTCTGCATCGTTTTAATCATGCTGTCTCAGCGGCAGCCAGCGGGGATCAGGCGTCTCCGGCAGGACGATCGCATTGCTGCCAGCCTCCGAAAAACCCGTGTTCTGCGCAGGAACAGGCGGAAGGTTACCGCACGGGTGAAAATCGGGGCGCACTAACCGGAGAATATTTAATTCCCTGTGGTGGATATGGATAAACCAG
>DATJBJ010000049.1:0-28156 GCA_035515395.1 Methanoregula sp. | reverse complement strand
TGCCTTGGCTACGACCCGCTCACCTCCTTCTCGCTGCTCGCGGTCCCGATCACGATCCCGGCTGCTGCGTTTGGCTTCGATGCGAAGATCCTCGGCAGCCTCGTCGCCCTCTTCCTGCCGGTCATCTCGACCGGCATCGCGCTCGGGATGCTCTGGATCGCGGACGGGTTTGAAGGAGTGAAGAAAGGCTTCGTCACGGCCGTCATCGCCGGTGTGACCCTCGGCATTTCCGCAATAATCTTCGTCAATATCCTGCCCGCCTCGGCCATCGGCCTCGTGGGGGTATTCTCCGGTCTCGTCACCATCGCGGTGCTCTTCCTGCTCCGGGCCCTCCGGGGAAAAACCATCGGGAAAACAGAACCGAAAGACGAGATACCCTTCAGTGGATCGCATGCCGACATGCCGCTCTGGAAAGCGGCGTTTCCCTGGATCCTGCTGCTTACCTTCGTCATCATCATCAGCATCCCCTTTATCCAGACCTGGCTCTACAACTTCCTCGGCCCGATCCAGAAGATCCCGGTCGTTGCCAATAAATTCGTGGACCTGAAACTCCTCAACCAGGCATACTTCTGGGTGCTCGTCAGTACGCTCCTCGCGGCGCCGGTCCTCGTCAGGACAAAAGAAGAGGCAAAGCAGATTGTCACCGTCTGGTGGAGGCGGGCCTGGAGCCCGACGCTTGCGGCAATGGTCTTCTTCGCCATCGCGTACGTGATGGACTGGTCGGGCCAGTCGGTGATCAACGGGACCCTCACCTTCGCACCCGGCGCGAATGCGTTCAACATGAACGTCATTATCGGCCTCTCCCTCGCGCTCGCATTCGGCATCGCCTTCCCGGTGATCAGCCCGACGCTCGGCCTCTTCGGCTCGTTCATATCCGGCAGCGAGTCTTCCTCCAACGTCATGTTCTACGGGATCCTCAAGAAATCGACCGATGTCCTGAATCTCGACTTCATGAAAGTATACGCGGCCCATGCAGTCGCGGGCGGCATAGCGTCCGGCGTGGCGGTCGCAAAGATCGTCAACGCCGCGGCAGTCGTTGATAAACTGGGGATAGAGGGGGAAGTCATCCGGAAGGTTGCCCCGGTCGTGGTCCTCCTGACGCTCATCACGGGTGGTATGCTCGTCCTAATGCTGGTACTGTAATCCCCCTTTTTCCCACGCACCCGCAATGGAACTCAACCTGAAGCCGGTTTAACCGGATTTCCGGCATGCCCATTCGGCAATTCTCTTGTCCTGAACCCCCGATGTCCAAAACAATTATCTACCCCTTCCGGTTCATAGACATAATCCATGCCGGAAAAATGGTGCCCGCTTATTGTCGTCGCCTGGTTCCTGATCCTGCCGGGCTGCACAAGCCCGACCGCCTCCCCGATGGGTGAAGTGGTCACGACCATACCGACCAATGAGCCCACGCCGCTCCCGACGGCATCAGTCCCTGCGGCTCAGCCGTACACTCCGCAGAATGTCCCGGCAACGCCCGTCTGTACGACAGCACCTGCACCGTATATCACGCCGCTCATCACGCCCTACAGTACTCCCGTGTACCCGGTTTACACGCCGGTCTACCAGCCGGACAGGCCTCCGGTCTATCCCGGCTATATCCCCGTTTCGTCACCGTACATGATACCGGCTTACACCAATGGCCAGCCCGGGCCCGTTCCGGCATACCGGGCTCCCGGTTCCACGCCATACCCGACCTCGGGGCCTGCATCCCTCATACCGGCGGATATCGTCTTCCGGCAGTACTCGGACCAGTACTTCGGGATCGATTACCCTTCATCCTGGACCGTGACCCGGACCAGCTACGTGCAGTTCTCGAGCCCGGACGGCCGGATCGCCTTTACCGCGGAGGTCAGCACCTTCCTCCCCGGCTTCTCCGGCGATTTCAGGTTGAACCCGGACATCAGTTTTGTGCAGGACGGCGTCTCGCACGAGTTCCCGCAGTACGATGCCAGGAATATCATTTACAATTACCAGACTTCGACGATAAAGTCGGTCCCGGTGACGATCTACTCGGTGGGCCTCCCCGACGGGTCGGTCTCCTACACCCGGTACGTCATGGTGACCCTCCGGCACGTGTACCAGTTCACATTCAGTTCGGACACCGCGACTTTCGACCAGGCAGCCCAGCTCCGGAATTATATGTTCAGCACGCTCTCCCTTGCCGATACGGCGTGACCTCCCCGGCTCCTTCCGGAGCACGGGAATATGCCCGGGAGGCCGGCGGGAACAGGCGTGTGTATTTGGCAGCGCCCCGGCGGGAAACCTCCGGTCCGGGCACGGAGGGGGCCGGGATTGATTTCCGGGGCCGGGGCTGCCGCCGCGGTCCGAAAATATGTTTATGAACGTTCAGCTTCCAATTGACTGTACCAGCAGGAACTCCTTCGCGGTGATCCGATTACGCTCGCTCTCTCCGGGGTAACAAAACAGATAGGCGGCCTGACGGCAGTAAACGGCATAGACCTTTCGCTTCAGGAAGGGGAGATCGTCGGCCTCGTCGGGCCGAACGGGGCGGGAAAGACGACGCTCCTTAATATCATCTCCGGCATAGTCCCGGCCACCGCCGGTACGGTCAGGTTCCGCGGGGAGGACATCACCGCCATGAAGGCCGACCGGATCTGCCGGAAGGGGATCGCGAAGACCTTCCAGATCGCGGAGTCCTTCCCGAACCTTTCTGCACGGCAATGCGTGATGATTGGGGTGCTCTTCGGGAACGGGAAGTCCCGGTCCCTGGACGAGGCCGGGCGGGAGGCGCAGGAGTACCTTTCATTCGTCAACTTCCCGGCAGGGAAAGAGGATATGCTCAACCGGAACCTGAACGTCGTCGAGCTCAAACGGCTCCAGCTCGCCCGGGCCCTCGCCTCCCGGCCAAAACTCCTCCTGCTCGACGAGCTCACTACCGGCCTCAACCCGAAGGAGAGCAACGAAGCAGTGGAGCTGATAAAGAAGATCCGCAACCACGGGACATCAATCCTCATAATCGAGCACGTGATGAGCGTCATCATGGGAGTCTCCGATCGGATCGTCGTGCTCGACCACGGCGAGAAGATTGCCGACGGCAGGCCGTACGAAGTCGTGAACAACCAGCGGGTCATCGAGACATACCTCGGCGACATCGATGCCTTCTGAAGGGGGACAGCAACCGTGCTGACCGTCTCGGGCCTCAATGTCTTCCACGGGAACCTGCAGGTCGTCTGGGACCTCTCCCTCCACGTCAATCCCGGCGAGCTCGTCACCATGATCGGCCCGAACGGCGCAGGGAAGACGACCGCGGTTGAAGCGATCGTGGGGCTCAACCGGAAGGCGACAGGGTCGATACTGTTAGACGGCGAGAGCATCCTCGGCATGCCCCCGTACGATATCTTCCGGAGAGGTCTCGCGCTGGTGCCGGAGAAACGGGAGATCTTCCCGGCCATGCCCGTGGTCGAGAACCTGCTGCTTGGCGGGGGCACCGCCGGAAAGGACCGGCCGCTCGACCGTATCTTCAGCCTCTTCCCGGTCCTCCACGAACGCGAGCGGCAGAACGCCGGCACCTTAAGCGGGGGGGAACAGCAGATGCTTGCCATCGGCCGGGCCCTCATGTCGGACCCCCGGCTCCTTATCCTCGATGAGCCGTCCACCGGGCTCTCCCCCATCCTGAGCTCGCAGGTCTTCCGGTCGCTTGAGCAGCTCGGCCGGGAGGGAATGACGATCCTCCTCCTGGAGCAGAATGTCAGGAACGCGCTCGCCATGTGCAACCGCGGGTACGTGCTGGAGAACGGGAGGATCGTACAGGAGGGGAACGCGAAGGAGCTCATGCACGACCCGCATATCCAGAGGGCGTATCTGGGGTTCTAGAAAATTTTCCGGTTATAATTGGCGTAAATGAATTTTTCATAATGTTTGAAATTGCCTTTTAAGCCCGATACTTGCGAGAGCTCCCCGCCTCAGGGCCGCTCCGCGGACTGACGAAGGAAGTCGAGAAGAACCATTTGGTTCTTCGCTGCCGGCGGGGCAGATTACCGGGTTTCCCGATGTGTACGGCAATCGGGCCGCCGCGGCGAGCGACGGAGACGCTGAAAGATTTCCCGAAGGAAATCTTGGACTGCGCCCCGCCCGGGGACTGCCGAAGACTATGGAGAAAGACGCCAGTCTTCGACTGCGGCGCCTGGCATCGCAATAATATTTAAGTTCAACCCCGGTTTCTGAAGAATTTAAAATTTTCTTAGGAAATCACTCAAAAAAATGAGACTTTCTCAAAACACAAAATCTCGCTTTACTATCCTCATGGAGAATATCCGGAAAACCGGAAAAGAGACTATTTTGTAAACAACGGAAATTGGATCATCCGAAGAAGATATTTCACCCGTCCACCGGCCCTCCCGTCTTCTCTCCCTTCCCCCGCCTCTTCTTCCACTCCCGCACCCTCTCCGGCAGACTGACGAGGCCTTTTGGCAGGAAGATGATCGCGAGGATCAGGATGGCACCGACGATGACGTACCGCCCGAACGTGAGGCCGGTCTCCCGCAGGCCCTCCCAGACGATGGTGAGCACGACCGTCCCCACGACCGGGCCGGCAAGGGTACCGAGGCCACCGAGGATGACATACGTAATCGGCCAGAAGGAGTTCTCGACGCCATAGAGTTCCGGGGTGAGGTAGCCGATATGGTGGATCTCGAGCGCACCGGCGATGCCCGCGATATAGGCGCTCATGGCAAACGCGAGGAGCCGGTACCGGACCGGGTCCACCCCCGCGGCCCGGGCCTCCAGCTCGTTCTCGCGGATCGCAAGGAACGCGAGCCCGATCCGGGACTTCATGATGTACCAGATCGCAACGATGGCGGCAACCGTGATGGCAAGGACTGCATAGTACTCGATGAACTGGTAGCCCGGCACGGACGGGCTTACGAGCCGGGGCGAGGCGATGCCGTCCCAGCCGCCGGTAACGGGTGCGAGCACACTGACGGTGAGGGTCTGGACGATGATCGCAAACCCGAATGTGACCATGGCAAGGAACCACTCCTTGAGCCTGACGCAGGTGAGGCCGATGAGGACCCCGATGAACGCCGCGACTGCGGCCCCGAAGAAGACGGCGATGAACGGGGGGATTCCGATCTTTGCAGCGATGAGGGTGGATGCGTACGCGCCGATCCCGAAGAATGCGGCGTGGCCTAGCGATCCCTGCCCGGAGTACGCGAGGAGGTTCCAGGCCGACGCGAAGATGATGGCGATGAGCATGAGGACGAGGAGATTGAGGACGAACATGCTGTCGGAGAGGAACGGCATGGCCGCCGCGATCACGAGCGCGGCAGCAAGCCCGTACCGCACCCATCTCTCCCGGCGTATGTTCATGATCCTAGTCCCCTTTCTTCCCGAACAACCCGGTCGGCCGTATCACGAGCACGACAATGAGGATGATGAACGAAATGGCGTCCTTCCATATCCCGCCGAGGAGGAAGGCAGCCCCGTTCTCGGCAAGCCCCATCAGGAGCCCGCCGACGATGGCGCCGGGGATGCTCCCGAGCCCGCCAAGTATGATGATCGCGAAGGCCTTGACTGCCGGGATCGAGCCCATGTACGGATTGAAGACCTGCCCGCTCACCACCCAGAGTGTCCCGGCGGCAGCGGCAAGGGCGCACCCGAGGCCGAAGCTGAGGACATCGATCCGCTCGACATCGATCCCGACGAGCATCGCACCCTTCCGGTTCTGGCTCGTAGCCCGCATCTGCATGCCGACCGTCGTCTTCTTCAGGAAGAGGTACAGCCCGCAGAGGATGATTGCGGTGAGCACCATGATGATGATATAGTCGAGCGGGACGTCGAGCGATCCCACCGGCACCGTGATGCCGTCATAGGGGCTCTTGATGCTTTGCCAGCTGTCCCCCCAGATCATCGCTGCCCCGTTCTGGAAGATGTAGATGAGGCCGATGGAGAGGAAGATCTCGTTGAGCTTGCCAGTGCCGAGGATCGGCCTGAAGCAGAACCGCTCGACCACCGCGCCGATGCCGACGAGGGCGAGCATCGAAACGAGAATGATGAGGTAGGGGTTGATGCCAGTCAGGAAAAAGACAGTCGCGGTGATGTACGCCCCGATCATCAGGAACTCGCCGTGCGCAAAGTTCACAACCTTCATGACCCCGAAGATCAGGTTCAGCCCGGTGGCGAGGAGGATATAGATGCAGCCGGCGTAGAGCCCCCAGAACACGATCTGCAGGAAGATCCCGAGGTTGTCCATGATCCGATCAGCACCGGTCCTGTGATATATGCTCTACAGCGGCTTTGGTGATAAAAAGAGTGGTAACCGGTTACGAGCTCGTCCCCGGCACGTACCATGAGGGTATGGTGAATCCCGTTGTCTTCAGGTTGTCGGGCCAGACGATGGAGGGCCGCGGCTCGCCTGCGGTTGCATTGAACGAGAGTTGTTCCATCCAGAGATCGAACGATGACTCCCGGTAATCCGGCGAGAACGAGATGGTGTTGTCCTTCATCGCCTCGATGACCTGCGGCATCTTCAGGGATGCGAGCGCCTGGTTCACTGCCGTCTTGTCGGTCGTCCCGGCGTTCCCGACTGCCTGTGCCGCGATGAAGATGCCGTCGTACGTGGAGGCGCCCATCATGTCCGGGTTCGTCCCGAACTTGGCGAAGTAGGCCTGCTTGAACGCGCTCTGGGCGTCGGCGACCGCTCCCTCCGGTGCGGTGTAGGGCGAGAACCTGCTCTCGATGATGGCCCCGTCGCCGTACTGCCCGAGATCCTTGTAGAACTGGGCGTTGTCATTGTTCTCGACGTTGAGGAAGATTGTGTTGAGGCCGATGTCCCTCCTCGCCTGCGTGATGAGGGGGGCCCCCTCGTTCGGGAACGCAGCAAGGTAGACCGCGTCGGGGTTTGCCGCCTTGACCGCGGTCAGCTGGGTCCGGAAGTCGCTCTCGCCCATCTTGAAGCTCTGCTGGGCCACGAGCTGGATGTTCAGCTTGTTGTTCGTGATCGTGTTGTTCACTGCCGACTGGACGCCTTTCCCGAAGGCTGTGTCCTGATACATCAGGGCGAGCCTGAACGGGCGGGACGAGGAGAAATTGAACTTCTGGTCTACGGCCGGCCGCACGACCTGGTCAAGGAAGGTCGTGGTGTACGAACCGTACGTGTCCGTGGTCGGGCAGTGGTGGTCGATGTAGCTCGTGTCGATGTCGGTCCGGTGGGTGATGATCGGGCTCGACGCGCCGGTCACTATATACGGGACCTTGTACTCGGCGATGGTCTGCTCGTACGCGGAGGTGACCGCGCTCGAGTAGCCGCCGACCAGGAGGTCCACGTTGTCATCGGTGATCAGCTTGGTAGCTGCCGTCTGGCCCCCCGCCTGGGTGGACTCGTCGTCCCCCACAATGAGCTTGAGCTGGGCCTTCGACCCGTCCTTCAGGGTGATGCCGCCGTTGGCGTTGATCTTGTCGGCTGCGACCTGGGCGGACTGCCACATGCTGGTGCCGACATTGCTCGCCGGGCCGGTCAGCGATGCGATGACGCCGACCTTGACGACATTGCCCTGCGGGCCTGCGGAGGTCTGGTTGTTTGCCTGCTGCTGGGAACAGCCGGCGATGAGTGCGGCTGCGACGAGCAGGACCGCGAGGAAGAGAACAGCGTATTTCATGTGAATTCCCCTATGCTATGAGATAGCATGGCATTGTTAATGATGGCGGGTTGACCTAATAAAAAATTCGATCTTACAGCGGTAGGGATGAGGTCCGGCGAATCGCTGGTCGGTGAAAGGCGGATCCGTTTCCCGAAAAAAGTGCGCTACCCCCAGCTCTTCAACTCATATTCCTGGACCGGATCCTCCCCGTCGATATACTTGTTTGCGATCCGGTATTGTACCGGGACAGGAACACCATCCGAAACCCAGAACTCTATGCCACATCCGTCACGAAAGGCACCGGAATAGGTACGGGCCTCCGGAAACGTCCCGGCCGGAACCCTGATCTTCTCTGTTCCTCCGGAGGTGAGCGTGATATTCATCTCCCCGAACGGGGAAATTCCCATCAAGCCATTCGGCCGGTCCTCCCGGTGATATTGTTTTTCCGCAGTCAGATCGACGGGTGGCTGTGGGATCCCTTTTATGGTATCTGTCAGAGTACCTGTGAGCAGCGTATCGGAATCTGACCTGTAGATTTCCTCGGAGAGGATGGATTCCCCGTCCTTCGTATCCACGAGCTTTCCTCCGGCCCATTCGCTGTAATCGCCGGTCTGGGTGATGGTATAGCAGACCGCCGGATTCCCCTGCCAGGTACACGATGAGCGTTTCACCCGGTTTGAGGTCTCCCACTGGAATCGCGGGTTCGGAGGCATGGTCGTCGACATGTTATTCCGGTATTCGGCCCAGTGGTAATTGCCGGTAAAAACCGTGGCAGGGTTCTTTGCGGAACCTGCCTGTACAGTTGTCTGCGTCTGCAGGGTGGTTGCCGGGGCCGTTGTCCCGGCAGTCGATGCGGTCGCCGACGTCATCTGCACGGGGGTAATGGGAGACGCAGACGGGGAAGGGCTGGTGCATCCGGCAAATACTGCTGCAATAAGTACGAGTAGAACTACGACAACGGTTGTCCGGGATATATTCACGGTCGCTCTCCGCAATTCTCAAAAATTTTCCGGCTTGGACTACGGAAATTTAATAATTCGATGCTCATTTTACCGTCCCAGTGAAATTCGTTTGAATTTGCGGAAACATAAACCTGCTCTGCCCCGGGTTCAATCTCCGGGCAAGCGCCACAGCGAAAAGATCCTGCGCAAGGCCGATCCCGATCAGGACGATGGTGAGAGGTCCATGTGGTCGGTGAAGCGGGAGGCCGGGGGAATAAAGAGGACGGAGGGAAGGAGGGTACCCCCCTCCCATTTTGGTTTCAAACCGGATCGACCCCCCCCTGCATGGGGGAGGGGGGGGTGGTCAACTACCCCCCTCTCTTCAACCCGGGAATTCCTGCCGGATCTTTGTACGTAAAATCCGGAATGAATCCGGTCCCGTCTGAAAATTCCATGCGAAGAAGTACCTTTTCCAAACCGGATTGGTTTGGACTCCGCAATTTTGGGGGGGTACCTCCACCCCCCTCCTATTTTGGTTTCAAACCGGATCGACCCCCCCTGTATGGGGTGAGGGGGGTGATCAGCCCCCCTTGTTTTCAAACCGAGTATTGACATTACTGATGTCAAGATTCCCGTCCGGCAAAGCCGAGCCCACGCTCGCATTTACCGGCGCCGCACTCCTTTTCCCCGCCCTCTTCGTCTTCTTGAGTGGTCCTGGCCCGAAGGATGAGAAGAATGCATCAGCATTCTTCGTCTTCCTGCCGAAGATCATCCGGAAGGGGATGGGGTAGAACGGGGATGCGATAAGCGACGCATTCGGGTAGAACGAACATATCCAAAAAGTATTCCGGAGCAGTTCGTCGTGCTTGCCGGGTGGGTCCTGGCCCGGGTGCTGGACCCGATGACGGCGCAGCGATCATCGGGATTATTACCGGGATATGAAGGAGAAAAAAACGGGTATTTCCCGGCTTCCGGAGCTGAAGGTCGCCGACCTGTTCTTCAACTCCAGTTTTTTTTGTGAAGGCGGAATAAACCTGGCACTTCCAAAAATATTTCATCGGCCGGAATAAAACGGTAACAGAATGGCGACCCTCGATCCGTCTATCCCCGGCATCTTCATCTTCGGGCTGATTGCCGGCATCTGCCCCTGCAACAGCATTCTCTGCCTCGGGCTGATCGGGTACCTGACGAGCGGGAATACCGGACTCTCCTCCGCCAATATTCTCAGACTGACTCTATCGTTCTGCGTCGGGACCGTGCTCGTGCTCCTGCCGCTCGGCATCATCGCCGGGTTCATCGGGAAGTACCTGCTCTTCATCAACGCAGCAATTGCATGGACTATTGGCGGAGTACTCTTGATCCTGATGGGCCTGCAGCTGCTCCAGGTCTATAAACCCCCGATACGGAGCATCTTCAATTTCTTCCGGGTACCCATATCGTACACGGTGACGGGGGCCTTCCTCCTCGGACTTTCATTCGGTGCGATCACGATCGGGAGGGGGGCACCGATGCTCCTCATAGTCCTGACCTACATTGCGCTTTACCAGACCGTGTTCCAGGGAATAGTTACGATGCTGATTTACGGAGTGGGACTCTCAATCCCGCTTATCATCATCAGTTCGCTGGGAGGCGCGGTCGGCAAACGGATCAAGGACAAGGCGAGAGTGAGCGGCGAAGTGTTCGATAAGATAATCGGTGTCGTAATAGTGGTCATCGGCATATATTTCCTGTACCTCGCGTTTCCGTAGTTTCCATAGGTATTATTTACAACCCCCTGACCAGGTTCCTCGTCTGGATAACCCGTGCCGCAAGAATAAATATCGCGGAGATCCCGATGAGCACGCCACAGTCGGCAACCGGTGAAAATACCGATCTCCCGGACATGGCCGCATTGAACAGGTCCACGAGATACGTGAGCGGCGAGCAGTATGCAAGGACGAGACCAAATCCTTCCATCTGGGCGAGCGGTACGAAGATCCCGGAGATGAAGATGAGCGGGAACCGGATCAGGTTCGAGAAGATCATAACGTTGGGCGGGCTGTCGGATGCTGGTGACGCGAGCAGGGCGCCGAGTGCGGCGCATGAGAGCGTGCCGAGAACAAATGCAAGGGCGAACAGCCCGGTATTCATGATCGCGACCGGCACGAAGATCGTGCTCGCAATCCAGACGAGGATGCTTATCCCGATCCCGAAGACCGCTCCTGCCACGACATCGCCGAGTATGATGCTGTCCTGGGTGACCGGATAGGAGAGGAGCCGTTCGTACGTCTTCTCCCGCTTCTCCCACGGGGTGATCAGCGGGCCGACCGATGACGCGGTGAAGAAGAGCATCATCGCGAGGAATGCCGGGAAGAACGTGACGAGGTCGAGCTTCCGGCCGACAAAAAACGCGAAGAACATGAAGAGCGGGAAGAGGAGACCGAACATCAGGACCGGCGGCTTCGTATAATACAGCCTCATATTCTTCCCGGTGATGACGAAGATACCCCGGAGAGCCAGCGGGACTTCCATCAGGCACACTCCGTAATCTGGACGAATGCTTCCTCGAGGCTCGGGCCTGAGGTGACGAGCGATGTAATACCGATGGACTCATCCCGGGCCCGCCCGACAAGATATTTCAGAACCCGGTCCGGATTGTCCGTGTACAGCCGCCACTTGTCGCCGCAGGGTTCTGCCCGCAGGATCCCTTTGTCTGCGAACAGGTCCCTGGTCACGGCCCGGTCGAACGAGATCTCGACCGACTGCGTTGTATCGAACATCTTCTTCAGGTGCTCGGGGCTGTCCTGTGCTACGATCTGTCCCTTGTTGATGATGCAGACCGTCCGGCAGAGCGTGTTTGCCTCCTCGATATTATGGGTGGTGAGGAAGATCGTGCTGCCCTTTTCGTTCATGTCGCGGATCGTCTCGATCACGAGCCGGCGGCTCTGTACGTCGAGTCCGCTTGTTGGTTCATCGAGGAACAGGATCCCGGGCCGGTGAATAATCGCACACGCGATACTCACCCGCTGCTTCATCCCCTTTGATAAGGTCCGGACCGGAAGGCGCCTCTTTTCTGAAAGGCCCATCCGGCCGAGGATCTCATCGACCCGCTTCTCCCGGGTTGCCCGGGGCAGACCGTACATCTGCCCGCTGAGGTGCAGGTTCTGTTCCGCGGTAAGATCGCCATACACCGTGCTGCTCTCCGGGATCACGCCCATCCGCATCTTCGCATCGAGAGGATGGCGGTGGATGTCGATACCGGTGATACGGACTGTTCCGGAATCCGGCGTAAGGACGCCGGTCAGCAGCCGCATTGTCGTTGTCTTGCCGGCGCCGTTCGGGCCGAGGAACCCGAAGATCTCACCCTCCCGGACGGAAAGGCTGACGTCATTAACTGCCGTCACGGCTCCGAACCGTTTAATCAGGTGTCCGGCTTCGATCGCGGTCATGGTTCCATCACAGATTTCAGCGCATTAATTTTGTTATCGACAGTATCGATCCGATCCTGAAGGATTTTTCGGTGTTCTTCCGGGACCTGGATCTCATCTTCTCTCGGGAGCGTCGCCGGGCAACCGCAATCGCACCCGCAGACGGCGTCCGTCCGCGCTGCACGTCTTCCTTCTGATGCGTGACACATACAAATTCTCTCCCTTTTAAATACTATTTATTCGGAAGTATTAATGCTGTCCAGTTTATAGTTTTGAAGTGACTATGGAAAAAGAAAGTAACCACATCTGTCTCTGTCCCCTCGAAGGCATCATCAACATCATCGCAAAGAAGTGGGCAATCCTGATCATCAGTATCATCGGCCATCACGGTAAAATCCGGTTCAATGATATCCAGCAGCGGCTGAACGGGGTTAGTCCCAAGACTCTGTCGGACGTGTTGAAGGATCTCCAGAGAGAGAACCTGATCCGCCGGGAATCCTTCTCGGAGATACCACCCCGGGTCGAGTATTCCCTGACCGACGACGGGAAACAACTCTGCGAAGCCGTTCTTCCTCTCATCCGGTGGGCCGAAAAACGCGACACGGTTGATACGCACCGGTGCCGGGGATCATGCCATGATGGGAAGACTGCCCCGAAGCAGGGGACGCAGCATAAAAAGCAGTGATGGAAAATTTTCCTGTCGTTTCCCGCAGCTGCAATAGTGATCCGGATCCCCGGACTACCTGCACTGCGTCGGCTCCGGGGGAAAGTTATCCTCCGGAACCGTACCAGGATCAGATGCTCGTAATTTTTTGGGGAATTCATTTAAATTCATCCGGCAGACAGTCTACCGGTTTAATGCATGAAGGGGATAATATTTTTCAGGAGATTGCCTTGACAAAATCTGACGACGCATACGCCCTTTTCATGAAACGGTTCACCTGCTCGGCAGCGGTCTTCTCCGCCTTCTCCGAGGATCTCGGCCTCGATGAGGACGCGGCAAAAAAGATTGCGTGCGGCTTCGGCGCCGGGATCTCGAAGAGCGGCAATATCTGCGGCGCGGTATCCGGCGGGGTCATGGTCATCGGCCTGAAGTACGGGAAGGCAGAGGCTGGCGACGAGGCAGCGACCGTGAAGACCCGGGCCCTGGTCGGGAAGTTCATCGATGAGTTTACGAGAAAGAACGGCTCGGTCAACTGCACGGCGCTGCTCGGCTACGAGCTGAGCAATCCCACAGCATACAAGGCGGCACGGAAGAGCGGCGTATTCCTCTCGAAGTGCCCGGCGCTCGTCCGGGACGCGGCGGATATCCTCGAGAAGATCCTGTAACCGGGGATGATTATGACCGTGGAAACACCGGTAAAACACCTCCCGTTCCTCGACCGGTACCTCACTCTCTGGATCTTCCTTGCCATGGCGATCGGCATTGCGACCGGGTACTTCTTGCCGGGTGCCCCGGCAGCGATCACCGGCCTCTCGGTCGGGACGACGTCGGTCCCGATCACCGTCGGCCTCATCCTCATGACGTACCCGCCGCTTGCGAAGGTCCGGTACGAGGAACCCCGGCATATCTTCCGGGACACGAAGGTCCTCGCCCTCTCGCTCGTCCAGAACCGGCTCGTGGGCCCGGTCCTGATGTTCCTCCTCGCGATCCTCTTCCTCCGGGACCAGCCGTTCCTGATGTACGGCCTCATCCTCGTCGGGATCGCCCGGTGCATCGCGATGGTGATCGTCTGGAACGATCTCGCGGGCGGGGACTGCGAGTACTGCGCCGCGATCGTCGGCCTCAACTCGGTTTTCCAGGTCTTCTTTTACTCGGTCTACGCTTGGTTCTTCATTACTTGGCTGCCCCCGCTGCTCGGCATCGGGGCCGGCACCGCGGTCCCTGTCACGATCCTCCTGATAGCGGGGAGCGTCTTTGTCTACCTCGGCATCCCGTTCATCGCCGGCATGGTTACGCGGTATGTGCTCCTCCGGGTGACATCAAAGGCATGGTACGAGCAGGTCTTCATTTCGAAGATCTCGCCAATAACGCTCGTCGCACTCCTCTTCACCATCATCGTGATGTTTTCCCTGAAGGGCGGGTACATCGTCAGCGTCCCGTTCGATGTCGTGCGGGTCGCGGTCCCGCTCCTCTGCTACTTCGTCATCATGTTCTTCACGAGCTTCTGGATGTCCCGCCGCCTCGGAGTGGACTATGGGAAGTCGGCCTCGCTCCCGTTTACGGCCGCCTCCGATAACTTCGAGCTCGCCATCGCAGTCGCCATCGCAGTCTCCATCGCGGTCTTCGGGATCGCATCGCCGGCTGCGTTTGCGACGGTCATCGGTCCGCTCGTCGAGGTACCGGTGCTGATCTCGCTCGTGAACGTCGCGCTCTGGCTGAAGAAAAAATGGTACGGCGGAGTGGCCGATAACGCGTGCAGCATCCCCTGCGCTGAAGGGGGATGAGGCGACATGGAAGAAGATCCTGTTTGTCTGTACCCGCCACGAGATCCCACTGAGAAATAACCATGCACGCGCATGATCCTTTACTCCGGTGGACCGCATTTCCGACACCCTTCGGGGCGGTCCGGCTGGCATGGGCCGAACGCGCCCGGGGACCACAGGTCATCCGAATCGTCCTTCCCGGAGATACGCGGGGAAACCGTGGAGAATTCTCTCCGGTGGTTTTCGGGAATCCCGTGGGGAATAAAAAAATCCGTGCCCTGATCAACGATATCCGGTCATTCCTCTCCGGGAAAAATGTCGTTTTCAGCACGGAGATACTCGAACTTGACCGGTGCCGGCCGTTCCAGCGGCGGGTCCTCCTCGCAGAACATGCGATACCCCGAGGATATGTCAGCACGTACGGGCGGATTGCCCGCCACCTCTGCGTGCCGGGCGGCGCCCGGGCCGTGGGCAACGCCCTTGCGAAGAACCCGTTCCCGGTCGTTATCCCCTGCCACCGTGCCCTGAGATCGGACGGCAGTCCGGGCGGATTCCAGGGAGGTGCGGCGATGAAGGTCCGGCTGCTGGAGATGGAAGGGGCATCGTTCCTGCCCGACGGGAAAGTTCGGATGGAACGCTTCTGGTACTGACAACTGCAGACCGGGCAGCCGGAGGACAAATCCTCTCAGAACAAATCCTATTAGATGATCGCTCCCTATATTTTCCCGGGAAAGTACGGGGGGAGACCGGATGGATCTGGCCGCTGGCAACGCTGAAACTCTCACGGATGCCCTGGAAGGAGTCTCTGAATGGGTACTCGTCCTGGGACCTGACGGGACGGTTGAATGGTCGAACCGTGCATTCGATGAATTCATGGGTGCGCGGGGAGCCAGTGATACGCCGTGGGATATGCGGCAGTTGTTTTCCGCGGACGCGGACGAGATGGTGGAAGACATCCATGACGCGATCGGATCCGGTGAGCCCCGTTCCGGCATCGTCCACTCCGTCCGTGGGAAGAGCGGCGAGAAGAGGGTGTTCCGGTTCACGGCAGTCCCCCGGAGGAGTCAGGGCAGCGGCATCTCCGGTATTTTCTTATACGGCCTGGATATCACCGAAACGGTCGAGATGGAACAATTGAAAAAGGACGCTTTCTCCCAGATCGAGAAGAACATCGAGCAGTTTGCCGTCCTGGGCGATCACCTCCGTAACCCCCTCACGGCGATCGTAGGCTTGTGCGACCTCCTGGACGACAGGACGACCGCTGAAAAGATCCAGGCCCGTGCACGGGAGATGGACTCCGTTATCACCCGTATCGACCAGGGGTGGATCGATTCGGAAAAAGTCAGGAATATCATCCGGAAATACTACGATATCGGTCCGGCCGGGACCCATGAACTCGTGGCGCGGGCCATCCATGAGGAATACCGGGAACTGCAGAAAAAAACCGGTCCGGCACCGGAATCGAACCCTTCGATGCGCCCCTGGGACGAGCTGCCCCGCCGGCTGAAGGATTCCAACCTCCGCCAGGTCGAAAACCTCTGGAAAGCGCTCTCTCTGATCGGGTGCGGGATCGGCATTTCGACCGGCAGGAAGGAGCCCCTCTTTGCATTTTCCGTATCCGAGATCGAATTCCTCGCGGAAAAAGAGCACGAGGCATGGGTGGACGAACGGGTGAGGAAAGGGTGGGCGTACGGGAGCGCCCGCAACGACCCGGAGAAGATCCACGACTGTGTCGTCCCGTGGAGCCGGCTCCCGGAGGCGCAGCGGGAGAAGGACAGGAACGCCATCCGGGCCCTTCCCCCGATCCTTGCGAAGGTAAACCTCAAAATTGTCCGTCTGGGGAGGGGGAACAATAATAATCTTGCAATCCAGAAATAAAATCCGATAACAGGAGCAAAGGAATAAAAAGGCATTTCTGATACCTATATGGCCGAAGAACCTCCCCGTACAAACCCTGGCCATCATGATGTATTCATCAGCTATGCCCAGCAGGACAAACCGGTTGCGGACGCGGTCTGCGCGAAACTGGAATCCCGGAATATCCGCTGCTGGATAGCCCCCCGCGATATTCCCCCCGGAAAAAATTTCCTGGAGGCGATCATCGAGGGGATCGATGAGGGAAAGGTCGTCGTTGTCATCTTCTCCTCTTTTGCAAACAAGTCCCCCCATGTCATGAGGGAACTGACGAATGCGGTGAACAAGGGCAGAATCATCATCCCGTTCCGGATCGAGGATGTCATCCCGTCAAAATCCATGGAATATCTTATCGGCGTCCCCCACTGGCTGGACGCGGTCTCCCCTCCGCTTGAGGAGCACATCGATCTTCTTGCCGGCACAGTCCAGAGTATCATATACCCGGATCAGAAACCCGATAGTTCCCTGAATGCAGCACCGATGCCGGGGAACCTGTATATCCTTGGCTCTCCCGCACCCGCCCCCCCAATCCCACCACCGCCTTCCCCGTCACCCGGACTCCGGCCCCCCCATCCCGGGACCGGGCCGAAGCATCATCCGGGACGAAGCGGTCGCATAGCGGCGTACGCCGGGCGGCATAAAACGGCCTTCGCCGGGACAGGTATCATCATTGCAGCGCTTATCCTTCTCGTTTTCGGCATGCAGGCAGGCATGTACAACCCCGGATTGCTCTTCCCGGCCGCGCCGAACCCGGTCAATAATTCGTCATCAGCTTTCGTGGATTACCGGGGTTCGAACGCTGCGGTGAACACCGTCGTACTCACTACGGAACCCACCCAGACGCTCGCGCCGGGCACCGAGCTTTCCGTAATCGTAAGCAAGGACGACAGCGATGCGGTGATCACCGTCCTTTTTAACGGGGGGCCGGGGATGGGTCTCGTGAAGGACAACCAGGTCATCCTGACGAGGTCGGACGGAACCGTCATGGAAGACAAGCTCAATTTCGACACACGTCTTTCTGAAGTCACCCTGCAGGGTACCCGCGGAACCGACCGGGTCCGGGTCATTGTCACCCTGTATTCGGGTTCGGTAAAAACCATCGTCGACACCCTGGTACCGTACCGGACGTATCACTAAAAGGAACGGATCCGTCGCAGAGGCGGCCAACCGCCACCGGCGTCCAGACACTCAGTCCCTGTGGCAGCGGCACCGCCAGCGGTGGCGGGGGCTCCGGTGGCGAAGGCGGCAGCATGACGGAGACGACCCGGTTAACCCGGTTCGCCGGTTCCCGTTAAATTTTTCGTTACCCATGGGAATAACCGGGTAAAAATACTCCGGTACGTGAAAAAATCAAAAAGATTAAAAAATTACTTCAGGCTCGTCACGGTCTTCGAACCCCGGAGGATCCCGATGGTGCCGGTCCGGACGAACTCCTTGACGCCGTACTGCCGGAGCAGCTTCTCCAGCGCATCGATCTTGTCCGAATCCCCGATGACCTGCAGGATGAGGGACTTTGCGCCGACATCGACGATCTGCGCCCGGAAGATCGCGGCGATCTGCATGATCTCTGCCCGCGAGGTTCCGAGGTCGGCGGTCACCTTGATGAGGGCGAGCTCGCGCTCGACCCGCTCGCTTTCGGTAAGGTCCGAGACCTTGATGATCTCGATGAGCTTGTTGAGCTGCTTCATCACCTGCTCAACCTTCGGGTCGTCGCCGATCACGACGATGGTGATCCTGCTCATGCCCGGTTCCTCGCAGGGGCCGACAGCCAGGCTCTCGATGTTGAAGCCCCGCCGGGAGAAGAGGTTAGTGACCCGGGAGAGGACGCCGGCTTTGTTCTCGACGAGCACCGAGAGGGTGTGCGGCTTCATCGCGGATGCCCTCCGATCATCTCGTTGATGGCGGCACCGGCCGGGACCATCGGGAAGACGTTCTCCTCCCGCTCGATCCGGAAGTCGATGACAAACGCCCCCTCGGCCGCGAGGGACTCTTTTAAGGCCGGCATGACCTCGTCGACCGATTCCACCCTCACGCCCTCGACGCCGTACGCGTTCGCGATCTTCACGAAGTCGACGGAGGGGAGCTCGGTGTACGAGTACCGGTGGTCGAAGAAGAGCTCCTGCCACTGCCGCACCATCCCGAGATACATGTTGTTGAGGATGGCAATCTTTACCGGGATTTTATACTGCGCGACCGTCCCGAGCTCCTGGATGTTCATCTGGATGCTCCCGTCGCCGGCGACATCGAAGACCGGCACATCCGGCCGGGCGAAGTGCGCCCCGATTGCCGCCGGGAACCCGTACCCCATCGTCCCGAGGCCCCCGGAAGTGATCCAGGTGCGGGGTTTGTTGAACCTGAACCACTGGGCGGTCCACATCTGGTTCTGGCCTACCTCCGAGACGATGACCGCGTCACCCTTTAAGAGCTCGTTCATCTTCTGGAGGATGAACTGCGGGTGGAGCTTCCCGTCGTCCTTGTACCTCAGCGGGTGGTGCTCGCGCCAGTGCTGGATCTTCTTCCGCCATGCGTCATGGACGCCCTTCTTTTTGATCGAAGCCAGCATGTCCTGAAGGACCGCCTTCACATCCCCTACAATCGGGACGTCGACCCGCTTGTTCTTGCCGATCTCCGCGGGATCGATATCGATGTGGACAATCTTCGCGCCGGGGGCGAAGGTGTCGATCCTGCCCGTCACCCGGTCATCGAACCGGGCCCCGATGGCGATGAGGAGGTCGCTCTCGGTCACCGCGAAGTTGGCGTACTCCGTGCCGTGCATGCCGAGCATCCCGAGGTTGAGCGGGTTGTCGCAGGGGATGCAGCCGATACCCATGAGGGTCGTTGTCACGGGGATGCCGAGCAGGGTCGCCAGCGCCGCGAGCTCGTCCGATGCGTTTGAAGAGATGACCCCGCCGCCTGCGTAAATAAGCGGGCGCTCCGCCTCGAGAATGAGCGCGATAACCTTGTCGATCTGCCGGGTGTGGCCCTTGTAGGTCGGGTTGTACCCCCGGAGAACAACTTTTTCCCTGGGCGGGATGTCCTTTGCCGTCCCGGTCTGGGCGTCCTTCGGGAGGTCGATGAGCACCGGCCCCGGCCGCCCGGTACCGGCGATGTAGAACGCCTCCTGTACGACCCGGCTGATCTCGTCAGTCTTCTTGACGAGATAGCTGTGCTTGGTGACCGGCATCGTGATGCCGGTGATGTCCGCCTCCTGGAACGCGTCGTTCCCCAGCATGGAGGTGGGCACCTGCCCGGTGATCGCGACCACCGGCACCGAGTCCATGTACGCCGTAGCGATGCCGGTGACGAGGTTGCACGCACCAGGGCCGGAGGTCGCGAGGCATACCCCTACACGGCCGCTTGCACGCGCAAAGCCGTCCGCGGCATGCGCTGCTGCCTGTTCGTGCCGTACGAGAATGTGCCGCAATGGTGAATCGTAGAGTTCATCATAGACCGGCAGGATCTGGCCGCCAGGGTAGCCGAAGATGGTCTCGACCCCCTCGCGGCGCAGGGATTCAACGAGGATTTTTGCCCCGGTTTTCATGCTCTTCCCTCAGTAGTCTGTTCATTCCGGCGATCATCGCCTCGACGCTCGCCATGATGATATCGGTCCTGGCGCCGCGTGATGTAAGTATCTTCCCGTCTTTACTTAATCTTACTGTCACGTCGACGAGGGCGTCGGTCCCTCCCCGGATCGCGTCGACGTGGTACTCCTCGAGCCGGATGTCGGCTACGTCCGCCACGCACTTCCGGAGCACTTCCATCGCCGCGTCGACCGGCCCGTCGCCGGTCGCGGCCCCGGTCATCTCGACCCCGTTGACCACGAGCGTCACCGACGCGGTCGGGATCATGTTGCTCCCCGAAACCGCGGTGAACTGCCGCATCCGGATGATCGGCTTGCACTCGATGGCAAGGACCGCGTCGGCTACTGCCATCAGGTCGGCATCGGTGACCCGTTTCCCTTCGTCCCCGAGCTTCTTGATCCGCTTCACGATCTCCTTCAGCTGGTTCTCGTCGGCGTTGTAGTTCATTTCGCGGAGGGCTGCCCCGACCGACGCGGAACCCGAATGCTTGCCGAGGACGATCCTCCGTTTCCGGCCCACCATCTCCGGCTTTATCGATTCGTAGGTCGAAGGCTCGCGGATGACGCCGTGGGCGTGGATGCCGCTTTCGTGGGTGAAAGCCATCTCGCCGACGATCGCCTTGTTGACCGGCAGGGGGACACCCGTGTGGCGGGAGACCAGGTTCGAGAGGAGGTAGATCTCGTCTTTCCGGATCTGCGTCCCGCATCCGTAGAGGACTTCGAGAGCCATGACGAGTTCCTCGAACGGGGTGTTTCCCGCCCGCTCGCCGAGGCCGTTGACAGTGACGTGGGCGCACGTTGCGCCGTGCTTCAGGGCTGCTATCGTGTTCGCGAGGGCAAAGCCTAGGTCGTCGTGGCAGTGGATCGAGAGGGGGGCGATCTCCGCGAGAGGCGGGATATACTCCGCCGCCTTCTCCGGCGTCAGGACACCGACCGTGTCGCAGAAGCAGAGCCGGTCGGCTCCCCACTGCACGCCCCCGGAGAAGACGTGGTGCATGAACGCGGGGTCTGCCCTCGAAGCGTCCTCCCCGGAGAGCTCCACGATGAGCCCGCGGTCCTTCGCGTGCCCGACGGCGCTCCACGCCATTTCCGCCACTTCGTCCCGTGTCTTCCGCATCTTCTTGGCGATGTGAAGGTCGCTGACCGGCACGACAAGGTGGACTGAGTCGGCGCCGGAGTCGGCGGCGAGGTCGATGTCGCCCGGCAGGGCGCGGACGTATGTGCAGATCTCTGCAGCCAGGCCGGCACCGGCGATCATCCGGATCGCCTCGCGCTCGCCTTCCGATGCCGCGGCCGACCCGGCTTCGATGACATCGACACCGATGGCCGAGAGCCTGGTCGCGATCTCGAGCTTCTGTTCAGGAGTTAACGATACACCCGGGGTCTGTTCCCCGTCCCGTAACGTGGTATCAAAAAAGCGCGGCCTCTGGCCCAATAAAACACTCACTCATGGCAAATCACCATACAATCCCTGTTGGGGAGGAGAATATAAAAAGGGTTGGGAAAACGGCTCTGGAGAGATCTTTTTTCATGTGAGACGCCCCCCTCTTGCGTCACCAGAGCCGAAGAGCGTTTGGCTCTTCTCCCGTCTCATCTCTGATGAGATTCGACATCCCCCGCGGGGGATAGGTCTTTTCAGACCCTATGGCAGAAGAAGAACGCGGGGCGTTCTTCGATCCCGGGGCACACTTGCGATAACCGGATCAGATAACAGGTAATATGTAGTCATCGCCATCGAGGTGCCGTAGCGGCGGGGATAGAATTGTCGCAGAGCGAAGATTCTTTCGAGAAGAATTTATGGAATTCTTCGAGCCAAGCCCCCGGAGCGTCAAGGATCATGAGGATTTCCAGAGAACCGGGAAAACAACAGAGGTGCCCGTGATCCTGTTCCGGACTGTAACCCGCCCTTCTGGAGGAGCTATAGATCGCCACCCCGGCAATATGGGATTTCCCACAGGCATTCCACAATCATGACAGATGGAATTTCGAATCAACGGTGGCCGGGCACGACCGTTTCACAATCCTCAAAACCATAATCGTCCATTATCCTCTATGGAAAATACCGGTACCGGGGCCCCGCTGGCGGGCTTCTTCCCACTCGTCCTCTCCATCTCCCTTGCAACGTTCATGTCCGGTCTCGACGGGACGATCGTGAATATCGCACTCCCCGCCATCTCCGAGGCGTTTGGCCTCTCGTCGAGCACGGTAAGCTGGGTCGCCACGTCGTACCTCCTCGTCATGACCGGCTGCGTGCTCGTCTTCGGGAAGATCTCGGACGTGATCGGCTTCAAGAGGATCTTCGTCTCAGGGTTCGCCATCTTCACCCTGGGTTCCCTCGCATGTGGTACCGTGCCGGAATTTTTCGGGGGCTTCTATTCGCTGGTAGGATCACGGATCATACAGGCCGTGGGCGGCGCGATGATCACCGCCATCGCCCCGGCGATGATCACGGCTTACATCCCGATGGAGCAGAAGGGGAAGGCGATGGGCATCGTGATGACCCTTGCTGCCCTCGGCACCGCGCTCGGCCCGACCATTGGCGGGTTCCTGACCCAGGACCTTTCTTGGCACTGGATCTTCCTCGTCAACGTGCCAGTCGGGATCGTTGCGGTTCTGCTCGGGGCAAAAGTCATACCGGAGGCAGTCGGGCGGGAGAGGCCCGGACGGTTCGACGGCGCCGGTGCCGGCCTGGTCTTCGCCGGCCTCGCCGCGCTCCTCTTCGTGGTCTCGGAGGGGCCCGTGCTGGGCTGGACGTCGCCGCCCATAATCGTCCTTGCAGCCGCCGCTGTCGCATTCCTCGTCTGGTTCGTCCGGCACGAGCGTGCCGTCCCCGACCAGATCCTCGACCTCAGCCTCTTCCGGAACCGGAATTTCCTCGTGACCAACCTCCTCCTCTCGCTCGTCTTCTTCAGCTTCGCCGGGATAAACTACCTCCTCCCGTTCTATCTGAAGTATGTCCGGCAGTACGATACTGCGTCTTCAGGCGTGATCCTGACTTCCCTCTCGTTTGCCATGATGGGCGCCGGAGTCCTTGCCGGCATGCTGTACAACCGGGCCGGGCCCCGGGCGCTCTGCGTGTCAGCGGGGGTCGCGCTCACGGCGGGCTACTTCATGATGACCCGTCTCCACACCGACACCTCCGCAGGCTACGTGGTCGCGAGCCTCGCGCTGATCGGGTTCGGGCTCGGCCTGATGATCACGCCGGTCTCGAACCTGATCATGCTCTCGGTCCCGCGCTCTCGGCAGGGGATGGTCTCGAGCCTCACGACCCTCGAACGGTTCGCGCCTATCACCCTCGGCATCGCCTGCTTCAACCTGATCTTCGTCCAGGGAGTGCAGTCGATCGCAGCCGGTCACGACGTCACTATCTCCTCGCCCGCAGCTCTCCGGATGCAGGTCCTTGCCGCAGGGTTCGATCTCTCATTCCTCCTCTCGTTCCTGCTCGGGATCGTCATCCTCGTCCTCGCGCTGGCCGTGCGGGAAGAGATCCACCCGGATAACCGTGACGGCGCCGGCACGGATACGGCACCGGGCCTTCTCTGAATTCTGTCGGGAGAAGGGCAAAGGATCGCGGCACTCCGTCGGTCCGCCATGCAGGAGACCGGGATTATTGTGGCGGATATATCCATGGCGGCAGATAGAATTAAAACCCGGGAGGCTGATATGAGCGTCCATGGAAGAGGATCTGGTCCTGCGGCAGCTGCCAGACAGCCCTGACTCCGATCACGAGCTGACGGAGTACCGGCTCATCGAGGGCGAGAGGGCGCAGATCTATTCCACGGACGGCACCCTGCTCCGCGAATATTCCGGGTTCTATGAGGCGGAGATCCCGAAAGAGGACTGGCCGGTTGTGGGAGGACAGGTTCTCGTGCATTACCATGTCAACGATACCGCCTTCTCGAAAAAAGACCTCGTTACCGCGGCCCGGTTCAATCTCCTCGAGATCCGGGTGATCAGCAGGTCGATGGTATTTTCCATGAAACGCCGGGGGAAAGCCTGGCCGGATCCGCGGACGCTCGCGGCGAGGTATGACCGGCTGGAGAACGATTCCCGTCTTACCGATGCCATCGAGATGATCGAGACGTCCCCGGAATTTTTAAAGAACTCGTGGGACCCCGAGCTCGACCTCCTGAAGATCCGAACCGGCTATATCAGCAGGCAGCTTGCAAAAGAGTTCGGGCTGATCTTTCACGCCCGCCGGCTGCGGCGGGTCGCGGCTGCGGGAAGGCGATACCAGCCGGGAATTTCCGGTCCCTGACAGGGCCGGTTCCGGGTCCCGGGGGTAATGGCCTCGTTTCGCACTCCGCTTTTTAAGGCTTGCAAAAACCGGAAGAATAAATGGCCGGGCACCTCATAATCTACTCAGGAAAGAAGAGGCTGCCCGCTGGCCGGGGAGTTTTTTGGAGGAAGGTTTGCCACCATGTCCGGGCTTCGAAGACAGAAAAACAAAGAACCGCCGTTTCCCTTGGTCGATGCCATGCACGATTGCGGGATGCTCCGGACCCTCCGCACCCGCCGCGACCTCGGCAGAGCGATCGCAGGGATTGTGCTCCGGTACCCGCCCCGCGACCTCCGGCTGATGAAGAGCAATTTCTCGGCAAAAGTCCAGACATATCCTGAGGAGTACCGCAGGCGCCTCGAAGAGGCGGTCGCTGCCCACCTTGACGGCACGTACCAGGAGATCCGGCTCATGCAGCAGCAGGATGATTTCGCCCCCATGGCAGGGCCGGTCCGCCGGGAGGCGGATGCCTACTGGCAGATGGTAGCGGAGCAGTGCGCTGCGGGAACCGGAGAGGAGCGCGGGCTCCGGTTCCTGAAATTCCTCCTCGCGGGGTTCTGCATGTTTGTCCGGGAGACCCCCGGTCACCCGGCCGGCATGCCGTTTCCCGGCGGGGACAGGGTCGAAGTGATCGACGGTACCTACTACTGCCCGGTCCGGAGCCGGTCAAACGACGTGGACGAGGCCCTCTGCCCGTTCTGCCCTGCCCTCCAGACCCCGGAGATCGGGTACCTGAGGCCCCCGGTCAACGCGAGCGAACACCGGAAGCAGGAATATATCGACCATATCCACAAAGGGCACCATTTCAACGGGTGAATGATCTCCGGTCCCGGCTGAGGCGTGGGCCGGCGGTCACGCCTCAGGCGCCGGACCAGCCATAAGCCGGAATTTTCCTATAGGGCCCTCCTGTGACCCCTATAGCCTCTCTCCCGTAAAGGACGCCAGAGATTATATGCTCACTGTCCCAATGATCAGTACTCGCGGGAGGACGTTCCCCGCCGGCAGTTTTTGACGGAAAAGCCAGGTGCAGCATGGGCGACGAACAATACGTTATCACCAGTCCCGCATACTATACCAACCGGGAGATCGGGTGGCTGGCCTTCAACCGCCACGTCCTCGACGAGGCAAAAGACGACCGCCACCCCCTGCTCGAGCGCGTGAAATTCCTCGCCATCTTTGCCAATAACCTCGATGAATTCTTCATGATCCGGGTCTCGGGCCTCCAGCGCCAGCTCGCAAAAGGGGTGCTCAAGGCCCCGCCCGACGGAATGACCCCCGCCCAGCAGCTCGACGCGATCCAGAAGGCGCTCGTGCCCGCCCTTGACGAGGGGAACGACTGCTGGCATGGCGAGATCCTCCCCCGGCTCGAGGCTGCGGGCATCTTCATCCACTCCTACGATTCGCTCGATACCCGGCAGAAGGAGCTGATGCACACCCTCTTCGTAGACGAGATCTTCCCTGTCCTCACCCCCCTCGCCTTCGACAGCTCTCATCCCTTCCCCTTCATCTCGAACCTCTCGCTCAACCTCGCGATCACGGTCAGGGACCAGAACCACAAGGAGTTCTTTGCCCGGGTCAAGGTCCCGAGCAATCTCTTCTCCCGCCTCGTCCGGATCCCCGGAGAGAGCGGGGGGGGCCACGGCGACGACCGGTCCGCTCACTTCGTGTACCTCGAGGACATCATCGCTGCCCATGCGACAATGCTCTTTCCGGGCATGGAGGTGGTCTCATCCTTCCCGTTCCGGATCACCCGGGACGCGGATCTCGAGATCGAGGTCGACGAGGCGTCCGACCTCCTCACAACGGTCGAGGAGATCATGGAGCAGCGGGCCCGGGGCAGGCCGGTGAGGATCGAGGTCGACTGTTCGATGCCCGCCCACATCTGCCACATGCTCGAAAACAAACTCGGTGTGGCGGCGTACATGCTGTACCGGGTGGGCCACCCGGTCGGGATGGCGGACCTCATGCAGCTCCTCTCGCTCGACCGCCCCGATCTCAAGGACGTGCCGTTCGCGCCATCGTTCCCCCCGGACCTGGTCGAGGGAAAAGACATCTTCTCGGCAATCCGCAGGCACGACATCCTCCTCTACCACCCGTACGAGAGCTTCTCTCCCGTAGTGAACTTCCTCCGGCAGGCCGCCCACGACCCGGATGTCCTCGCGATCAAGATAACCCTGTACCGGGTGGGACCGAACTCGCCGGTCGTCAACGCTCTCATGGAGGCCCGGGAGAACGGGAAAGCCGTCGCCGCCCTGATCGAACTCAAGGCGCGGTTCGATGAGGAGAACAATATCGGCTGGGCCCGGGCCCTCGAAAGCCAGGGGGTCCACGTAGTCTACGGTGTCGTCGGCCTCAAGGTGCACGCGAAGCTCTGCATGGTAGTCCGGCGGGAGAAGGACGGTATCCGGCGGTATATGCACCTCGGCACCGGGAACTATAATGCCACGACGAGCAGGATCTACACCGACTTCGGGATGTTCACCTGCGACCGGCAGATCGGCGACGACATAGCCGAGCTCTTCAACTTCCTCACCGGCTATGCCCGGATAGAGCAGTACCGGAAACTCCTCGTCGCGCCGGTCACGCTCCGTCGTTCGATCATTGAAAAGATCGAGCGGGAGATCCGGATCCACCGGGAGAAGGGTGGAGGGTACCTGATGTTCAAGATGAATGCCCTCGTTGACCCGGCCTGCATCGCGGCCCTGTACCGGGCCTCGCAGGAAGGGGTGAGGGTCGAGCTGCAGGTCCGGGGGATCTGCTGCCTGCGGCCGGGGATACCCGGGGTGAGCGAGAATATCCATGTCACGGCCATCGTCGGCCGGTTCCTGGAGCATGCAAGGATCTATTACTTCCGGAACGACGGGGAGGAAGAGGTGTACCTCGGGAGCGCGGACCTCATGCCCCGGAACCTCGACCGGCGCGTGGAGCTGCTCTTCCCGGTGGAGGACGCAAAGATCAAATCCTCCCTCATCGCGACCATCATCCCCGTCCAGCTCGCTGACACCGAGAAGCTCCGGGAGCTCCGGGCGGACGGGTCGTACACCCGCCGGCTCCCGCCACCGGATACCCCGCCGGTCAACGCCCAGAGCTGGCTCCTCGAACACCGGGGGTCGTGGAATGATGGCGGGCAGTGACGGCCCGGGCGCCGGACCCGGCAGCTGCCGGTTCGCGGTCGCCCGGCTCATACCCCTCCTCGACAGTTTCGCAAAGGAGATCGGGGGTGTACGGGAGGGGAAGGACATCGAGTACGTCCACCGGATGCGGGTCGCCTCGCGCCGGCTCCGGGCAGCCCTCCCCCTCTTTTCGGTATGCTTTGGCGCCGATGAGTACCGTTCCTGGATGCAGGAACTCAAAAAGATCACGCGTGCGCTCGGGGAAGCCCGCGACACCGATGTCCAGATCGATTTCCTCCGGTCGTACGCAAAAAAAGTCGGGAAGACCGGAAACCACAAAGGCGCGGGGGATCGCGGGCAGGCCGCGCTTGCTGCCGAGATCAGGGTCTTTCTCCACCGGCTGGGCAGGAAGCGTTCGGTCCTGCAGGATCACGTCGTCTCTGCGCTCGATGATCTCGAAAGGAGCGGCGTACTCGCGGGGATGCGGGGGGCCCTGACGGGGACAAAAGCCGCGGCCGGCCGTCCGCTGCGGCGGATGCAGGCCATCGGTATCCCGGGCGTTGCAGCGGACCGGATCGGCGGACGGCTGGAGGAGTTCCTTGCATTCGAGCCGTACCTTGCCGATCCCGATGCGATTACCGAGCACCACGCGATGCGGATCGCAGCCAAGAAACTGCGGTACACCATGGAAGTGTACGGGCCGGTGTACCGGCTCTCGCTGAAAAAACCGCTCCGGCGGGTAAAGAAGGTCCAGGAGATCCTCGGCGATATCCATGACTGCGATGTCTGGATCGATACCCTGACACGGATGATAGTCCGGCAGCGCACCCGCTCCCGGCCGGTGACCGTGCCGGAGAAAGGGGTGCACACGCTCACCGGGATGCGCCTCTTCCT
>DATJBJ010000048.1:0-8295 GCA_035515395.1 Methanoregula sp. | reverse complement strand
CGCACACGTTTGCGTGGACACCGACGACCAGCCAGACCGGGACATTCACGCCGGTCTTTAAGGTGAGTGACGGCTCCCTCAGCGCGAGCACGACTGCAACCATTGTTGTCGCCAGTGCGGCCCAAAGCCAGCCGCCGGTTATCACGGCGATACCCCCCCAGCAGGTAAACCCCGGGAGCCAGTTGTCGCTGAACGTCCAGGCCTCCAGTCCCGGTGGAAAGAGCCTGACCTATAGTGCCACCAATCTTCCTTCGCGGGCGGTTTTCAGGCCCGCCTCCCATGCCTTCCTCTGGGTGCCAACGGCAAACCAGGCAGGGACGTATACGGTAACGTTCTCGGTAAGCGACGGCACGCACAGCTCGAGCATCAGGGTAACGATGGTCGTAACGAACGGTTCCCCGTCGTCTCCCCGGAACCGGTAACACAGGAATACCGGGCGTTTTGTCCCGGACAAATTCAACCTCTCTTCGCGTTCCCTTTTCGTGGTGATTCGTCATGCTTCTGCAGTGAATTCATAAAAGATGAATTCAAGAGAATCCTCCATGACCGGAAGATCCAGCATCCTTAACCGGCTCGCCCTGATCAAGCAGCGGTACACGAGGGGGACTTCGTGGACCCAGATCCTGCTCAGTTTCGGTATCATCACCGCAAACGCAAAGCTCTTCGAGGACTTCTTCTCGATCCACCTCGGCCTCACCCTGCCGGTGGTCATCGCAATCGCTGTCCCCTGTTATGTCATCGTCTGCTACGTCATCGGCCACATCGACGAGACCACCGGGTTCTGGCAGGCGGAGAACGACCTGGGGTACCGCGTCACCCCCATGTCGCAGGAGCTCCTCGATACCGTCCGCGAGATCCGGCAGAAGCTCGGGTGACCGGCCGTACGCCGTGCGGGATGGGACCGCCACTTCTCCCGTAAACAGGGATATATGAACCGGCCGGAAAAAGATAACCTTTTTTTACGGTCACCCATGATTAATGTTGTAGAATCAGGGTTTTTCATGGCAGACACTTTCGACGTAAGGCTCACGGAAAAGTACTATGTGCCCGATCCCTCGTACAAAAAGAACAGCTGGGTCGGCGACTACCAGAAAGCGTACGATGATTTCCTCCGGGACCCCGAGGGGTTCTGGGACCGTATCGCAGCCGAGCTCCACTGGTTCTCGCCCTATAATAAGGTCCGGGAATGGAACTTTCCCTGCGCACAATGGTTCACCGGGGGAAAGACCAACATCACCTACAACTGCCTCGACCGGCATGTCCAGAACGCCCGGCGCAACAAGGTTGCCCTCATCTGGAAAGGCGAGGACGACAGCGAACGGATCTACACCTACCGGCAGCTGTACCGGGAAGTCATGCGGGTGGCGAACGGGCTGAAGAAGCTCGGGGTAGCAAAAGGCGACCGGGTCTGCATCTACATGCCGATCGTCCCCGAGCAGATCATCTCCATGCTCGCCTGTGCCCGGATCGGGGCGGTCCACAGCGTCGTGTTCGGCGGCTTTGGTGCCGCTGCCCTCAACAGCAGGATCACCGGTGCCGGGGCGAAGGTGGTCATCACGGCCGATGTCACGTTCCGCCGCGGCAAGTCGATCCCCCTCAAGCATATCATCGAGGAGGCCATCATCAACGCCCCGACCGTCGAACATGTCGTGGTCCTCCGGCGCGAGCTCCAGCAGCCGGTGGAGATCCACCGGGAGATGGAGGTCGACTTCTACGAGCTGATAAAGGACATGAAACCCGAATGCGAGCCCGAGGTGATGGACGCGGAGGATCCGCTTTTCATCCTGTATACCAGCGGGTCGACCGGTGCGCCGAAAGGGATCGTCCACACCTGCGGCGGCTACATGGTGGGGACGTACTATACCACGAAGCATGTCTTCGACATCAAGGAGAACGACGTGTACTGGTGCACCGCCGACCCCGGCTGGATCACCGGGCACTCCTACGTCGTGTACGGCCCGCTTGCGATGGGCGCCACGATCATCGTGACGGAAGGCACGCCGGACTTCCCGGACCCCTCTGTCTGGTGGCGGATCGTGGAAGACCTGGGTGTCAGCATCCTGTACACCGCCCCCACGGCCATACGGATGTTCATGAAGCTCGGCGAAGCGTGGCCTGACAGGTGCAACCTGAGTTCCCTGCGGATCCTCGGCTCGGTCGGCGAGCCCCTCAACCCGGAAGCGTTCGAATGGTATTACCGGGTCATCGGAAAGGGCCGCTGCCCGGTCGTTGACACCTGGTGGCAGACCGAGACCGGGATGCACATGATCACCACCATGGTCGGGGAACCGATGGCGCCGGGGTTTGCCGGCAAACCCATTCCCGGGGTCGTGGCCGACGTGGTCGACAAGGATGGAAAACCCGTGCCGGCCGGGACGGGCGGTTTCCTCGTTGTCCGGGAACCCTGGCCGTCCATGCTCCGTACCGTCTACCAGGACGAGGAGCGGTACAAAAAATACTGGACCACCATCCCCAACTGTTACGCGGTCGGAGACCTGGCGGTGAAGAACAGGGACGGGTACATCATGGTGCTCGGCCGTGCAGACGACCTGATTGTCGTGGCCGGCCATAATATCGGCACCGCCGAAGTCGAGAGTGCGCTCGTAGCCCACAAGGCAGTCGCAGAAGCCGCGGTCATCGGCAAGCCCGACGAAGTGAAAGGCAACGCAATCAAGGCTTTTGTCATCCTCCGGGTTGGCCATACTGCCGGCGAGAAGCTTAAAAACGAGCTCCTCTACCATGTCCGGATCACGCTCGGACCGATCGCCATGCCCTCCGAGATCGAGTTTGTCTCGTCGCTCCCCAAGACCCGGAGCGGGAAGATTATGCGACGGGTACTCAAGGCAAAAGAGCAGGGGATCGATCCCGGCGACATCTCGACCCTGGAAGAATAAGCGCGGAATCTCCCAATCCGAAAAATCAACCCAACTTTTTAAATACTGTTTTGTGGCATTTATAAATATGAAGGTCAGACCGGAAGATTCCCTCAAGATCGAAAACATCGTGGCATCAGCGAAGGTGACCGATTACCTGGACCTGCCAGCCCTTTCGTCCCAGATCAAGGACGCCGAGTACAACAAGAAACGGTTTCCCGGTGTCGTCCTCCGGATGCAGGACCCGAAGATCGCCGCACTCGTCTTTGGCTCCGGCAAAGTCGTGCTCACCGGCGCAAAGAGCATCGATTCCCTGAGCAAGGGGCTCAACATTCTCGGCGGCAAACTCCGCGAACTGGGTATCGACATCCCGAAGAAACTGGAGTACAAGATCCAGAACATCGTCACCTCCGCGGATCTTGCAACCGCCATAAACCTCAACAAGATCGCGGTGGGCTTCAACCTCGATCGGATCGAGTACGAGCCCGAACAGTTCCCCGGCCTCGTGTACCGGCTCGAGAACCCCAAGGTCGTCGTCCTCCTCTTCGGTTCCGGCAAACTTATCATCACGGGCGGCAAGGAACCGGACGATGCCAAGAAGGCGGTCGTAAAGATACTCTCGGACCTGCGGAGCCTCGGCCTCATCTGATCCTCATTCTTCCGGTTGGCAGGGGCTGGCGGGGCAAAACTTTTTTTTTGGAAGTTCCGGTGAAGAGTCGGCATCGTGCGAAAGAAACGCATACCACATCATATATATCAACAGAAAGATATATGATGAAGTAAGGACTTTTACAAATAATCTGGATGTGATGCAATGAGAATCGAGAACGTGATGTACTTTACAGAAAAAGAGGAGGAGTTTGCAAACCTCCTCATCGAGATCGGGACAAAGAGGAACGTGGCAAAGGTGCTGGTCTTCCTCGCGAACACTCCCGAGGCGACCTCCCGTGCGATCGAGCGCGGCACCGACCTCCGTCAGCCGGAAGTGAGCATTGCGATGCGCTACCTGCTCGACCAGAACTGGATCACCAGCAGGGAGAGCAAGGCCGAGAGCAAGGGCCGTCCCGTCAAGATCTATGAGCTCTCGAAACCGATTACGGAAATTATGGACAGCATCGAGAAGGAGAAGAAGAAGGAAGCCAACAATCAGCTCGCTCTCGTGCAGAAGTTACGGGACTATATCCGCTGATTCTATTACCCTGCATTTTTTCTTTCCCCCGGCTATGACCGTGGTCAGCCCGGAGAAACCGGTGAAGAGCCCGCTCTCCACTACACCGGGGATAGCCGCAATCGAACTCTCGAGGAGTTCCGGCTCCGGGATCTCTGCGAACCTGCAGTCGACGATGAAGTTGCCGTTGTCGGTGATGACCGGCCCGTCTTTTTTAACAGCCTCGCGGATGAACGGCAGGCACCCGAGCCCCCGGAGCTGGTTCATGACCGGACGGGCGGCAAACGGGATCACTTCCACCGGTACCTGTCCGGAGAGGTGCGGCACGAGCTTTGCCTCATCGACGACTACAACGAACTTCATCGCTGCGGCAGCAACGCATTTCTCCCGGGTGTGGGCAGCCCCGCGGCCCTTGATGAGCCGGAGCCGGGGATCAACCTGATCGGCACCGTCGATCGCGATATCGATGACGGGGTGATCGTCGAGGGTAGTGAGGGGGATACCGTATTCCCGTGCCTGGATCGCCGTCTGGTACGAAGTGGGGACACCCCGGACATCCAGGCCCTCGCGGACCCGCGACGAGAGGCGCTCGATCATGAAAAAAACGGTCGAACCGGTTCCGAGCCCGACAATCATCCCGTCATCGACCATCTCTGCGGCCTGGTACCCGGCCAGGCGTTTTGCGGCCGCGAGTTCCTGTGGCTGTGTCTCCATGTAATCGATACATTTCGGTGCCGGGATAATTAAACGTGGGGTAATCGGGTGCGGGATCGCCGGAAAAAAAGATACATTTACGGGCACTCCCTGGTCCGTGAGGCGGAAAACCTTCCGGAAATTAAAACCAAAACATCTGAAATTAAAACCAAACCTCTATTCCAAAAATACCTTCCTCGCCTCCTCATCGGCTGCAAACGCGGTGCAGTCGAGGGTAATCGGGGTGATCGAGACGTTCCCCTTTCGGATCGCGTGGACGTCGGTGCCGTCATCGCCATCCTCGAGAAGGGGGCCGTTGATCCAGAAGTAAGGGCGGCCGCGGGGATCGAGCCGTTTTTCGACCCCGGTATGGAAGAGCTTCCGTGCAAGCCGGGTGATCTCGTACCCGCCCCGGACGTGGGAGGGGATGTTGACGTTGATGACGTCGGCCTGCGGCGGTATGCCCCGGGCAAGGACGCGTTCCACGACGTCCCGCACGATTTTTTTTGCGTCGTCGAAGCTCTGCCCGTGGTAGCGGGGGTCGTCGAACTTGTCCCCCTGGTCCTCGACCTGGAGAGAGAACGCGATTCCCTTCGTCCCCTGGTTCGAAGCTTCGAGCGCAGCCCCGACCGTCCCGGATGTCATGATCGACTCGTACGAAAGGTTCTCTCCTATATTGATGCCGGAGATGACGAACGCGGGCGAAAGCTTCAGGGCATAGAGGCCGATGATGACCGCATCAGTGGGCTTGCCGGCTACGGACCATGCAGGAACGCCGTTGTGAACAACCTTGTTCGCCCGCAGGGGCTCGAAGATCGAGATCGATCTGCCGACAGCGCTCTGCTGGGTTGCCGGTGCGACCACCGTAACATCCGCAAGGGGGGCGATCGCCTCGTATGCGGCCCAGAGCCCGATGGAACTCACCCCGTCATCATTCGTCAGCAGGATCGAAGGCTTCATGTCCATTCACTCTATGCCGGCACCCCACTAAAAGGTCTCGGATCGGATAGGGTAATTTTGTCGTACCGCCAACAGGAAGAAGGATGAAGATTCTTCTCGCCGAGTATGCCACGACCTGCGATCCTGCCCTCGCCCCGGAAGGCGCCGCCATGCTCGGTGTACTGAAGACCAGCTTCGAACGGTGCGGGCACGAAGCGGTCCTGCCGGGATCCGGGGACTTTGGCGGGGAGATCGAGCGGATCGCCCCGTCCTGCGACATGGGGCTGGTCATCGCCCCGGACCACCTCCTCCCGAGGTACACGATGATCCTCGAACAGCACACCCACAATCTCGGATGCGGGTTTATCAGCGCGGCGCTCTGCGCAAACAAGGTGCGGACCGCAAAGATCCTCTCCAGCCATGGGATTCCGGTCCCGGAGGAATGCACCGGCGGGACCTGCGTCGTAAAACCGGTCACCGGCTGCGGGGCGCAGGGGGTCAGGCTCTCCTCCCTCCCTCCGGGCAACGGCGAATTCTCCCAGCGGTTCATCGAAGGAGAGCACCTCTCGGTCAGTATTGTCGCGGGCAGGGTCACCGGGGAGGCCTGCCTCTATTTTACCGGGAACCCCCCGCTCGCGCTCGCGGTCAACCGCCAGGAGATCGAAATTGCCGCGGACGGCTCGTTCCGGTATCTCGGCGGAGAGACTCCGGTCCACCCGGGGCGCGAAGCTGAGATCTCCGGTATTGCGGCAAAAACGGTGACCGTTCTCGGGTGCCAGGGATACTGCGGGGTCGACGTGGTTGTTGCCGACAGAATATACGTCGTCGATGTCAATCCCCGGATCACCACGAGCCTTGTCGGCATCGCGGCCTGCATGAACGAGGAGATCGCAGAGATCCTCATCGCAGCCTCAAAGGGTGAGGCCGTGGGCCCCGTGCACCTGGCCGGGAGGGCACGGTTCGACACACGCGGGCAGGTAACGAAGCTATGATCGGGATAGATGTCGGCGGGGCAAACCTCAAGGTTGTCGACGACGAAGGGGCACACATCCATTACTGTCCGCTCTGGGAGGGCGCGCCGATCAGAGATATCCTCCTGCCGTATGCCCGCAGCGGAGAGACCGCGGCGGCAGTCATGAGCGGCGAGCTCGCAGACTGCTTTCATACGAAAGGCGAGGGGATCTCCTTTATCGTCGATGCGGTGAAGGACGCTTTTCCGGAAGCCCGGTTTTACGGGACCGATGCCGTATTCCACGGTGCCGCGGTGCCCCAGCTCGCGGCCGCGAACTGGCTCGCCTCCGCGGATTACCTCAGGGACCGGTTTGCGGATGCAGTCCTCCTCGATATCGGGAGCACGACAACCGATATCGTCCCGCTCTGCCGGTTCGAGGGCCTGAAAGGGCTTACCGACCTCACCCGGCTCCAGGCGGGATATCTCGTCTACACGGGCATGCTCCGGACCAGCGTGGCCGCCCTCCTGCGGACCGTCGATCTCGACGGGGTGAAGACTCCGGTAAGCACGGAATATTTCGCCACGAGCGCCGACGTCCACCTGGTCCTCGGGCACATCACGCCGGAACAATACGGCTGTGACACGCCGGATAAAAAAGAGAAGAGCGTCGAGGCCTCCCTCCGCCGGCTCGCCCGCGTCGTCTGCGCGGACCTCGAGGAGATCGGCACCCGCGGGGCCCTGCAGGTCGCGGCGGCGTTCTGGGCAGAACAGAGGCGGCGTGTTCTTACCGGTGCTGCAATGGTCGCATCCGAATCCGGGGCCGGCCGCATCATAGTAGCCGGCACCGGTGCCCCCCTCTTTTCCCGCGAGATTGGCGGGCTCGACCTCACGGACGAACTGGGAGAGGTGGCCGACGCGCTGCCGGCGTTTGCCGTGCGGGAGATTGCGATCCGGGACCGGATCTTCGGCTGAATAGTTCGAATAGAATCTTAATGGTCCTGACGGACCATTCTGATTGCCGGGAGACAACCACTCTTCGGCGTGACCGGCCGGGGAAGAACCAGCAGGTTCTTCGACTTGAGAGAGGGGGTCTCCTAAAAAATCAGTATCTTAAATCCGGATAAAGAGAGAAATGAATAGTCTGACTAAAATGAAATTCCTCGGATCAAAACCAAAACCATGAAACCCTGGCTCCTCTCCCTCGCCCTCCTCGCCGGCTCGCTCGGGCTCTCCGCAGTCCTCTGGCTTCTGGGCTTCCCCTTATTCTTCCTCTTCCTCTTCGTCCCGCTCATCCCGCTCTTTGGCCGGAAGCCCGCTCTCCGGCGGTGCCCGGTATGCGGATGGGAGACCGCAGGCGACGAGAAGTTCTGCCCCTTTGATGCGACCCCCCTCGCCGGCGCGGGCGGCGAGCGAGGAGATGGAAAGGATTGAGAACGGGAGCCTGAGGCCGAAGACATCTGCGGTCGCGACAGCGGGCAGCTGGTGCGAGCCGTACTTCAGGCAGCTGGTCCGGTCGACGATTATCCCCATCGTGTCGAGGATCGTTGCCGCCCGCGATGACGACCGCCCCGCGGAAAGGGTCCGGCAAAGGTCGACCACGGGAGAGCCGAGCCGGGTCTCCGGGTAGAACGGCTCGTCTGCGTAACAGAGCCTCCCGCAATCCCGGCAGG
>DATJBJ010000047.1:0-4566 GCA_035515395.1 Methanoregula sp. | reverse complement strand
TCAAAGACCGGTTGGAAGCCGGAGGACCCGGCCGAGCGGGCATACTATTTTGCCGGCCTGCAGGAATGGCGGGCGGTCCGCGAGATCGGGAAACCCGCGGTACCCGCCCTCACCGGGCTCCTCAGGGACCGCGACAGCACGGTCCGCATGAGAGCGGTCGAACTCCTCGGGTCGATCGGCGAAACGGATGCGATACCCGCCCTCATGCGGTCGCTCGGCGACGAGAACCGGGACGTCAGGTGGAATACCGTGCTTGCGGCAACAAAGTGCGGGATCTCCCCCATGCACCTGCCACGCGGGATCTCGAAACGCCCCCAGGAGACGAAAAACCCGTGGATCGCGGGCTTCCTCAACTTCCTCCTCCCCGGGACGGGGTACGCGTATCTCGACAAGTGGTGGGGGGCACTGATCTTCTCGTTCGACGAGCTGGCGACCGTCTGGATCTTCAGGATGGAAGGCGACAACACCTCGTTTGCCCTCCTCCTCCCCCTCTATCTCGCTCTCGGGGTCCATGCATGGTACATGGCAACGAAGATCCCGAAGGACCCGCCGTAACCGCCGGACCGGCACTACCGCACCCCGGCCCGGACTCTCTGCGACGCCCGCCTGCCCCGGGCAGGGATCACGGGAACAGGAGGATCGCAGCTTCAGGGATCTCCCGCGTGTTCCCGTTGCCCCCAAAAAAAGTTGTGGACACCTGCCATCGGCAGGAAACTGCCTCCACAAGCGAGATAAACCGGGCCGGGTCACATGTTCCTTACGATAGCATGAACGGTAACAGGATTCTCCTCATCATCGCGGTTTTCGTTATCGCCGGACTGGCCGCTCCCGCCTCGGCAACGGGGCTCGTGCTGGACTGGAAAGAGCGTCCGGCCGTGGGAGGCACGTACTCCGGGATCGCGTTCTCATCCAATGGGGCGTTTGTGTACGCGGGCGGGAGCCAGATGCTCGTCCGGTCCTGGTCGGGCGACCACGAATGGGGCGGGAAGGCAGGAACGGTCGCGGCGATGAGCGCCGACGGGAATTATGTCGTATCCGCAAACGGCAACAGCGTCGTCATGTACGACGGCAACGGGACGGATGTCTGGACCCGCAATATCGGGTCTAACATCCGGGCCGTCGCGATCGCCCCGGACGGGGCGTATGTCGTCGAAGCCGACGATACCGGGCTCATCCAGTCATGGGCGTGGAACGGCGACTTCATCGGCCGGAACACCACCTTCCCGAGGGTAAAAACCATCGCCATCTCCCGCGACGGTTCGCTCGTCGTCGTTGCCACTGAGGAGGGACTGAAGTTTCTCACGCCTGCCATGGACCTGGTGTGGGAAGACACGCAGAACGGGAGCCTCGACCAGTTCATCGCGATCTCCGCCGACTCCTCGACCGTCATCACCGCCGGCGGCACCCGGGTCTCGTCCCACGCGGCAAACGGCGAGCTCAACTGGATGAAGAACTTCCCCGGTACCATCAACGACATGGGGTGCTCGGGCAACTGCGACGTGATCGTGACCGGCGGGCAGGACGGCACCGTCCGGGCGATCAGCCGCTTCGGGACAGAGCGGTGGACATTCCCCGCGGGGCAGTGGGTGAACGCCGTGGGCGTCTCCCGCGACGGCCAGACGATCGCCGCAGGGTCAGTCGACCAGACACTCTATGTACTCGATGGCGGAGGAAACCTCGAAACAACGCTGAAGGCCGGCTCGATCATCGGGCTGCGGTCGGTCGCCGTGGACTGGGACGGGGGCAGGATCGCCTTTGCCGACCAGAACACCCTGTACGGGTACACGGTGACGACGGGACCGGACTTCACGGTCGTGGCGACCCGGCAGCCGGTAATCCGTTATACGGCAGCGGCGCTTACCACGGCACCACCCTCCCCGTCCATGACTGCCGCCAGCGCGACTGCGCCGCCTTCCCCGGAGCCGACGCCGACGCCCCAATCCGGTCCCGGGCCGGCTATCGCGGTCATCGCCCTTGGCGGATCGTTTCTCCTGGCGGGAAGACGGGGGAAATGATTTTTTTTACCTGTTCCGTTGCTGATTATGTTCGCGGTCGATCGCGGAATTACCATGAAGTGAAAGAAGGTCGCCGGCCGCCGGCATCAGAACCGGTAACCGCAGGAATAAAATTCGGAAGAGTCCGGTTGCGCACCTGAGGAGAACAAAGCCCGCCCGATGCCGCGATGCGCGGTGCCGGTCCCTATTCCTCGGCAGCGCTCTTGGCCCGCTTCACCCGTTCTTTCGTGGAAAAGCCGGTGACCGCATCGAGAAATTTCCGGAACCGCCGGTTGGTATCGAGGATTACCTCGTCGGTAGCACCCGTGTCCGACTCGGTATCGATGACCACCGACTTTCCGCCCGGCCCGGCGGTGACATCGAGGCGCCGGAGTGCCCCGAACGCGATCCTCCAGGCATTGCCCGCCTTTACCGGCTCGGAGCCGAAACCGCTCCTGAGTTCTGCGACAATGCGGGAATCCAGGTCTTTGGTGAGTCCGCGCTTGATGGGATATTCCTGCATAATACTTTTTTAGTAGTATGTGTATGTTAAGCTAATGACGACAGAAACCCCCAGCGACTTGAAGATCGTATCCAAGCCGCTCCCCGCAGACGGCACATCGATCCTCATGGGCTTTCCGGGGAGCGGGCTTGTCGGCACGATCGCACTCCAGTACATGGTCGACCAGCTGGAGTTTGACCTGATAGGGACGATGACCTCGAAATACTTCCCGCCCCTCGCCATGATGAACAAGGGGGTCATCAACGAGCCGGTCCGGCTCTACCAGAAAGACCATATCGCGGCAATCGTTGCCGATATCCCGATACACCCGATGATCTGTTACGAGATAACCAACGGGATGCTGGACTGGCTCGAACCGTACAACCCGAAGGAGATCCTGACGATCGCCGGGATCATCACCAACGAGCCGGAGAAGCGGGTCTTCGGCGTTGCGACGACTGCCGAAGCCCTCCAGCGGATCGCCGACCTCACGCTCGTCCTCCCCATCGGGAGCATCTCGGGAATCGCGTCGAGCCTGCTGACGGAGTGCAAGATCCGGGGCATCCCGGCGTACGGGCTCCTCGGCGAGACGGTCAACGCCCCCGACCCCCGGGCCTCGGCTGCCACCATCGCGGTCCTCAATAAGATGTACGACCTCAACCTCGATGTCCAGCCGCTCATCGAACAGGCGGTCGAGATCGAGCAGAGCATGGGCAAGATCGCCGAGGAAGTGCAGCAGTCTGCCGAGACCTCGCCGAAAAAAGACCTTCCGATGTACGGGTGATGACGATGAGGTGTCCAGCATTAACCGGCATATCGCCAGAAGTCCTGAAGGAACTCCGGACAGGGAGGCCACGCACCATCGAGCTCCAGAGCGCCCACAACATCGTGACCATCGCGGGGATCACCCCGGGCCCCGATACCCATATCTTCCTGACATCGGTCGACCTCGCGGACCTCGGCCCGGGCGATACGGGGTGCTGTGCGTTCGTCCTCGCCACCAACATCTCGATGAAGCGGCTCATGGAGTTCTCCCGGGGGTCGTACTACGAGGAGCGGGAACGGATGTCTGCCCGGGTCCAGATCAAGTACTGCTCCTCCTCGGTCGTCAAGGAAGTCTTCAACGAAGGGCCCACGAGCCCCACGGAAGTCGAGGTGCTCAAGTCCTCGTGCTTCCACGCGGGATAGGCTCTGCCTCTTTTTTCCGGCCTCTCCTCGAAAACATTATGCTGTTTACGGGCGGGAGAATTTTTTAATACTCATCGCCATCACCCTTTCAGGATCGGACCTCTTTTCCGTGCCGGAAAAAGAGAACGGGAGGAACGGTTGTTATCGTCTCCTGAGCACGGCAATCCCGATGCCCACGGCGCCGAGGACAACGAGAAGATCGGCCGGGGATTTTGCAGGGGTCGCGGACGGCCACGGCGTCGGGACGGTGATGGCGGGTTTCTTTGCCGTCGCGACGGTTCTTACAGTCGGGGGGACGGTATAAACCGGCGTAGGGGCAGTGGTATAGACATAATTGGTGCGGAGGTACCCGTATGCGTCCGCAGTCTGCCCGGCCGTGACGGTGACCTGCTGGGAGAGGTCCTGGTAGCCGCTCAGCTTGTAGGTGACGGTATAGGTCCCGGGCGTGACATTGCCGAGGGTGTAGGGAGTTGTTGCCTGGAAGACGTTGTTGAGATAGGCTCCCGCCCCGGAGGGGTTCGAGGTGAACGAGATGGAGCCGTTCACCGGCGTGACGTCGTTGATGGTGAACGTGGGGCCGCAGGCGCTGTTGGTGCCGTCGTACAGGACGCAGACGGTGTATGTCCCGGAGGTCTGGCCTGTGAGATCGAACGTACCGGTCAGCTGGGTTGCAGCATAGGTGTTCACCGTCCCGACAATGTCGTTGTAACCGGACCGGGTCAGGTGTATCTTGGAACTGCTGGTCGAGAACCCGGTGCCGGTGATGGTGACAGATGCCGAACTATTGACTGTCCCGCTGGCAGGAGATATTCCGGTGACGGTGGCGGCTGAAGATGCACTTGTGACGGTGAACCCGTTCTGGAGGGTGATCGTCCCGGAATC
>DATJBJ010000046.1:0-27827 GCA_035515395.1 Methanoregula sp. | reverse complement strand
CCCAGATGCTCGGGAGCGCCGTCGAGATGAGCGTTCCGGCCATAAAAGCTGTCGATATCTCCCAGCTCGGCACGGTGATGGGCGACGAATCGGCCGCGATGGTTGCCTTCGAGCTCCAGGGGGAGATCGAACACGGGGGGTATATCATCTTCTATATCACCCGCGAGTCGGCGAAACGGCTTACCAACGCGATGCTCGGGCAGACCGATATGGACCGGCCGATGAACGAGATGGACGAGAGCGCCCTCATTGAGGTCGGGAATATCATGATCTCCGCATTCCTCGACGCCACCGCCGAGCTCCTGGGGTTCATCATGCTCCCCTCCCCCCCTGCGCTCTCCATCGACATGGCCCATGCCGCGATGCAGACCCTCATCGCCCAGATGGGCGAGGAGGTCGACGAAGTGCTCCTCTTCTCCACCGAACTCGTCTGCGAAGAGCACAAGATCGACAGCGACATCATCATGATGCCGGAGAACTCGACGCTCAAGAAGATCATCGGGCTCCTCGAGAAGATGATGCAGGCCTGAAAAATCCATTCCCGGAACCCATGCCCGAACCCCTCTCCCTGAACGGACAGACCGCCATGATCGGTATCGGCGAGTACCGTGTCGGCTCCTTCCCGATGATGACCATCGGCCTTGGCTCCTGCATCGGCCTTGTCATCTATGACGGGGGAATGAAGAAGGGGGCTATGGTGCACATCATGCTGCCGGAGAGCACCGGGAGGACGGACCGGCCCGGCAAGTACGCCGATACCGCGATCCCGCTGATCGTGAACGAGCTGCTCGGAGCCGGCTGCAGGAAAAAAAACCTCGCAGCGAAGATGGCCGGGGGCTCGTGCATGTTTGAGTATTTCGGCGCGAACCTCAATATCGGTGAGAGGAATATCCAGAAGGTGCGGGAGGTCCTTGCCGCGAACCAGATCAAACTGGAAGCAGAGGATGTCGGGGGGAAATTCGGCCGTTCCGTCACGTTCTTCCCGGAGAGCGGCGGGAGACTTTCGATCCGGAGAGCCGATGGCACGACAAAAGATCTCTGATCCGCTCGCGTTGGCCTGTTTTCTTATCGTGATGGTAACCGCGGTTTCTGCGGCCCCCCTGAGCCCGACCGGAGGCAACGCCCCGGCCGCCGGGGCGGGAAACGCCTATTCGACCCGGTTTTTCATCCCCTCGGAAGGGTCTGTCAATTCGGCCCAGATCAATACCCTCGTCAACGGGCCCGGCGGGGATGTGATCTTCGGCACCAGCTTCGGGCTCTCCACGTACAACGGGAGCTGGGAGACGCGCCATATCGACCGGGCGAATTTCTCGGAGGGGCTCCTGAACGATTACATCACCGCCGCCGAATTCGATAACCGGGGAAACCTCTGGATCGGGTATGCCGGCGGCCTCCAGATCTTCAACGGGAAGACATACCTCACGATCCGGGACCAGCAGCTCTTAAAAGACCCGCGGGTCACGGTCCTCAGGCGGTGGGACGACACGATGTGGATCGCGACCGGCAACGCGGCGGTCCACCGCTACCGGGACGGGAACTGGACGTGGTTCCAGCCGATGACGGACTCCGGGCCGGGCTTTTTCACCGTCACCGGTATGGTCATCGACCCGGCTGCCGACAGCCTTGTCATCTCCACCGCAACCGAGGGCGAATGGCTCGTCCGTTCGCACGATGACCCGGTCGTGTTCGAGCGGCTCAGTTCCGGGGAGGATACCTTCCACCCGCTCAGCGAGGTCAGGCGGGATCCGCTCGGCGGGGCGTACTTCTTCAACGCATCGACCGTTGTCCACTACGCGGCCGGGTCCGGTTTTACGACCGCCCTGACCGCCGCCGATCTCGGCGCGGCTTCCCTTACTATCAACGACTTTGCCGCGGGTCCCGACGGGAAGTTCTATATTGCAACCGATGCCGGGATCTATATCTGGGATGACGGATCGGTATACCGCCACGTCTCAAGCTTCGAGGGGATCGGGCCCTCTCCTGTCGTAAAGAGCATCTTCATCGACGCGGAAGGCAGGGTCTGGTTCGGCACGCAGGACTATATCGGATATTACCAGGACAATACGGCGCAGAACACGCTCCTTCCCGTCATGACGGTAACGCCGGTTCCGGTGACAACAGTCCCTCCTGCAGCCATAACCGCGTCAGAAACGCCTCTCCCCGTCTCCACCGTACAGGCCGGGCCGACCCCGCCCGCCTCCGTACAGGACCTCCTCTCCTCCATCATCGACCCGATCGCCCGGGCAGTCAATGCCGTGCTGGGGAAGATCACCGGGAACGGTGCGTAAGACGAGAGAAAGGTTTCCTGTATACAAAAGATGTTGTCGCCGGAAAAAAGTACGATAACGGGGGCTAGGACTCTTCGGCCATATAGTAATAGAATTCCCCGAGCGACTTCTGCTCCCGGTCGAGGAACGATTCGGGCTTGTTGATCCGCGGCCGGCCGGTCTGGTCCCTGCGGAACGTCACCTCGAGTTCGCGGAGGAACCGGTTCATGCCGTCCCGCATCGCAAACGGCCCGGCCGCGGTGCCCGACCGGCCGGGGATCCCTTCGAAGACGAGGATCCGTTCGCTGATCATGTCGATGAGGTAGATGTCGTGGTCGATGACCATGATGCTCGCCGACTTCCCTTCTGCATGGTGCTTGATCACCCGGGTCACGTTCACCCGCTGCTCGACGTCGAGGTGCGCGCTCGGCTCGTCGAGGATGTACAGGTCGGCGTCCCGGGAGAGGCAGGCGGCAATCGCCACCCGCTGGAGCTCGCCCCCGCTCAGGGTGTCGACCGGCGACTGGAGGACCGGCATGAGGTCGAGCGACTCCACGATCTCGTGCTGGTAGTACGAGGAGTCGAACTTCGCGGTGATGCGGCGGAGGAACATTTCTACGCTGTCGGAGCTCTCGCCCTTTATGTACTGGGGTTTGTACGAGATCTTCAGCAAGCTCTCCATACTGCCGGTGGTGGGCTCCTCGCCGCCGGCGAGGAGCCTGGCAAACGTGCTCTTGCCCGTCCCGTTTCCCCCCACGATGCCGAGCACCTCGCCGGCGCGGATCGTGCCGCCCTTCACCGTGAGCCGGAAGGCCTCGTACTCCTTGGTCATGGGCGGGACGGTAAAGAGGTCCTCCCGCTCGGATCCCTTCTCGTGCGCCCGCTTCTCGAAGACGACGGCATGGGGCCGGAACCTGACGTTCTCCTCCGCAAGGAAGCCTTCGAGGTACTGGTTGATCCCAACCCGGACCCCTTTCGGCCGGGTGATGATCCCGAAGACAGCGGGCTTGCCGTACCCGACATGGACGGTGTCTGCGAGCATGTCGAGGATGGCGAGGTCGTGCTCCACAATGACGACCGGCCTCCGCGCGGCGAGTTCGCGGATCAGCTTTGCCGCCGCGATCCGCTGGTAGATGTCGAGGAACGGCGTGATCTCGTCGAAGAAGTACAGGTCTGCGTCCCGCGCAAGGCAGGCGGCGATGGCGACCCGCTGGAGCTCGCCCCCGGAAAGCGTGCTGATGTCGTGACCGGTAACCGCGTCGAGCTTCAGCGCCGGCAGGATACCGGCCAGCGCCCCGCGCTCGTCGGTGTTTTTCAGGAGCGCCCCGGCGGTGCCGGAGAAGACCTTCGGGATGTAGTCGATGTACTGCGGCTTGGTTGCGATCCTGATGCTCTTCTTCGAGACGGTCTGGAGGTAGTCGAAGAGCTCGGTGCCGGTGTACAGCCGGAGGATCTCCTCCCATCCGACCTCGGTGTCGAAGTTGCCGAGGTTGGGCCGGAGCTGGCCCGAGAGGATCTTCACCGCGGTGCTCTTCCCGATCCCGTTTGCCCCGAGGATACCCGTAACCTTCCCTTCCACCGGGATCGGGAGGCCGTACAGGGCGAACCCGTTCTTCCCGTACCGGTGGGTGGGGTGCTCCAGCTCCTCAGGCAGGCTCACGATGTCGATGGCGTCAAACGGGCATTTCTTGATGCATATCCCGCATCCCACGCAGAGTTCCTCTGAGATGACCGCCTTGCCTTCCTCGCTGATGCTGACGGTCTCGTCCCCGGTCCTGACCCGGGGGCAGTAGATGATGCACTCGGTGCCGCACTTTTTCGCATGGCATCGATCCTTGTGGACGATTGCTATTCTCATAGGGGATCAGATGACCGGGTCAGGAGAGACCGGTGGAATTTACCAGGATAAAATCCGGCACGGTCCTCGTAGTATTGCCTCCCGCATTGGATACCGTGAGCGACACGTTGAACTTTCCCGGTGTTGTGTACACATGGACCGGGTCCCGGGTGGATGCGGTTGCCCCGTCACCGAAATCCCAGGACCAGTTCGCCGGAGAGCCGGTCGAGCTGTCGGTGAAGGCTACCGCAACGGGGACCGGGCCGGAGGTTACGTTTGCCGAGAACCCGGCCACGAGGGTAAGGGAAGAGAGGAGAATCGTCCATGAGACGAACCAGAACGCGAAAGTCATGAACCCCTGGTAGAGCCAGTCCTTGGCCCCCAGTTTTTCCGTGTCCATGCGGAGGAGGACGAAGATGTGCCGCTGGATGACGATGGCGGCGAGCATGATCATGAATGCCAGGAGGCCGTTGTCCTGGAGGCCGGTCGCATCGGGTGTTCCCCCGGAGAGGTAGGAGAGGACCCCGGCCGCGATCCCGAGGAGGCACGCGGTGAGCGTCCGCTTGATACGGTTGATGTGTTCGGCCTGTTTCTCCGCCTTCGTCTTTGTTTTTTTGGCAATTACCGGTTTTTCCTCGGTCTTTTCCCCGCTCATCCCTCTCCACCAGTAGTCTTATTTTTTAGTGCACAAGCCATATGTAATTTGGTATAAGCCATGGCGTCCGAGCAGGGAATGAGCGGGATCGACACCCGAGCGGTCGCATCCGAACTGGCGGAGAAACTCCCGCTCTGGATCGACAAGATCTACCAGTTCGATTCCCGCACCCTCGGGATCCGGCTCAACGGCGGGGAGAAGGCGCGGTACCTCTTCATCGTCGAGTCGGGGCGGAGGGCCCATTTCGTCTCGTTCCTGCCGGAGCCTCCGAAGAACCCGCCCCAGTTTGCGATGTTCCTGCGCAAACACCTCGCGGGAGGGAAGGTCCTTGGCGTGCGCCAGCACGGCCTCGAGCGGATCCTTATCTTCGATATCGGAAAAGAGAACCGCCTTTACCGGCTCGTCATCGAGCTCTTCGACGAAGGGAATGTGATCCTGACCGATGAGAAGTACGTGATCCTCAAGCCGCTCAGGCACCACCGGTTCAGGGACCGGGACATCATCCCGGACGTGCCCTACCAGCTCAGCCCGGGCGACCCGACCGCTTCCGAAGAGGCGCTCCGGACGCTCCTCGCGCACGACCCGCGGGACCTTGTCCGGGCGCTCGCGATGGGTGCGATGCTCGGGGGATCCTATGCGGAATATGTCTGCCGCCGGGCCGGCATTGACAAGACCCTTCCCGCGGGTGAAGCCGATCCCTCCCTCGTCTACCCGATCATCCGCGACCTCCTTGACAGGGTCCTCCACGAACGGACGGCGGTCGTGTCGGCCGGCCACTGCGAGCCGGTCGATCTCACCGGCAGCAGCGACGCGGTACACTATCCTGTCTTTTCCTCTGCGCTTGAAGCCTTCTTCCCGATGACCCGGAAGGAGACCGAGAAGAAGGCGGCGAAGCCGAAATTTTCCCGGGAAGAGCGGATTCTGCAGCACCAGAAGTCGGCGATCAAAAAATTCGACGAGAACATCAGGAAAGCCCAGGAGCTCGCGGGTGTCATCTACGAAAATTACTCGTTCGTTGCGAAGCTCATCGAAGCCCTCGATGCCGCGAGCCGGCAGCTCTCGTGGCAGGAGGTGGAGCGGCACCTCCGGGGTCTCTCTTCACCGGAAGCACGGAAGATCGTGGCCTTCCACCCGGACGAAGCTGCAGTCGAGGTCGACATCGGAAAAACCGTGAAGATCTATGTCCACGAAAGCGTGGAGCAGAACGCCGGCAGGTATTACGACATCGTCAAGAAGTTCCGGAAGAAGAAGGAGGGCGCCCTTGCCGCGATGAAGAAGCCCGCTGCAAAGGGCAGGGAGTCAAGGCGGGAGATCGTGCCGATGAAGAAGCTCTGGTACCACCGGTTCCGGTGGTTCGTAACGAGCGACGGGGTCGTCGTCCTCGGGGGAAGGGACGCAGCGCAGAACGAGGAACTGGTCAGAAAGTACATGGCCGGGGGCGACCTCTTTGTCCACGCCGATATCCACGGGGCGAGCGTGGTAGTCGTCAAGGGAGCGACGGAACGGATGGACGAGGTGGCCCGGTTCGCCGCCTCGTACTCCGGGGCGTGGCGGAGCGGGCACGCCTCCGCCGATGTTTTTGCCGCCCTGCCTGCGCAGGTGAGCAAGACCCCGGAACCGGGCGAGTTCGTCTCCCGCGGCTCGTTCATCGTCCGTGGCGAGCGTACCTGGTACCGCAACGTCCCGCTCGCGGTCGGCATCGGCCTGGTGCTCGAACCCCACGCAGCGGTGATCGGCGGGCCGCCATCTGCTGTCCGGGGGAAAGCGAAGGCGTACGTGGAGCTCGTGCCGGGGCAGTTCGAGCCGAACGATACTGCAAAGAAAGTGCTGAGGCTCCTGAAGGAGAGTCTCCCGGCCGGGGAAGAGAAGGCGCTGAAGAATGTCCTGAACACCGAGCGCGTCGCCGCGTTCGTCCCGCCGGGCGGATCCGATATTCCGGGGCACCATGAAGGCTGAATTCGGCGAACTCAGGGACGGGTACGGCGAGGCGGAGTTCTTCCCCGAGAGCGTCGATGACCTCTGGCACCTCCGGCACCTCGTCGGCCCCGGGGACCTCGTCTTCGCCACGACCTTCCGGAGCGTTGAGGCCGCGGCCGACAGGATCCGGCCGGAGAAGGTGGAAAAACGGCCGGTGAGGCTCGGGATCCGGGTCGAACGGGTGGAGTTCTCGGAGCACGGCGTCCGCCTCCGCATCTCCGGCATCATAGAACAGGGCGTGGACGCCGGCTCGTACCATACCGTCAATGTCGGGACCGGCCATGAGATCTCCGTCATCCGGCAGTGGCGGGCGGTGGACCTCGAGCGGATCGATCGTGCGGTGAAGGCATCCGCCTACGGCGTCATCCACGTCCTCACCATAGAGGAAGGGGAGGCGGAGCTCTTCCGCCTCCGCCAGTACGGCCCCGAGAGCGTGATGACGATGACTGCGGGGAGCGGCAAGGGCGCGGAGACAGGTTCCCGCACCGGCTTCTTCGAGGAGGTTCTGGGCAGCCTTGCCGGGATCACCGGCCCACTCGTCATCGCCGGCCCCGGCTTCATCAAGGACGATTTCGTGAAATTTGCCCGGGGGAGGGACAGTGCTGCTGTGGCAGGGGCGGTCGTGGTCGATACCCGGCGGATCGGGCGCGGGGCGGTGCAGGACGTTGTCGGCAAAGGAACGCTCGAGAAGCTGGTCGGCGACCTCCAGCTCTCCCGGGAGGTCAGGTTCATGGACGAGGTCCTCTCAAGGATCGCGAAGGACGGCCCGGTGGCGTACGGCAGGTCCGCAGTCGGGGACGCCATCGCGTTCGGCGCGGCCGAAGAGGTCCTTATCGTCGACTCGCTCCTCCGCGACCCGGAGGTCGCACAGCTGATCGAGCGGGCCGAAGCGATGCGGGCTACGGTCGTCGTCCTCTCGGGGAGCTTCGAACCCGGGGAACGGCTCGAAGCACTCGGGGGAATCGCGGCGCTGCTCCGGTATAAACTATAAAAATCATTTTTTCAATAAACCCGTTGGATTCCGGTATTGCCGGAACTAAAAAACAGGACTTCATTCCTGGAGAATCAGCAGAGTACTCATTGACCCTGTTTTTTATGGCGGGTCCTCGGGCATCTTCCGCGTGATGTACCACGCGTGGACGGCGAGGAGGATGTACAGCGGCAGGAGGATCTGGTACGTCTCCGTGTCGCCCCGGACTTTCCAGAGCCAGACCGTAGCCGTGATATCGATCTGGAAGATCATGATTCCCCACCACTTCCCGATATAACCGTAGCCCAGCCCCGGGAGGATGAAGTTGAGGAAGCCCGCGATAAGCGGGCTCTTCGTCGTTCTCGGCCTCCGGTGCATCGCACGGGGGAGGTGGTTGCGGGGGATGCCGCAGCGGTCAGCCGCAAGCGCCGCCTCCCACCGGACCTCCCGGTCCGGGTCGGCGAGGGCTTCCAGCAGCGGGCTGCAGGCCGACGGATCACCGATGGCGCCGAGGGTCTTTACCGCGTTGAGCCGCACGTCCCGGTCACGGTCCCCGATGAGGGTGGCGATGACCGGGACTGCGGCGCTCCCCGAACCGGCCAGATTGTGCCAGTCCTGCAGCCCGGCATGGAACCGGGCAGCCTCGCGCTCGTCCGCGGGTTTCCAGCCGGCCTTCGTGAGGGAGACCGCCGAACTGTACCGGACGTACTTGTCCGGGTCGGCGAGGGCCCTTTCGAGGAGGGGGGAGACCCGGGGATCCGCGATCCCGCCGAGCGCGATCGCCGCCTGCCACCGGACCTCGCCGGCCGGGTCCTCCAGCTGGCGGGCAAGCGGGGGGACCGCCCGCGGGTCCCCGGTACCTGCCAGTGCGCCGATCACTCCCATCCGAATCATCCGATCTTTTGTCCGGAGGGCGCGGACGAGGGCATCGAAGGATACCGGCCAGAGAGCGGCGAGCGCCTTCTGGGCATCCCCCTGGACCGCCGGGTCGCGGGACCTGAGGAGCCGGATGAGACCAGCGGTATTTTGTTGCGCCGCCAGCCGGGCCACCATCGGATCCGGCCGGTTTTCCGGAGCGTTTATGGGAGAACTGGCCTGCATAGCGGTAACCTCCTTTTCAGAAATCCGACATTTTTTTCGCGGCGAAATATGTCTGCACTGCAAAGACCGCCGTTACCGGGTACGAGACGAGGTACGGGATGAACGGCCCGACCGCGAGCTGGGCGAGGACGATGAGGGTCATGTAACTCATGAAGACTGGAAATCCCCACCATTTGCCGATGTAGTTGTACCCGATGCCGAGGAAGAGGAAATTCAGGAGGGCGGCTGCGGCCGGTACCGGGCCGGTCCGTTCGCGGCCTGCGACGATCCGCGGGAGGAAGTCGGGCGCGATCCCGCAGTCCATGCCGGCAAAGACCGCGTGCCACCGGAGCCGGGGGTCGCGATCCTTCATGCACTCCCGGAGGACGGTTCCCGACGACGTATCCCCCATCCCGGAGAGTAGGGCGATGATCTGCTCCTTTGTTGCCGGGTCGTTCCCGGTAAGCTGGTCATGGAGGGGGCCCGCCGCGGCCGGACCGATCTTTTTCAACGCTTCCCAGTCCTGGAGCGCGATGAGCATATGCGTCCTGTCGGCTTCGCCCCGGGGCTCCCACCCGATCTTTTTGAGCGCCTCGGCAGAACCGAGGCGGACATACCGGTTCCTGTCCCGGAGGTTCCGGACGAGCGCCGGGACCGCCAGGACCGAGCCGATCTCCCCGAGCGCTATGGCAGCCTGCCACCTCACCTCCTCGGACCGGTCGGACCCGAGCACCCGGGCCAGCGCCGGCACTGCCCGGGCATCGCGGGCGGTCCCGAGGGCCTCGGCCGCACCGAGCCGTACCATGGGAAGCGCCGAACCGAGGGCGGAGACCAGCGCGGGTACGGCCGGGCTGCCGAGCGAGCCGAGAGCGGCGGCTGCCCGGCGGGATCCTTCCGGGTCCCTTGAACCGAGCAGGCGGATGAGGCCCGGGATATTTCCTTCCTTAAGCAGGCTTCCTGTATCGGTTTTCGCTGCAAAGGGAGAACGCAGCCAGCCCGGAACAGACATAAAAGATCCCCGGCGCAGTATAAACCGGGGGATATTATCAACATTGCGGCAAACCCGTTACGGTCAGGGTTTTTTGGCCGCTCCCCCGGTCGTTGTACGGCAATCGTGCAGAACGGATTTCTTCGGAATCAGCCGGGGAAATTACCAACCGAAGCCCGGGACGAACCAGCGCCGGTTCCCTCCGTATCGGGAGACATTTCGGGAGTAAAAAAGATTCAGCCGTTGATGGTAACCGCGTTGGTGAGCGTACCATATGAATTGTCGGCGGTATTTTTAAGATAGAGGTTCCACAGCCCCTGTGAACCCACGGGAATGTCGAAGTAGCATGTCATCAGGCTCGTAGAAGATCTCTGGCAGTCTGTGCCGGTTGCCATAGGGATATCATTCTTGCCGCTGGTGGATTTCAGCGTGGCCGTAATACTCTGGTTGAAATTTGACCCGGAAATCGTAAAGGCGACACGCTGGTTTGAAGCAACGGGTATGGTAGATGGATCGATCGATGCAATTGTAATGCCCCCGGAAGTCGTGCCGGAAGCGGTTGTCGTGACGGCATTCGGGTTGTAATGGATTTCGAAGATGTTGGTGTACGACGCAGACTGCCCGTCGGGGTTCGTTACGACTACGTCCCACGAACCATACGTGACGCCTACCGGGATGGCAAAGGTGCAGGTGAGGTCGGTCGGGCTGCCCACCTGGACGTTCGTTGCAACGATGTCGGCACTGCCATCACGGGAGAGCCGGACGGTAGCACCGGTGACGAAGTTGTTCCCGTGGAGATCGGTGACCGAGACCGTGGTGCCTTCAATACCGGTGTCCGGGTGGATATCATAAACGGCCGGCGGCGGGGCAGTTGCAACGGACGTCGTGGCCACGGTCGTTGCCGAAGAAACGGACGGGGTTGTGGAAGTCGGCAGCGGCGTGGGCGTACCGATCGGGACTGCCGGGACCGAGAGCGTAGCGACCTTCTCGGTGTACACCTTTTCGATGACCGAACGGGGGGCATTCACGGTATCGGCATTCATCCGGTACCAGCTCCCGCCGGTGCCGGGGTACAGGAGCGCCCGCTCGTACATGTCGGTGGCGGGATCATACCCTATGATGATGAGTGCAGTCGTGGAAGTAGAATTCGGGTTCCTGACAACGTCCCCGGCAGAGTAGAGCGGTCCGGCCGTTGTCTGCGCAACGGTCCCGGCCGCAGCCGTTGTTGTATTCCCGCCCGTTCCTGAGCTGCCCGAACAACCGGCGAAAAATACCGTGCCGGCAAGGATAAGGATTGCGAGAAGAGCCCGTATGCCATTCTGGTTCATATATCTTTAGTTATTCCGGCGACTATTTTAAAAAATCGCTGCGATACCGGAATAAACGGAGGCGGCTGGAGAAAGAGGAAGAAGTCCGATCCGGGATGACGATACCGGCCGGGAAAATGCAGCGTGAAAAACAGGAGGATTTTTTTCACTCTTCTTTCTTCTCGGGCCGCCGGAAACTCTCGACGAGCACGATCTCGGAGATATTTTTGATCAGCTCGAAGCCTTCGTGGATGATCCTGCCGCGCCAGAGGAGCCAGCGCCGGTCGTAGTTGATCCCGGGGGGGAGGGTCACGGTCGCCTTCCCGTCGTCGATGGCGATCTCCATCTCCCTGCCGGCGTAGAGCCGGACGAGGCCTTTCAGCTCGTCGAGCGGATCCGTGACCTTCTCCTCGATCTTATACGTGTACGCCAGTGTCCGGCCGGCAAGCTGCGGGTTGAAATCAACGATGACCCGGTTGCCGATGACATCGACGACCCTCCCGTCGCCCTTCTCATCGATCCTGACCGGCATCCCCCGGACGGGCTTCTCCGGGAACTTGCTCTTCGGGTAAGACTGGACCTTCTTCGGGTCGTGCTCGCCGAAGGCCTTCTCCGGCGGTACGACTATTTCTCCTTCAGCCCCGACCTTCTTGCCGACCAGTTCCTCGTCAAGTCCGGCGATCACGTGCTTCTGGCCGACGCAGATGGTGACCGGCCCGTAGGATGCGTCCGGGCTGTGGATGCCCGCTTTCTTCGCTGCGTCTTCGTCCGTGGTATCAAAAACCACACCTTCGGCCATGCCGGTATAGCTCAGCCTGATGAAATCTCCTTCTTTTATCGCCATGATTCACCTGACTATATTAAGTCGCTACGAACACAGATAAACACAGTGCACCACCATGCTCGAGATCGAACTGAAAGTGAGCGTGCCCTCCCTCGGACCGGTCCGCGGCCGCCTTGCAGAACTCGGGGCAGAACCATCCGGCCGGGTCCGCGAGCACGATATCTATTACAATGCTCCCCACCGGGACTTTGCAAAGACCGACGAGGCGATCCGGGTCAGGTACACGAACAATCACGCCGTGGTTACGTACAAGGGAGCGAAGGTGAAGGGCTCCGGCCTCAAGGCCCGCGAAGAGCTGAACACCGCAGTGGAATCGGGGGATGTCTTCGAGAAGATGCTCGTACGGCTCGGGTTCGTGAGGACCGCGGAGGTCAACAAGTGGCGCGAGAATTTCCGGTATGCCGGCGCTTCAGTGTCGCTCGATACGGTCGAGGAACTCGGGACGTTTGTCGAGGTTGAGATCATGGCGGAGGACGGGGGACCGGACGCCACCGCACGGATCGAACGGATAGCCGGGGAGATCGGCGTTCATGGCGAGCCGATCCTGCTGTCGTACCTTGAACTGGTGCTGGAGAAACGATCCAAAACGGAAAGGTGAATACCGTTATTCCTCAGCGAAAAACCGGTAAACCATGAGCATGACCCCCGCCGGTTTCATGGAATTCTCTCGTAAAAACCGTCATTTCTCCCGGTTTTCCCTTTGAACCGTAACTGAATGTCGTTTACCTGCATACCTTCTGCCAGTCTCCCGCCCCGCGAGGCCCCGGCAGGGAACCTGTCATCGCATCAGCGGTGACTGGTGGGGGAAGGACTCCTTCGATCCGGCCGGGTGGCCCCGAGAGGGGCGGGACGACCGATAATTTACGGAAGAGCATCCTTTTTCAAGGGGATATCGATGAAAACAGGAAGGAATTGTTAGTGAGGAATAAACCCACACGTTGCCGGACCGGCCATGCTAAACCGTCAGCAGCTCGGCCCTGATGTCTTTTGCCTCGTTGCCGAAGTGGAGCATCGCGCAGTGGCCGTCCATCGCGGGGCCGGGGTTGATAACTTTCACCCCGTCGACGTCCATGACTCCTCGCTGGTCGTGGATGTGGGCGCAGCAGACGAGATCGAAGGCCTTCATGTGCCTGCGGATGCTCGCGCTGCCGACATGGTCGCCGCTGACCCTGTCGAGCGTCTCGAACGGCGGAGCGTGGGCGAGGAGGATGTTGTGGACCGTCTTCTCCATCTTCCCGATCGCGCTGTGCAGGATGTCGTCGATCTGCTTGTCGGTCATCTCGAACGGGGTGTGGAAGGGAGTGGGGTTGGATCCGCCGATGCCGACGATGGACATCTTCCCGAGGTTTATCCGCGTGCCATGGAGGCTCACGGCGTCCGAGTGTTCCAGAGTCTCAAGGATCTCACGGGGGTCGCAGTTGCCGGGCACTGCAAAACACGGTACATCGATGCGTGAGAGCACGTCATCGACCGCGTCAACCGGACCCATATTCGTAATATCGCCAGCGATAAATACCGCTTCCGGATTAAGTTCCAGAAATGAATCAATTTTACCGAATTGACCATGGAGATCTGCTATCAATAGCACATCTTTCATGGTATATCATTTCAAACCGCGCCTGAAAAACCTTATCTCAGGATCATCCCACGAGCCGCTCAGTCTCCCCGATAATGCCAGCTTCCCGAGCAGCCGGTCGGTCTCTTTCCGGAGAGGACGCGCGGTCGTTTCGGCCAGCGGTGTCCCCGGGAGCGGGAGGAACCGGTGGACGCGGACGTACCCGTGCCGGGCGGTCTCGGCAATCGCTGCAAGCGTGGCCTCCTGGTCCCCGTCAGTCTCGAACGGGAAACCGACGATGAAGTCCACGACGGGGGTGATGCCCGCACCGGTGCAGAGATCGACCGCGTTCATGGCGTCCCCGATCGAATGGCCCCGGTTCAGCAGCCGGAGGACGCGGTCGCTCCCCGACTGGGCGCCGAAATGGAGCCGGGTGTTGGCACAGTACCGGGAGACGAGCGAGAGTGACTCCTCGCAGACGAACTCCGGCCGCACTTCGCTCGGGAATGTCCCGAAGTAGATCTTCCCGGTGAGGGCCCCGAGGAGATGTTTTACCTTCGCCCACCGGGGGTGAACCCCGTCCGAGCCGTACGCAAATGCGTTCGGCGAGACGAACCGGGCGTGTTCGTACCGGTTCGCATACCGGGCAATCGCGTCCACGGACCGGTGCCGCATGCAGCGGCCGAAGATCTGGGGCGTCTGGCAGTACCCGCAGGCAAACGGGCATCCGCGGGAGATCTCGACATAGCCCTTCGTTTCCGAAAATGCCGGGTATGCATCGATGAGGACGGCGGTGTCTGCCGGTTCGCCATAATCGCGGGTTACCACGCCCGGGATCTGCCCGCTCCCGCCGCGTCCAATCTCCCGGATGAGCCGGGGCAGGGTGAACTCCCCTTCGCCGGTGATGACGAAGTCAGCGTACTCCGCGACTTTTCGGGGACACGCGGTCGCGTGGGGGCCGCCGACGATGGTCGTGCATCCCGCACCGGCGATCTCCGCCCGGTAGGCGTGTTCGTTGATCGAGTTGAGGCTGTAACAGGTTATGTCTTCAGCGGGGGCCGTGACCGGGGTCAAGGGTATTCCTTCCTTCCCGCACGCTGCGGAGAGGACGGCAAAAGAGTTCCGGGCGGCATGGATCAAGCGCCAGTTGACCTGCATAGTGCGACAGGACTAATGAATTCTGGTGAAAAAAAGGTTTTATCCATTGCCGCGGGTACGGTATGCGACAAGGACGTCGTTGGTCTTGTAGGTCTGCCCGGTATCCATTGAGACATAGACAACCACACGGTCTGTCTGTTTCGTTCCCTGAAGGTCGGCCTCGTCGCCCTTGTCCGTCCCGATCGTCGCGGTCTGGGTCTGTCCGTCGGCCCGGTAGATCGTTGTAGTGATCTTCTCGACATGAATTTGTCCCAATCCCCCATCAAATGACACCGGAATTTTTGCGGTAATATCGTCTTTTTCATGTACGGTAACTGTAACCATATCATAATCCGGGATGACGTCGGTCGGAGACGGGACAAGGTTTGCTGCGCCGGTGATACCGTTCGGGGCGCTGGAGCCGGGAGTGGCCCCGGCGGTCTGGGTCCCCTGGGGGGGCGTCGGGGCGGTGCAGCCCGCCGCGACCAGAAGTCCGAGAACGAGGGCGAGGCCAATGAGGATGACACGAAGGTGCATAGGAGGAGATGCGAGCCGGAGGGATATGAGGGTTGCGATTTTTTAAAGGTCGGCTGATTCTTCCCTTCTCTTTTCTGCGGGCTCCGGAAAATCCCGCAAAGTGTGATTCGGGGACGGGAAGACCCAGTCAGGATCCTTCGAATTCCTTACAGACATCCCGGATTCGGAAATTTCTTTGAAATTTTCCCGCGATTATTTTCAAGATCTTAAAATCCGGAGGAAAAGATGTACCGGAGTCCGACTGATGCGATTACCAAACTAAGTAATTACCTCCCCGATCTCCCCCCCGTACTCCATCTCGCCCCGGTCGCCGTCGACCGTCACGCAGACGCCGTCTTTCATGCGGCTGATCGGGATGACGGGCCGGTCGATCATGGGGATCCCGCCGATGATCGCCCCCGTGGCAATGATCGCCTCGGCCTCGGTATTTACGATCGCGGCCGGGGCATGGCCGTTTCTGCTCAGGGCGTAGAGGACGTACGACCCGACCGTGGACCCCTTGCCGTACGGGAATGCAAGGACCTTTCCCGCTATGCATGTGCCCCGGAGGGGGTGGCCGGTCTCGACGATGACGCCGGTGTCGGGGTCTACGCCCGAGAGGAACGAGATCGGGGCCGGGCTGACGAGGAGGGGGCCGCACCCCCTGCCCCGGGATATCCCTCTTCCGCTGATTATCAAAAACACACCACATAAATGGTTGAAGATGAACATATAAGATTGATATGGAAGAGACCGCCGTCAATAATGCTTCACCGGCAAACGAGCTCAAATACCAGATACAGCAGAACGAGCTCGAAGCGGCGATGCTCGATCTCAAGGTCAAGCTCGACGAGCTCCAGAAAGAGAACGGCCAGCTCAAGCGAGAGAACAACCAGCTCAAGCGCATGCCCCTCTTCGTGGCGGTCGTGGTCGACATCCTCGAGAATGGCGAGATCTACCTCCGGCAGCAGGGGAACAACCAGGAGTACATCACCAACGCCCCCGAGGAACTCCGCCCGCTCCTCAAGGCCGGAACGAAGGTGGCGGTGAACAACGCGCTCTCTATCGTCAAGGTCATTGGCAACATCTACGACTCCCGCGTCAGGGTGATGGAGCTCGAGGAGTCGCCCGCCATCAGCTACGCCCAGATCGGTGGGCTTATCGAGGAGATCAAGGAGGTGCGGGAGGCGGTCGAGTACCCGCTCACCAAGCCCGAGATCTTCAAACGCATCGGCGTCGAGCCGCCGAAAGGCATCCTCCTCTACGGCCCGCCCGGTACCGGCAAGACCCTGATCGCAAAAGCGGTGGCACACGAGGCGAAGGCGACTTTCATCCGCATGTCGGGGAGCGAGCTCGTTCACAAGTTCATTGGCGAGGGGGCAGGGCTCGTCCGCGAGCTCTTCATGCTCGCCCGGGAGCGGGCCCCGGCCATCGTCTTCATCGACGAGATCGACGCGGTCGGCAGCATGCGTACAAACGACGGCACCTCCGGCAGCGCCGAAGTCCAGCGGACGCTCATGCAGCTCCTCGCGGAGATGGACGGGTTCGACAACCGGGGCGACATCCGGATCATGGCGGCGACCAACCGGGTGGACATGCTCGACCCCGCGCTCCTCCGCCCCGGCCGCTTCGACCGGCTGATCCAGATCCCGCTCCCTGACCTCGAAGGACGGCGGGAGATCCTGAAGATCCATTCGCGGAAGATGCACCTTTCGGACGTCAGCCTCGACATGGTCGCGGCGCTGACCGAAGGGTCGACCGGCGCGGAGCTCCAGGCGGTCTGCCGCGAGGCGGGGATGATGGCGGTCCGGCGGGAAGCCGACTATGTCGGCATGCCCGATTTCGTCAACGCGGTGCACAAGGTCAGGGCCGAGACCATGAGCGACACCCGCATGTATACCTGATTCGTGCCTGCGATCAGTATATCTCCGATTCCCCACGAATACCGGTAAGGGATCATGAACATTCTCCTGGTGCAGCGGGAAGGGATCGACCTCCCCACCACGCTCTTTTCTTCCGAGACCAGCCGGATGGCGCTCCGCTTCTACCACCCGAAGAGGATGCCCTGCGGCGTCTCCATTTCCGTCTCGACGCTCGGGAGCGCCCTCTCGCTCGTCGCCGAACTCCGCTGGTACCTCCGGCGCTACGTCCGGGAGACCCTTTTCGAGGTCTCGAAAGGGGTCTACTGCACCCACATCCTCGCGCAGGACGTCTATTACGAACGGACGGCGACGCTCGGGACGAGCTGGCCGTTCCGGAAGCTCTACGGCTTCCGGGAAGGGAAGCTCATCAGCCAGCTCGTCATGGACCCGGGCTCGACCATCGAGGAGTACCACCAGGAGTACGCCGGGGTCGACCACTCCGTCGAGATCTGGTGCACCGAGGACGAGCTCGGGGAGAAGATGGAAGGGGGGGAAGACGAAGAAGAGCCGGCCGGCAGCTGATCCGGAGGATTCGGCCGTTTCTGATCAAATCCCTGAGGGAATCCGCCGGCGATTGCCCATACAGCATCATCCCGCCCCGATGCCCTCCTCCGTCCCAATCTTTATCCGTCCCTGCCCGTATCAATACGCCATGGAACTTCCCGATTACCGTGACAAAAAATTCCAGACGATCCTGACAAAAGAACTCGCCCTGGCACCCGGCTCCTCCTTCACCTCCCGGGACGCGCTTGCCGGTACGCAGCTCTTCGGGCATGCGATCGGGATCGTGCGCGATGGCGACCGGAGCTTCGTGCTCATCGGGGGATCGTTTGAGTCCGCGGCGGATTATGTCGTGGTGAAGGCCGATCTTCCCGATGATTTCCGGTTTGATCTGGTAGCAAGGGATCTCGAAAGCCACGGCATCAACCCGTGGAAGGCACGGCTCGTCTGCGTTGCCGTGGACCGGTCGGAGGCCGGGAGGGGCCCGGAAAAAAAAGGAAAAGGGCTGCCGGTCCATCTCGTGTTCGTTCCGTTCTGACCGGGCGCCGCACCCGCATATCCGGGCCGGCCCTCGTGTCCTCGTCAGCTGGCGGGCGGGGAGACCGTATCCGGCCCAGCCTCCATCTCGTCCGGAGGTGCAGGTTTTTTTACCTCGCACGCCGTTACCTCCATCCATGGCAACAGGCGGCGAGGGGGCCGTGGGCGGGACTGGCGGGGGGAGCCTCACCCGGGTCCGGTTCACGAACCTTTCCAAGATGATGTTCCCGGCAGCGGGGATCACCAAGCAGGAGGTGATCGCGTACTATATCCGCATGGCCCCCCGGATGCTCCCGTTCCTCGCGGGAAGGCCGATCACCATGCACCGGTTCCCGGAAGGCGTCGGCGGCGAGGACTTCTACGAGAAGGACGCGCCGCAGGGTACGCCGGACTTTGTGGAACTGTTCACCCGTCGCTCGGAGACCGCGGACCGGGACGTGCACTTCGTGGTCTGCAACAACCTCGACACGCTCATCTGGCTCGCGAACCTCGCCTCGCTCGAGATCCATGTCACCCTCTCGACCGCAGCCCGGTACGACTCCCCGGATTTTCTCCTCTTCGATATCGACCCGGAGCCGCCGCTCACTTTTGATGCGGTTGTCGAAGTCGCCCATGTCGTCCGCGGGCACCTGACCGATCTCGGGCTCAGCCCCTCTGTAAAAACCTCCGGGAAGAAAGGGCTCCACATTGTTGCCCCCCTTGTCCCCGGCTACCGCTTCGGCGAAGTCCGGGACTTTGTCCATGACCTTGGGAAGGAGATTGCAAAGGAAATTCCCTGGGTGGTCTCCGAGTTCCCCCGGTCCCGGGACGCCGGGACCGTCTTTGTCGACTACCTCCAGAATGCCCGCGGGAAGACGATGGCGGCGCCGTACAGCCTCCGGGCAACGCCGCTCGCAAATGTCTCCCTGCCGCTCCGGTGGGACCAGCTGAAGAAAGGCGTGCGTCCCGAAGATTTTAATATCAGGACGGTGCTTCCGGGAAGCGAAGACCCATGGAGGAGGATCCTTGAAGACCGGCAGAAGATCGGCTAGCGTGATTTCGGGACCGGCCCAGGCACCGAAAAAAGGCACAAAGAAAGCTTCCGGGACCATGCAGGTCGCACCGGCAACTCCGGCATCCGGAAGAGCCGGGGCACCTGCAGCGATCGCTGCGGATAAAGTGGCGGCAGAACCGGGAACGCCGGCGACTGCGCCGGCCCGGCCCGCGAAGGGTGCGGGAAAAGGATCTGCTGCCGACAAAAACGCACGGGAAGAAGGGCGGCGCGGCGGCATGGCGGGCCGGGCGTTCTGGAGCGGGTCCATCTCTATCGGCCTCGTCAACGTTCCCGTCCGGCTCCACACCATGGTCCGGGACAAATCGTTCCCGTTCCGGCTCCTCCACCGGGACGACGGCCAGCCCCTCCGGTACGACCGGGTCTGTTCCCGCGACGGGAAGGTGGTCCCCTGGACGGAGACCGTGAAGGGGTACGAGGTCAGGAAGGGGGAGTTCCTCGTCTTTTCCCCGGAGGAACTGAAAGCGGTGATGCCGGAGTCCGACCGGAAGATCCGGGTGGACAAGTTCGTCTTCTATCTCTCGCTCGATCCCATGTACTTCGAGACGAGTTACGTCCTCCTCCCCGACCGGAGCGACGAGGCCTACAACCTCCTCGTCACCGCCCTCTCCGACCTCGGCCGGGCGGCGGTAGGGACGATCACGCTCCGGACGAAGGAGTATCCCGTTGTGGTCCACGCGTACGGCGGCGGGCTCGTGCTGACGACCCTCCGGTATGCCGACGAGGTCTCCCCGCCGGCGACCTTCGGGGGGCTCTCCGATCTCCCGGCCCCGAAGGAGGCGGAGCTCGAACTCGCCAAGAGGATCATCACCGAACTCGGGGGAGACTTCTCCATCGCGGACTACCACGACCGGTACCGCGAGGCGGTGATGGGGCTCATCGAGAAGAAGCTGGCCGGCGAGAAACTCGTGTACGAGGAGCCGCACCCCGGGGAGGCAAAGGAACTCATGGCCGCGCTGAAAGAGACGCTTGCGACCCTTAATGCGAAGTGATCCTGATCCTTCCGGGAAATTTTCATTCCATGACCCGCCGCTACCTCCCGATGCTTGCCAAGTCCGCCGAAGCGCCGTTCAGCGGGAACGAATGGCTCTTCGAGGTCAAGTGGGACGGGATCCGCGCCGTGGCATACGTGGACAAGCCCCTCTCGATCCGGACCCGGAACGACCGGGAGATCGCCGGGCAGTTCCCCGAGCTCGGCGAGCTCGCGGATCTCGCGCCCGGGACGGTTCTCGACGGGGAGATCGTAGCGATGAACGCGGGGAGGCCGGACATCCAGGCCGTCCTCCCGCGGCTCCAGTCAGCGATGCCTTCCCGGGACGCGGTGCCCGTCTCCTACATCGTCTTCGATATTCTCGAATGGGACGGCCGCCCCTTAATCGATCTCCCGCTTGAAGAGCGGAGGGAGATCCTCAGAAGGGCGGTGCGGGAAGGGCCGCACGTCACTATCTCGGAACCGGTTACCGGCAGGGGCGAGGAATATTACCGGGCGGCAGTGGCACAGGGCCTCGAAGGCGTCATGGCAAAGAGGAAGGACGGGAAGTACGAGCCCGGCGTGCGGAGCGGCGGCTGGCTGAAGATAAAAGAGCTGAAGAGCTGCGACTGCGTCATCGCGGGATACACCCCGGGACAGGGGGGCCGGGGTGCGGCCTTCGGGGCCCTCCTTCTCGGCCTGTACGACGAGGGCCCCGTCCCGGGCGAAGCTGTACGCGGGCACCCTCCCCCGGGACGGACTCCTTTCGGGGACCGGCCCGGGGCGCCTGCTCCCCTTGGGAAAAACCTCGTGTACATCGGGAAAGTCGGGGCGGGGTTCCGCGGCCAGGACCTTTCCGAGCTGATGGAGGAGTTCTCCCGCCATCCCGCGAAGGGGCCGGTACTCGATGACGGCGGTGAGAACCGGGGGGTGGTCTGGCTGGAGCCCGTGCTTGTCTGCGAGGTCGCGTTCCAGCAGGTGACCCGGGACAGGAGGCTGAGGATACCCCGGTTCATCCGGTTGCGGCCTGACAAGCCGGCCGGGGAATGCACGACCGAGCAGCTCCGGTTCCCGGCGGGTTTTCCGGCCCGGACGGGCCGGGCAGCCGGCGCCGCCGGGGGCGGCATACGGGCGAAGGCCGTGGAGGAGAGCATGAAGAAATACCAAAAGAAACGGGATTTTTCACGGACCGGCGAGCCGGAAGGCGCAGCCGGCGGATCGGGGGGCGGGAATTACTTTGTCATCCAGGAGCACCACGCGCACCGGCTCCACTACGATCTCCGGCTCGAACGCGACGGCGTGCTGAAGAGCTGGGCGGTGCCAAAGGGCGTCCCGGAGGCCGCGGGCGAGAAGCACCTCGCGGTCGCGGTAGAGGACCACCCGCTCGAGTACGGCAGGTTCGAGGGCGAGATCCCGTCCGGAGAGTACGGCGCCGGCACGGTCGCGATCTGGGACAACGGCACGTACGACACGAAGCACTGGGACGAGGACAAGATCGAGTTCTTCCTCCACGGCAGGCGGCTTGCAGGCCCGTACGTGCTCGTGAAGTTCAAACGGGCCGGGAAGAACGAATGGCTGGTGTTCCGGGCGGGAGAATGATCATGGTTCCCGGAGCGATATTCAATGCGTCCTGCGCCTCCGGTTTTTTAGCTGATTTGCCGGCAGGATCGGCCGCAGCCTCTTCATACACCCGAAGGACCCGATCCCGCCCCAGCCGGTGACAGATCCATCCAGCCATTGCTGTTCCTCCGGATCCCAGGTCTCCACGGGAGTTTCTCCCATCAACCGGAACATCAGATCCTTCCGGAAATGGTGCCATCTCTCCTGCCCCGGAGGAGGATGAGACCGTATGCCACGAAAACGATGCCGAAGAACGCTGTGGTGAGAAGGGACTGCAGCGACTGCGCCCGCACATCGATCCCCCCCAGCGAGACGAGCGAACAGAAATCGACGAGGGCGTGGAGGCCGACGAGGGGCCAGATGCTCCCCGTCCGGACGCGGATCGCAGCAAACGTCGTCCCTATGCCGAAAGCCGCAAAGGCATCGACTACCGTGAAAGCCGGGTCCCACAGCCCGCCGATGATGTTGAGGAGGTGGGGGGCCGCGAAAAGGAAGGAGCTGAGGACGGCTGCACGCACGGTGCCTTCCGGGAGAAGGGTGCTGAGGATCAGGCCGCGGAAGAAGGTCTCCTCCGCGAAGCCGACGAGAAGCGTAAGCGCGGCAAACATGAGGAGGGCGACGGGCGCGGTCACCCGCACGCCCCCTCCCAGCGACAGGAGGGCGACCGCGGCGGGGAGGATAAGGAGGGGGACATGGGCAGGCCGGATCCCCGTGGTGTACCCGGCCCTCCCCCACCAGCCGAGCCGCGCCAGGATGAGGATCCCGATGCCGGCAAGGACGATGTCCTCGGTTGCAAGCTGGACGAGGCTTCCCATCGGGACGAGCAGGTTGAGGAGGCCAAGAGCAAGGACCACGAAGACGACGATGAGGAAGAACAAAAATGAGCTGCGGTACGGGTGCCGGAGCGTAAAATCCGCGAGCGTCATGAAACCGGTCTCCTTTTGCTCTGGGACTATTTACAGGATAATACCTTCGTCCGGCTGTTCCGGGTGCCGGGCTCCCGGATCCGCTTACGCTCCGGATGATCTGTCGGTCAACGGTGAAGAAGGCCGGGTATTCTTCCCGGTTTCATAGCATTCACATCGCGGTTCCTCAGCATCAAAGAAGTATGTTCGCGAATTGAAGGCTGTCATAGTCTCTCGTGGGGAAGACGATCCGTCGGGTTCCTTGCGAACTGTTCCGGCACCTGCCCCGTTCTCTAATCCGGAATGCCGCAGGCCGGCTGTCGGAAAATCCCCTGGTTGTCAGGAGAATAAAAAAATAAAGGAGGTCTCGCACCCGTGCTTCTTAAGCAAACATCCGGCCTTCAATATCGAGCGACCGCTGCCGGTTGAAGTCGGAGCCGACTTTCGTGATCGCCGCGAGGAAGTCCTCCTGCGTGATGGCGGGCCGGTCCTTCCGGATCGCGAACATCCCCGCCTCCATGCAGATGGCGTGGAGGTCGGCCCCGTTCTTCCCTTCGGTGAGGGCCGCGACTTCCGTGAGCCGGACGTTCTCGTCCATCGTGAGCGCCCGGGAGTGGACCTTCAGGATCGAGAGCCGCCCCTCCTCGTCGGGGAGGGGGATCTCGATGATCCGGTCGAACCTTCCGGGCCGGAGGAGGGCTTTGTCGAGTATATCGATCCGGTTGGTCGCCCCGATGATCTTCACGTCGCCCCGGTTCTCGAACCCGTCCATGCCCGCGAGGAGCTGCATGAGCGTACGCTGGACCTCCCGGTCCCCGCTCGTGTTCGCTTCGGTCCTCGATGCGCCGACCGCGTCGATCTCGTCAATAAAGATGATGGTCGGGGCCTTCTTCTTGGCAAGGTCGAAGAGTTCCCGGACGAGCCGGGCGCCCTCGCCGATATATTTCTGGACGAGCTCAGAGCCCACGACCCGCATGAAGTGGGCGTTGGTCTCGTGGGCGACCGCCTTTGCAAGGAGGGTCTTTCCCGTCCCCGGGGGGCCGTAGAGGAGGACGCCCTTTGGCGGTTCGACACCGATCCGGAGGAAGAGGTCGGGGCGCTTCAGCGGGAGCTCGACGGCTTCCTTGATCTCGTTGATCTTGTCGGTGAGCCCGCCGATGTCGGCATAGGTCTCCTGCGGGGAGTCGACGAGCTCCATGCCGTAGACCTGCGCATCGAAGCTGGTGGGGATGAGCTCCACGATCGCGAGCGACTGCTGGTTGAGCGTGACCCGCGCCCCGGGCTTGAGCTCCTCCTTGTTCAGGCTCGGCGAACTCCGGACGAGGAACCGCGGCCCGGCGCTCGACCGGACGATGACCCGGGTCTCGTCGATGACATCGGTGACGGTCCCGATGATGAGGGGCGGGCTCCGGAGCTGCTCGCTCTCGCTCTTTAACTTCCGTACCTCCCGTTCGTACCGGATCTTCTGGGTCTCGATGTACCGCTTGTCCGCCTCCACCTGGCGGAGCTGCTCCCGCAGCTCGAGGTTGCGGGACTCGAGGTTCGACACCCGCTCCAGCATCTGTACCTCCAGCTCGTGCTTGTCTGCCTCGATCTGGCCCAGCTGCTCGCGGAGCTGTTCGGAGAGCGTTCGGTACAGGCGGTACAGCTCCTCCGGCGTCTGCGGCTCCGGAGGCTGGTGGAGGGTGTCTGCCAAGATTATGCCTCAGATTAGCTATATGGAGAAACCGCATATAAAGTGTTTGTGAGGGGGCAACCCCTGCACCGGCGCAGCAAACGCGACGGGCGAGGCTTTATAGTCAAAAAACGAATCCCTTACAGGATTATGCAGTGCGAAATGTGCGGCGATACGATCCGCGGCAGCCCGAAACTGGTCAGGGTCGAAGGCGCCGAGCTGCAGGTCTGCAGCAGGTGCGAGAAGTTCGGCACCGAGGTCCAGCAGAAGCGGCGGCCCCCGGCCGCGGCAGCACGCCCGGCGCCCGGTTCCGCGAGGCCGGCCCCGCCGTCCCCTGCCGCGACGGCGTACCGCAAACGCGACCTCTTCGATTACATGGAAGGGGAGATCGTCGAGGACTATGCGGTGAGGATCCGGAAGGCCCGGATGGAGAAGGGGCTTTCGCAGAAGGACCTCGCGATGCAGATGAAGGAGAAGGAGCACCTCATCCGGAAGATCGAGAACGCGGAGCTGATCCCCGAGGACGCGGTCCGGAGGAAGATCGAGAAGGCGCTCGGGATCCGGCTGGTGGAGTCGATGGCGGACGATGAAGGGAAGAAGAAAGAGACCAGGCTCGTCCCGACCCTCGGCGACGTCACAATAATCCGGAAGACGAAGAAATAGTTTTTTCCAGTGCCATTATTTTTATCGGGGGAGATGTGTCCGATCCCCTGCCTGCTGCCCCTTTTTTTCCGGGGATCCTGTCTTCCCCGGCAGAGAACGAAATCCGGAATTTTACGTAAAGTGCATATCCGGTGAAAACCGCTGAAAAAAAAAGATCACTCCTCCGGCCGTACCATCCGGGCCCCGAGCTCGTACGCGTTCCGGCAGTCGATCGGGAATTGTTCCTCGTGCCGCTTCTTCTTCGCTTCCGGGTCGAACCGGGTGGCTGCGTACTTCGCATAGTCCCGGAACTGCAGGGTATCGGTCACGAAGAAGGACTCGCACGACCCGAAGATCCGCTCCATCGCCATCTCGGTCACCTTCGCGTTCCGGTCAAAGCCCATCTCCCGCACCATCTCCCCGGTTGCACCGGCCGTGTAGATGAACCCGGTCTTTATCTTCCGGCCGAAGAGCGTGGACCGGTCCGGGTCGTACACCGAGTACGGGAACATCAGCCGCTCGAGAAAGGACCTCGTCTCCCCGGTCGTGATCGCGTAGTAAATGGGCGACCCGATAAGGAGGGCGTCGGCTTTCCCGATCTTTTTCAGTACCGGCCGGAGTTCGTCCTTCACGGCGCAGTGCCCGTAACTCTTCCCGCCGATCCGCTTGCAGGCAAAGCAGCTGATGCAGCCCTTGTAGTCGAGGTCGTACAGGTGGACGAGTTCGGTCTTCGCCCCCTCCGATTCCGCGCCTTTCATGGCGTGTTTAAGGAGGGTCGCGGTGTTCCAGTTCTTCCGGGGGCTCCCGTTGATTGCGATGAGTTTCATAGGTTTTTCCTTACGGCCCGGCACCATAAAAAGGTGAGCGAAGCGCAGATTTCCGGCAAGGAGGGATCCCCGCTCCCCGGAAAAGTGGGGGCAGGGCAGGTTATCAGGGTATTCCCGCAGGATGTTCCCGGGAGAAAATATCTGCGAAAATATCCAGGATCTTCTCCTCCCAGCCGGGCGTTACGACGCAGGGCCAGTTGATGATCCGCAAACTGACGTTTTCCGAGATTTTGCAGCTGCCCGGGAGGTAGCCGAGCGACTCCAGCCTGCTGCAGGTGAGCACGGTGGGATAGAGCCGCTCTATGACGGAGATATACCGGTTCATTACCGCGTGGAGGTGCGCCGCACCGGGATGCATGAACACAAACCGCAGGGGGACGATAGCGTACCGCCTGTCGGAATAACATGCCGGGAGAAAGGATCCGACCGGTAAATCTTCGGCGAGTGAGAGGTAATCTTTCAGGATCGCCTTCCTCCGCTTCTTTTCGGCATTCCACCGCTCCAGTTCGAATATCCCGAGCTGCGCGAGAAATGCCGGCATCCTTGCGGGATAGGGGTATTTTTGTTTTCCGGACTCCGGGCTGCAGTAATCCCCCTCAAGAAAAGCCCGGGTCCCTGCTCTTGCCATGTATCTGGTGTATTTCCTCTGTAATGTCTCGAGGAACACCCCTTTCCCGTAGCGTTTCGGGTTGAAATATTTCCTCTCGAACAAGAACCGCCGGAAGAGGTTTTGCTGGTGGGAAGGGTCCAGGTCCGGGCAGCGCCTGCTTTTTTCGGCAATTTTATCGGACAGTTCGCGGTTGGTCGTGTAAAAGAATCCGCCGATCATGGTGTTCAGCGGTTTCGCGTGGTCCGACGAGAAGATCGCGGCGTCGCCCCAGTTCCCCACCGTTTTGCCGCAGTACGACGAGTCGAGCGTCGGCGCCGAATCTTCCAGAAGGAATATCCCTTTCTCGTTGCAGAGCTCCGCGATCTCTGCAATGCCGCACGGGATCCCGAAGAGGTGCTGGGCGACCACCAGCTTCGTCCTGCCGGTGATCTTCTGTCTGATCCCGGCCGCGTCCGAACCGAACGTCTCTTCGGAGATATTCGCATACACCGGCGTCGCGTTTCTCCGCAGGATCGCGTTCGGCATGACGCCGCAGGTGAAGGCCGGTATGATTACCTCGTCTCCTTTCCCTATCCCGAGCTCCTCCATCAGGCAGTAAAACCCCATCCGGGCGGTGGCAAAACTCGCCCCGCTGCCGGGCCCGATGAGCGATGCCAGTCTCTTCCCGTAGAGGCCGGTTATGGTCTCTCTCTCCGCCGGTCCTGCACGGGAGAGGACATGTTCCAGGGATGCGACCTGATCGTCCGAAATGTGCGCATGCCCGGCTATGAACGGGAACCTGTACCGATACAGCGGTAGCCTCATGAGCTCCGCAACTTTCGAGACAGTGGCGCTTATCGTATGCGGAATGATGCCGCCCCCGGATATTTTCTCGTGTTACAGACAGTCTGTTTTTTATTACCGGATCACTTTTGCGGTTATCAATCTGGCGGCTGCCTTTACGGTGCGGATACGCCCGGGAAGAATTCCCGTGCCGGGAAGATTATAGAGATCAGGACGCAAACTCAGGAATGCTGAAGGGTTGTCCGGACCGGAAGCCGGGAGTTCCCCACCGGATAACCCGGTGCATACCGGAAAGTCCGGGGGTCAGAGACCATGGAACGAAAACGTACACGTACCGAAGACAGGGCCGGGAAATTCCGGTTCCTCGCAGACGCTGCGCTCGCGGCCGGGGCGGTTGCGGCGAAGGTTATCCCGGCAGACAAAATTACCGTTGAGGACCGGGTGCGGCTGAAATGCAGTGCGGGCTGCCCGTCGTACGGGAAGTCTCTCGGCTGCCCCCCCTTCTCCATGACCCCGGCCGAGTTCCGCGCCTGCCTCGGGGATTACCGCTCTGCCCTCATCGTGAAGTTCAGGTCCGCCGCGGTTTTCGGAGACGCGATCCGGCTCTGCTACCTGCGGTCGCGGTACGATCCCGGCGCGGCACCGGAACAG
>DATJBJ010000045.1:0-17100 GCA_035515395.1 Methanoregula sp. | reverse complement strand
GAGGGTGGAGTTCCCCCTCCGGGACCGGCTCGTCCTCACCCCCGTCGAAGTCCGCTCGGTGGCCCTCCCGGCAGCGGTTGCGGCAGCCGCCCTCTTCTTTCTCGCCGGCCCGGTGGCTGCAGGTGCGGCAGTGGCCGCGGTCCTCGCGGGGACGGTCCTCTTCCCGGCACTCCTCCCCGTTATCCCGACACGCGACTTCTCGACCAGGGGCCTCATCGTCGGGGCTCTCGTGGCAGCCCCCTTCGCGGTCGCCTTTGCATCCGCGGCCCGGCCCGGGTGGCCGGAGATCCTTGCCGGGCTGGCGCCGCTCCTCCTGATGCCCGCGGTCACCGCGTACCTTGCCCTCAACTTCACCGGTTCGACGACGTTCACCTCCCGGACCGGGGTAAAAAAGGAGATCTTCCGGTACGTCCCGGTCATGGCGGCCATGGCCGGGGCGGGAGTCCTCGCCGGGATCGTCCTCGGCGTAAGCAGGCTCCTGGGGGTGATCTAAATGCCGGACTCCGGCATACCGGGCGGGCGCGGCGGACACTCACGGGGATTTTTCAATTCCTATGCGGAGAATACCCTCCGGTATTATCCCGAACGGTGCATCAACTGCCGGCGGTGCACGCAGGTCTGCCCCCACGGTGTTTTCGCCGAGGGAGCCGAACGGGCGGACCTTGTACGCCCCGCCGCGTGCATGGAGTGCGGTGCCTGCGCGCGGAACTGCCCGGTCCAGGCGATCGCGGTGCAGAGCGGCGTCGGCTGCGCGTGGGCGATGATCAGCGCAGCGGTCCGGGGAAAGGACATGGACAGCTGCGAGTGCAGCTGCGGCGGCGAACCCGGGTCGTGCTGCGGGGAGCCGTCGCCCGCTGGCCGGCAGGCGGAACGGGACGGCTGAAAACCCGCCCCGGCCGTCCGGTTCTTCCGGTCAGTGCAGGTATTCACGGCCCCTCTCTCCGGGGAAAAATCCCGAAGGGAAATGATTTTGGGGGAACCGGGCGAATAGTACGCGACAGGAGCGCCCGGGACGGGTGCGAAGATCTGCCGGAAGTGACCAACAACGAAATATTCTTTCGCGAACCGGATGAGGACCACCCCGAAATCATTCATCCGGGAGATCCTCAAGGTGACGGAAAACCCCGCGATCATCTCCTTTGCGGGCGGGCTGCCGAACCCCGGCCTCTTCGATACTGCCGGCCTTGCCCGGGCTGCGCATGAGGTCATCGCCGGGGACGGGGCGGCAGCGCTCCAGTACACCACGACCGAGGGGTATCTCCCCCTGCGGCAGTTCATCGCCGACCGGTACCGGAAGCGCCTCGGGATCGCCGTCTCCCCTGACGAGATCCTCATCACGAACGGCTCCCAGCAGTGCCTCGACCTCGTCGGGAAGGTATTCATCGACCGGGGGGACACCGTGGCCATCGAGCGGCCCGGCTACCTCGGCGCAATCCAGGCGTTCTCCCTCTACGAGCCGCAGTTCTCCGGTATCCCGCTCAACGGAGCGGGCCCGGATGCCTGCGCACTGGCCGCGGTCCTCGCCGGAAGATCGCCCTCCCTCTTCTATGCCGTCCCGAACTCCCAGAACCCTTCGGGGATCACCTGGTCCGCGGATCGGCGGAAGGAGGTCGCGGCCATCCTGCGGGAGAGCAGCACCGTCTTTGTCGAGGACGATGCCTACGGCGAACTCCGGTTTGACGGAGACCCCCTCCCGCCCGTGTATGCACACCTCCCGGGGCAGGCGGTCATGACCGGCTCGTTCTCGAAGATCGTCGCGCCCGGGCTCCGGGTCGGCTGGGTCGTCGCCCCGGAGGAGATTATGGAGCAGCTGGTGATCGCCAAGCAGGCCTCCGACCTCCACTCCAACCACGTGGCCCAGCGGATCATCGCACGGTACCTCGCGGACAACTCCCTCGACGACCTTATCTCCCGCATCACCGGCCTGTACCGCCGGCAGCGGGACGCGATGGCGGCATGCGTGGAACAGTTCTTCCCGGAGGGGATCCGCTGCACGAAGCCCGACGGCGGGATGTTTCTCTGGGCCGAACTGCCCGGAGGGTCCTCCTCGATGGAGCTCTTCACCCGGGCGCTGGCGCAGGGGGTCGCCATCCTCCCCGGAAATCCGTTCTATACCGATGGCGGCGGGGAGAACACCCTGCGGCTCAACTTCTCGAACCAGAGCGAGGACCGGATCCGGGAGGGGATGCACCGGCTCTCCCTCGTCCTGAAGGAGTACCTCCGGGAGAAGGCCTCGGAAAAGGAATGTCACTGACCGGTACCGGCCCGGATCCACGGGATGGTCCGGAAGACGCCGGAGCTTCTCGTAACTCATTTTGAAGCAGCCGCCCCCGGACGCTGCAACTGCAGGGTTGTCCTCTCCTTCTGCCATTTGTACTGTCCTCCCGCGCGAAACTCATGTACGAATTTCCGTCAGGGGCGGACCGGCGGCGGGGCGCCTGCTCAGCTTTAATGAGCTTTTGCGACCAAACGATCCTTGTGAAACGGCTGAACCGGTCTGCACGCAAGCGGGCATCTGCACGAGTCTGCGGGGGAGAGGGGGGCGCCCCCTCCATCGGTCCCCCGGTCGCCCGGCTCTTCCGGGCTGCCCGCTGCCCCGTATCGCCCGCTGCGGGGATCCCCGCGTACGTCATTGCCGCCGTAACTGCACCGGAACGCACTGGAGAGAACGCCCCTGCCCCCCGGGTCCAGGCCGGCCCGGCAGGCGGCCCGGCGTAACCATCACGGGATCGTACCATGCGGATTCTCTTTGTCATCTGCGGGGAGGGGCTCGGGCATACCTCGCGGTGCCTCCACCTCGGCCACTATATGCAGGCCCACGGCCACGAGGTCCATTTCGCCGGCTACGGCAAGTCCTACGACTTCATGGACCAGCACCTCTGCACGAACCTGCACCATACCCACCGCGAGGTCTGTCTCGAGGGCGAGGGCGGGTTCTTCAGCCTGAAAAAGACCCTCTGGCACTCGAAGTGGATCCTCGGCGACATGTGCCGGTCGGTCCTCGCCATCCGCAGGCTGATCAGGAACAGCGGGTTCGACTGCGTAGTCTCCGACACGATGTACGGCGGTGTCCTTGCCGCACGGATCGAGCGCGTCCCCGTGGTCTTCATCACCAACCAGAACCACTTCTCCGGGCCGCACGGGGAGATGAACCCGGTCTGGAGCGTCCTGAATTTCCTCGTGGCCCGGTACCTCCACCTCGCCGGCCACGTGATCATCCCGGACTTCCCGCCCCCGGACACCGTTGCCGAGTACAACCTCGTCATCCCCGAGGGCGAAAAGGACCGGTACAGCTTCTCGGGCCCCCTCTTCGATCTCGACCCTTCCCGGTACACGTTCATGCAGAAGACGATCTTCACGAGTTTTGGCGGCGAGCCGTTCAAGCTCCCGATGTACCAGATGTTCCGGTCGATCGCGGACTGCCGGAAAGATCTCTTCTTCGATGTCTTCTACACCGGCCCCGTGCTGCCGGAGTCGTCGGAGAACTTCGCCTCGCACGGGTACGTCTCCAACCTCTTCGAGCACCTCGCGGAGGCGAAGGCCGCGATCGTCCACGGCGGGCTCACCACCCTCCACGAGGCCCTCCTCTTCGAGAAACCGGTCCTGGTCATCGTCGACCCCAACCATCCCGAACAGCAGAATAATGCCCGGAAGATCGTGGACATGGGGGCCGGCATCGCTATCGACGGGAGGGCGATCTCCTGCCCGGCGCTCGAAGAGAAGCTTGCCGAGGCGATGGCCCTCTCCCAGAAACCCTTCTTCGCCCGGTACGGCCACATGAACGGCAGGCAGAGGGCAATGGAGATCATCGTCAGGGTGGCTTGCAGGAAACGAAACTGATATCCCCGGGGCGGGGCAATCTTCCGGTCGGACAAGCCATGAAAGAAGTCGGCGAGATCCGGTATCTGAACGTGGAAGGCGAGTTCCGGGTCTGCCCGGAGTGCGGGTACACCCGCGGGTTCCACGCCTCGTTTCTGGATCTCTCCCCGGGGAAGGATTACCCGGTAAAATCGACGAAGAGGGTCTTCCGCGTCATCCTCGTCTGCCCGGACTGCGGGTCGCGGTTCGACATAGGATGGAAGATCCCGCTGGACGAGGGGGCCCCCTCGTTCGTTGCGCTCCCCGGGCCGAAGAAATAAACCGGCGGCCCGGTCGCCCGGGCTGCCGGGTCAGCGGCAGCCGCGCCGGATCCTGACAGAGTTGGCGTGGGCAGCGAGCCCTTCAGCGTCCGCTATAGTCTCGACGATATCGCCTATCGCCTCGAGGCCCTCGCCCGAGATCATCTCAACCGAGGCGGTCTTGCAGAAGTGCTGGACATCGAGGCCGGAGTAGGTCTTCGCGTAGCCGGCCGTAGGGAGGACGTGGTTGGTCCCGACCGCGTAGTCGCCGCAGGCCACCGCGGAGTACCTGCCCACGAAGATCGCCCCCGCGTTCTTCACCCGGGTGACCACGGCGAGCGGGTCGGCGACCTGGATCGAGAGGTGCTCCGGCGCGACGGCATCGGACGCCTCGATCGCCTCTTCCAGCGTGGAGACGATGGCATACCCGGAGTTCTTCAGCGCCTGTCCGATGATCTCCTTCCGGGGGGCTTCCTTAAGCTGGGAGGCGATCGCTTTTCCTACCTTGTCCGGGAGGTGCCGGTCGGTGGTGATGAGGATGCAGGCCGCGTCCGGGTCGTGCTCTGCCTGGGCAAGGACGTCGGCCGCGACGATCGCGGGATCGGCGGTGTGGTCCGCGATGATCCCGATCTCGCTCGGCCCGGCCGGGAAGTCGATCTCCACCTGTTCACGGAGCATCATCTTTGCAATGGTCACGTAGATGTTGCCGGGACCGACGATCTTCTGGACCGGCTTCACCGACTCGGTCCCGAGCGCCATGGCCGCGATGGCCTGCGCCCCGCCGGCCTGGTAGATCTCGGTGACGCCCGCGATATCGAGGGCGACGAGCGTCATGGGGCTGACGGGAGGCGGCGAGCAGGCGCAGATCTCGCGGACGCCGGCGACCTTTGCCGGCACGGCGCACATGAGGGCCGACGACGGGTAGGCCGCCCGGCCCCCGGGCACGTAGAGGCCGACCCGGTTGAGCGCGGTGGTCTTGACGCCGAGGACGATCCCCGGCTCCATCTCCTCGAGCCAGAGGTCCCGCGGCCGCTGGAGCTCGTGGAAGCGCTCGATCCGGGCATGGGCCTCGACCAGGGCCTCGGTGACCTGCGGGTCCACCTTCTCGTAGGCGTCCTCCCGCTCGTCATCGGAGACCGCTATGTCGTGGAGCTCGAAATGGCGCGAGAGCTCCCTCAGCGCCGCATCCCCGTCCTTCCGGACCTTTTCGATGATCCCCGTGACCGTCCCGCGGGCGTCCTCGAGGCTGGACTTCCTGCCCGAGAGCCACGCATCGATCCCGACCTGCTTCCACATAGTGTAAATTACGTTCGCGGGAAAGGTGGTTAAGGTTTCGCAGGCGTGGCCACGGGTATTGTCCGGAGGCAGCTGCTGTATCCGGCCGGCCGGTGCCGGAGGAGATCGGCTTTGCGGACGGGGCCGTTTTCCGATCCCCCGGCTGGCTGCCGCTTCTGGATACCACCTGGGGTATGCTCAGGGCACGGTTTCCGGCAGGATCGCGTCCCGCCCGCGGCCGGCCGGCACAATGCTTATGTAGCGTGCCGACAAGTCACGGGCCGGTGAAGACCATATGGCCATGACAGGCAAACCCGAGATGATGGAAGACACGTTTGTCAAGACGATGAAGTCGATGATGAGCATGCCCAAGGCCCAGGTCACGGGCAAGGTCGCCGAGCTCTCGAAGATGTGCATATGCGGCACGTGCCCGACCTATACCTCATGCGCAAAGAACGCCGGTGAAGGACTCTTCTGCGCCCACGGGACGAGCTTCAAGTGCATCTCCGAGGCCAAAGGATGCCTCTGCCCGGGGTGCCCGGTCACCAAGCCCCTCGGGCTGAAGTACCAGGCGTACTGTCTCATGGGTACGGAGAAGGCGCAGCGGTTCGACGCGATGATCAAGTAAAAGCAGGAATTGGGAAGCAGGAATTTTTTTGCCGAAGCCCGGGCAGAGCGGGCGGCCGGGTACTGGCGGTTTTACAAAACCGGGGGCTGACTGCCGGAGTACGTTTATCAGGCGTGAAACTCCAGTGGAAACAAAGGGGTATATCAGGATTTCCGTTTTGCCGGAATCGCCGGATTCCCATAATTTTCTCTCCAAATCCTAAAAATGTTTTAATATTTCCTGTCTTTATGCAACCAGGCAGGCCTGCACCGCGCCGGGTGCATTCCGGGATGCCGGGATCCCTCCGGGGGCATGATGGCGGGCCCGCCGTTTTTCCGGGGCCGGCGACCCGTGATAACGATCCCCCGCACCGTGGATCCCGTACCGGTGCTGCCTTTCCCTGAGTGTACCAGTGGGTATTTTTCCGGATCCTGTTCCCCTCCCGGTAGCGGCGGATCGCCTGCAGCGTTCCTGCCGGCATGAACGTCTCTTCACCCGGGGGACAGGAGTGCCTGCTGGCCGGACCAGTAAACTATATTGACTGGTCAGTCTAGAATAATGGTACCGCAACAGGAAAAATTCCGGGAAGATCCATGAGACGCAAAAAGCCCGGCACGGGACCGGCCGCCGGTTCCGGAACAACCGGAAACCGGGAGAAGATCCTCGAGACGGCCCTCCGGCTCTTCACCACGCGGGGTTTCTTCGGGACGCCCACCTCGCTCATCTCGAAAGAGGCGGGGGTCGCGACGGGCACGCTCTTCTTTTATTTCCCGACAAAGGAGGAGCTTATCGATACGCTCTACCGGCGCATCAAGGGCGAGGCTGCTCAGGCGATGTGCCGGGGAATCGGGGATGAGATGGCGGTGAAGGAAAAACTCCGCCGGATCGGTTTTAATGCGGTGGAGTGGGGGGTAGAGAACCCTGAAAAGCTCACCTTCATGGAGCAGTTCGCCCATTCCCCGTTCGTCTCCACGAGCGCCCACGAAGAGGGGATATCCCACTTCCTCTTCCTTGAGGAGATCGTGAAGGACGGCATCCGGGACGGGACGATCCGTAATACGGACCCGGCCCTGCTCCTCTGCTTGATGGCCTCGGCCCTCTCCGGCCTGATCGGGCAGGCCTCCGCCGTCCGGGACCCGTCCGTGCGCGGGGAGATGATCCGCGAGGGGCTGGAGTTCATCTTCCGCGGGATGATGCCGTGACCGGCGGACTCCGGGAGCAGTACCGATGACAAAGAACAACCGGACAGGAAAGATTTCCCTCTGGCGGGGGATCGCATGACATCCATAATCGAGACAAGAGACCTGGTAAAGACCTACGGCGATGTAACGGCAGTCGACCACGTGAACCTCACGGTGGAGGAGGGGGCGCTCTTCGGCCTCCTCGGCCCCAACGGCTCCGGGAAGACCACGATGATCAAGATGCTGACCGGCCAGACGCGGCCGGCCGGGGGGACCGCAACGGTGCTCGGGACCGATGTGGTCCGGGACCCGGTGGGGGTCCGAAAGAAGGTGGGGATCATCCCCGAGCAGGAGACGCCGCCGAGTTTCCTCACCGCGATGGAGTACCTCCGCTTCGTCGGCGCGGTCCGGGAGATCCCGGAGATCGAACAAAAAGCGGAGTGGTGGTTCGATCTCCTCGATTTTGCCGACAAGAAGAACGTACTCTGCAAAGACCTGTCGCGGGGGACCCGGCAGAAGCTGATGTTCACCCAGGCCTTCATCCACGAGCCGGCCCTGGCGCTCATCGACGAGCCGCTCATCAACTTCGACCCGATCATGCAGGACCTCGTCAAGGAGTACCTCGTGGGGTACGTGAAGAAGGGGAGGACGATCTTCATCTCGACCCACATCCTCGAGGTGGCCGAGGAGATCTGCTCGGGGTTTGCGATCCTCCACAAGGGCAGGCTGCTGCACACGGGAACGGTCGCCGACCTGAAGGGCAGGGGGGAGCACCTCCCCGCCTTCTTCCTCTCGCTCGTCCGGAAGGAACAGCATGCTTGAACTCTTCGTCAGCATGGTGAAGGAGGAGTGGCGCGTCCATTCCACGATGTTCGGGAGCCTCTCGTTTGCCCTCTTCCCGGTGATGATCTTCGGGATCGCCTTCATGGGCTCGTTCCTCCTCCCCCTGATGCGGGCCTCGCTGCCCGCAGGCAACCTCGCGCTCATCGTCCACGCGAACTACCTGATGCTCGGGATCATGGTCGGCGGGTTCGGGCTCCTCGGGAACGAGGTGATGAACCGCAGGTTCGGCCAGGCGAGCTTCCTCTCGTACTCTGCCCGGTCCCTCCCGCTCTCCGATCGGTTCATCTTCTTCAATTTCGTAGTCAAGGACACGGTCTACTACTTCTTTCTCTGGGTCCTCCCCTTCGGCTTCGGGTACCTCCTCGCCTCGCCGTTCACCGGCATTCCCCTCGCAAACGCCCTGCTCCTCCTCCTGACCCTGACGCTCTCGTTCCTCTTCGGCCTCTGCATGGTCTTCTTCCTCTCGGCGGTGTACGCCCGGTCAAAGCCCGCCCTCTGGCTTATCCTCCTCGTCCTCGTCGCAGGGTGGGGAGGCCTTGCCGTCGCGACCGGGACGAACCCGGCCCTCCTCTTCCCGCCGCTCCGCCTCTTCGGTTCGTTCTCGTGGGCGAACCTCGCCGCCTCCTGCGCCGTGCTTGCCATCCTCTTCGGGGCGGCGGTCGTGCTCTTCAACCCGGAATCCGTGGGTTCGGAGAAGGTGTACCGGAATTCGTTCACCCCCCTGCTGAGGAGGTTCTCGTTCCTGCCGGACCCGCCGCTCGCAGCAAAGGACGCGCTCGACCTCTACCGGAGCGGGAGCGTTGTCGGCCAGACCCTCTTCTCGTTCCTGATACCGCTCGGCGTCATCTGGTTCTTCCTCTCCCTCCTCGGCCCGTTCTTCCCGCCCCACGGCCTCCTCTTCACGTTTGCCATCGTCACCGGCGTCATCGCCTCGACGATGTATACCTGGGTCACGATGTTCGACGCCTTCGGCCCCTACGCCTGCCTGCCGGTGGCCGTCAGCCGGCTCATCGCCGCCAAGGTGACCACCTTCTCCCTCCTGCAGATCGTCCCCGCCGCCTTCATCGCGGCGGTCGCGGTCCTCTCCGGGGAAGTTGCGAACCTCGTCCCCGCAGTCGTCCTCTGCCTCGCCGTGTCGTTCTATGCGGTAGGCGTGATGGTCTGGCTGACCGGCCTCTCGCCCAGCGTGATGGTGTATGACGTGAAGGTGATGGGGGTGTACCTGGTCCTCGTCGGGATCGTCCTGACGATCTTCAGCGGCGTCGCGTTTGCAAACCCCCTGTATGCCCTCTCGTCTGCCGTCCTGCTCGTGCCCGCGTGGCTTCTCGTGAAACGGGCGTTTGCGAAGTGGGACGCCGTTGACCCGGCGGGTTTTTGATTTTATTACCTGCCACCCGGCCGGAATTTTCCTTTTTCCGGGAAATACCCGGCATATTTTTCCCGCATGCCACGGCACCTGTCCCCCACGGCCCGGGAAATCCCGGACGGTTCAGCACGTGACATGCAGGATGGCCGCGTACGGCCGGTGCTCCCGCCCCATGAGCTCCGGCACATCGGGGGTTGGCCGGATGACCGCCTCGTATCCTTTAAGGATCTTCCTTGATTCTTCCGTCACCGGGAGATCGCCGTACTGGCCGGTGCCGATGGAAACGACCCCGGGCTTCTCGTCCGCGAGGAACGCGAGCTCGTGATCGGCGGGCGGGGTGTGCCCGTACCGGTCCCTGAGTTTCTTCGACTTCTTCTTGGACCGCTTCTCCACGGAGCCGTCCCGGTGGACGATGACGTCGTGATCGTACCGGACAGAACCGATCCCGACCCGGCCGGACGTTGTCTTCATGCGAATGCCCGCTTATGGGCGTTGGTATGGCCCGGAGCTGCTCAAATGTTCACACCCCTGTTTTCAACAGGGTACCCTGGTTCCGGGAGAAATTCATCCCCCGGAAATTGGCCCGGGCGGGTCCGGGGCGGGCGTATCCGGAATTTTTACGGGCCGGGCCGCCAGCCGGTTCCTTACCGGATCCGGCAGCAGCCTGACAGCCGCAGTCCGGTAACCGGCAGGCAACCCACCCCCCGTGTGAATTTTTCATTACCGGAAAAAGCCAGGGAAATGCCGCCCGGGCCTTCCCGGCCCGCCTGCTCACTTCCCTTTCAGGAGTTCCTTCCCCGCGCTCCACGCAGATCCCACGTTCTCCCCCAGCGCCCAGTACCGGTTGTCCGGCATGGTCAGGAGGAGGGGGTTGATCTTCTTCGGGTCGGGCCTGCCGCCGGCGAGGCAGGACTCGTCGATGTGGGCCGCGGTTATCTCCCCGATGAAGCAGGTGTGGGACCGGAAATCGTGCGTCTCGACGACGGTGCACTCGATGCAGAGGGGGCACCGCTGGATCATCGGGGCATCCGGCCTCTTCCCGTAGAAGACCTCGAAGAGCATCGACTTGTCGGTGTTGTTCCCCGAGACCATCCCGCAGTAGTCGGCCTCCTTCATCATCGCAACGGACGGGAAGTTTACGGAGAACGCCTGGTTCCGCAGGACCGCCTCCCGGGTCGCGCTCCGCCTGTTGATGCCGACGCTGACGAGCGGCGGGTCGAGGCAGACCCGGGAGATGAAGGCGACCGTCATGAAGTTCGGCCGGCCCTTCACCACCGAGCCGATGAGCGTGACCGGCATCGGGCAGATGGTCGTGTTCGTTCCAATCGGTACTTTTCCCATGGTGGCACCCCAGAAACCTTAAAGACCGGTTTCGTCACGCTCCCTTAGGTACCGCGGCCACATAAAGCTGGATGGCGTGTGCCCGCCCGGATCCCTCAATTCGCCCGGCGGACCCGCGGTTATTTCCCGGCCCGGCGCCTCTGGTACTCGCCGGCGATGCGTTTGATCGTCTCGTTGAACTCCTCGCCCTCGTGGCAGAGGGAGTACAGGAGTTCCTTTGTCTCGGTCTCGACATAGAGGCACTCGTTCAGGACACGCGGCTTTATGACGGGGGCTTTCGGCTCGGGCTTCCGGAATTTCATGCTGACCGTAAACAGCGGAAGGAGTATTTTTAGGTTTGGGTTTGCAGGTTTCTCGTAATAATGAGGGGGACCTCTCTCAGGTCGAAGAACCTCCACGGTTCTTCTCCGGTCACCAATCCCTTTGGGAACCAATTTCTCCCCGGAGGAGGAGGCAGCGAAGGTCTGAAACCTTCCCGATTTCGAGTCTGATACCTGCTCAATCATCAAGGGAGGACCCCCCTGACCTCCCCCTGGTATTTTTTTTTCGTTGGTTTTTGATGGGCAATCCGGGCAGATGCATCGTGACTTGAGATCCGGAATCTGCTTCACGTTGCCGGGAAGGAACCGGTCGGGCGCATCCATCATCCCCCCCGCTTGAACATGACGGCCGGCACGCCGGCGTGAACTCCCTTGATCTTCCACTCCCGGTGGAGGATCTCCTGGAATTTCTCCCCGATCCCGGTGAGATCTTTTCCCGAGAAATAGAATGGTGCGTGAGGGAAGACATCGGTCTCTTCCTTAATCCAGTGAGCGCTGATGACATCGTAGAACGGGAAGATCCGCGGCCGCCAGAGCCGGTCCTCGTACGGGAGCTCCCCAAGGTCCCGGGCCAGCATCGCCATGCCGCGGTGCTCCTCGATCAACACGAGGGTGATCGGGAGCAGTTCCGGGTTTTTCTCCATCAGGGGGAAGATGGTTGTCGCCTCGGCAACGTGGTGGGAGATGATCCTATTCACGAGGAACGGGTACACCTCCTTCCTGAGGCCCGCTTCCCGCGTCGAGCTGTTCCAGAGGCATTCGAACATCAGCCGGAAATCATCGTGGTCCCGTTTGATATACTCGCCAATTGTCGTTGACACGAAGACACTCCTCATTATTCCTGCACTGCCACGTTGTCTTTTTTTTTGAATCGTGACCGGTGGAATCGGAACAATGCCTGGCCGTCACTACGGGAGAATCGGTAATAAGGGTTTGGCCGGTCCGGGGCCGGGACGCGGATCCATTCACTGCCGGGGTTCTGTTACCCTGTCGGGGGATAGTGACGTCTCTCAAAAAGAAAATTATCCATACCCTGCCAGTTTAACAGAGCCCGGCCGGGGATTTTTCTTCGGGACCGGGTTAAAAGTTCTCGGGGCGTCAGGTGCCGCAGCCCTCAGGCGTCAGCGCGAAAATGTGGTGGTTTCCCGGCTCACGAAAAAGAACCGGTCCGTCCCACAAATCCCCCGGCCGCCCGTACCGTCACCGCATTTCCGGCCGGCTCACCGTGGTATTCCTGTTCACCAGCAGGTTGTACGCGTCGTGCGCCCGGTTGTACCGCACCAGGACGCCCCGGATCTCGAGGACAGACCCGTATGGCGCCGTGGTGATCAGCTCGTTCTCCGGCGTGATGTGGTACGAGGGGACCACCGCGTAGACCGGGGCCTTTGCCGTCCCGTCGCAGATCTTGATGACGTGCGACGCATGGTCCCCGAGCTCGCCGGACATCTTTGCCACCGCGACATTGACCCGTTTCCCGGCGTGGAGATGGATCTTTCCCAGCCGGAGGAACTTCGAATCCGCGGGCAGGCTGCACTCCTGTTTTGTCAGCCCGTCCTTCCTCAGGACCGCGTAGCTGTACTTGATATCGGTGTTGACGTACCGGAAGCCCTCGGCGTCCTGCGCCAGCACCTCCATGAGCCGCGTCGGCCGTATGGGCGGGGCGGTCTCAAAACTCCAGCACCGCGGGGCATCGCAGACCGTCCCCCACAGGAAGGAGCAGGGAGAGAAGACCGAAAACCCGCGTTTTACGAGGGCGATCGTGAGCGAGCGCATCCTCGTCGCGTTCTCCTCGTCCGCGGGCTCGGTGATGAGTATCGAGCCGTCCGGGGAGAGCCTCCCCGCGAGTGCCGAGACGATACGGGCGCCGGTCTCCGGGGAATCGCCCGGCAGCTCGTTGAGGACGTTCGAGAAGGTCATCAGGTCGATCTTCCCGGGCACTTTCGAAAGCTCCGGACCCGTGATGTCCATCGCGATCGGGGGCTTGACGCCCGCATTCGCCCCCTTCGCCGTGCACCGCTCCCGGAGGAACAGGAACGCCTCCCGGTGCTCCCCGGACCGTTCGATGGAGTGGACGGTCGCCTTCGCGTTCTCCCTCCGGGAATAAAAATCCGCGATCGCGAGCGGGACGACGCCCGGACCGGTCCCGGCATCGAGGATGTTCATCGACGGTTTCAGGAGCCCGTCCCGGGCGAGCATGGCGAGGAGGTGCTCCGCCTGCATGAAGTAGACCGGAAAGTGATAGGCGAGGTACCCGAGGACGCTGTACCCCTTTACATACCGCACGTTCCTCCGTCCTGCCGGTTTCCAGTATTCGTCTTTCTGGGCAGCGATCGCCCTCCGGAGTTTTCCGAGGACGGCGGGGTCGTCCCAGTTCTTCCCGGCTTTCTTCGTGATGTACTCCTCGATCGCCCGCTCGATCTGCAGGGGGAGCTTCCGCTCCGCGAAGAAAGCATCGGGCCGATCCGTTTCAGCGGACCCGGGGGAAAGAGCCGGGCCGGTCCTCCTGGTCATTGCTGCAGGGTATGTAGGGGAGGTTCGCTCTTACCTGTTTGGGTAGCGGGCCGGCGGGCGGTGAATCTGCCAAAAGACGGAGGGTTTTCAGAGCATGGTGTACCCTCCCCCGTGACCCTCACGCCTCCCTGCCTCCGGGCCGGGCATGGCCCGGACCATGCTTCGTCTTGCTCATCCCCGCCGTATGCGGCCGGAGCGGCCCGGCGATCTCTCTCCGGCGATCGAAAGACAATTTCACCTGAGGGTCGGGTCCCGGTGCAGCCCCCGCCCGGTGGCCCGCCGGTACTTCCATAAACCGGAAAGGCCAATAGCGGATCATGCCTGAACACTGCCCGGGTGCCGCGAACATCCGCGGGACTCCCACCCTCACGATAAAAAAGTGCCCGCAGTGCGGTGCCGAAGCCGAGGTCTTCTCAAACGACGTCTCCGTGAGGTGCGACCAGTGCGGCTTCGAGATCTTCAACGACATCATATCCTGCATCCGGTGGTGCAGGTACGCGAAGGAATGCGTGGGAGAGGAGACGTACAACCGGCTGATGGCGCGGCAGAAAGAACAGGGGCGGGAAACAAAAAACGGACCCGGACAGGGATAAAAAATGCGGGATCACCGGTGGTTCCGGCGTTTCGCTCCCAGCGTAACTGCCCCTGCGCCTACCACCGCTCCAAAAGCCATGGCCTCCGGAAGGGGGGCGGCCCTTGTCATGGCTGGCAAAGGTGTCAGGGTCACGTAGATATCCCGCGGCTGGCCCGGTCCCGGTGCCGGGGGGAGCGGGCCGGTCACGGTACCATATCCTGCTGCGCTGACGGAGAATGTCCGGAACGGCGTTCCGGTCGTGTAAACCGTGACGTTGAGGATGCCGCCCGAGATCAGGCCCTGGGACTGGTTATCGAATGCGACAGAAGCCCCGTCGACGTTGCAGTGGATGACGAACACCCCGGTGGAACCCCCGATAAGCGTCTGGGCCGGCAGCGGGTCGAGCGGGGCGTCGAGCTCGACGACCTCCCCGTTCGCCGGGTTTTTCGAGAGCGGGGCCGTGTACACCCGGTACCCTGCCCTGGTCACGGCAAACGAGGTGTACAGGTCGTCGGTGGTCGCGACGGGCAGGGTGAAGGACCTGTTGGTGGTCAGGCCCATGACCTGCCCGTTGAACGAGACCGTTGCCCCGTCAACGTTCGACCGTACCATGAAATATCCGATGCCGCTTCCCAAAGGAACGGGCATCATCAGGAGGGGGATTTCGGTGTTTCCGCCGGGCTGCGGGGCACCAATCGTCCCGTTCATGCTGATATAATGGCTCTTCGTCACGGAATAGCTCGTAAAGGAGGACTCATAGGGAATATCGAACTCCCCGCCCGTGTCCGTCGTTCCTTTCAGCACGCTGTTGATGAAAACGGAAGCACCATCGAGATTGGTCTGAAAGGCAATCCACCCGGTCCCGCCCGGCGGGATCTCCGCGGCAGCCGGCAGGATACATACACCGGCAACCGCGGTAATCATCAGAACTGCGCATACGGGAAGGGCTCTCATTCCGGATACCACCTGCTCATGCAGACCCCCTTCCTATAGCACCGGTATTTATTCCTTGGGCCGCCTTCCGGGCATCACGGAAATTTTTCAGGCCATGATCCTTCTTATCCGGATGCCTGCACCAGGTACAGAAGCCTCTTTACCCTTCTCTCCCGGACAGGACACCCGGTACCGTGATCTCTTCCCGTTGAAAAGAGAGATAAAAAAGGAAACCGACCGGAAGCGTATCCGCCGGTTCCCCTGTCTGGTCCCGTACCGGGCCCCGGTCGTGAAGCATCCGGGCCTGAGATACTGGAGTAAGAACAAAAAAAAGTTCAGGCGGAAGATGCGCGACGATACCAATTTTACAGCGCAAGCATCCGTTCGATCGCGAGCCTCGCCCGCGACGCTACTTCTTCCGGCACGGTAATCCGTGGCCGGAGCGACACAAGAGCCGCATGCACTTTTTTCAGATCGGTCTTCTTCATGTTCCGGCAGACCGCTGTATCGGAGAGCGGGTAGCACCGTTTCCCGGGGTGCTCCTTTGCGATCCGGTGGAGGATCCCCACTTCCGTCCCGATGATGAACTCGTCGGCGGGCGAACTCCCGACCCGGGCGATGATCCCCGAGGTGCTCGCCACGTGGTCGGCGAGGTCAATGACCTCAGGCCGGCACTCGGGGTGCACTACGAGTTCCGCACCCGGGTGGAACAGCTTTGCCGTCCGGACATCCTCCGGCGTGATCCGGTCGTGGACGATGCAGAACCCCTCCCAGGGCAGGACTTTCTTCTTCGTGAACCGGGCCGTGTACGCGCCGAGGTTTTTGTCGGGCACGAAGATGACCGTCTCCTGCTCCACCGCGTTGACGACCTTCACCGCGTTCGAGGAGGTGCAGCAGATGTCGCTCTCCGCCTTCACCTCAGCGGTCGTGTTGACATAACAGACCACCGCGGCGTCCGGGTTCCGGGACTTAACGAACCGCAGCTCGTCGGCGGTTATCATCTCCGCCATCGGGCAGCAGGCGTCGGCCGAAGGGAGGAGGACGACTTTTTCCGGCGAGAGGATCGCAGCGGTCTCGGCCATGAAGTCGACCCCGCAGAAGACGATTACTTTCCCTTCCATCGCTGCCGCAGCCCGGGAGAGCTCGAGGGAATCCCCGACCAGGTCGGCAATGTCCTGCACCTCGGGGAGCTGGTAGTTGTGGGCGAGGATGATCGCCTCCCGCTCTTTCTTCAACCTGGCGATCTCCTCCCGCAGCTCTCCCGTTTCACCGGCCATGAACGCTCCTTTTGTTTTTATGCATTGGCGGGAGGAGGGTATAAATTTTCATCCGGAGGTGAAGGGAAACAAATCAAACCTGACAAAAAACAACGTCTCCTGAAAAAACAAGGGTGTCCCGCCTCAGGGCCTCTCGCGAGGATTGAGCGGTTCATCAGAAACGCGAAAACGAGAAGAACCATCAGGTTCTTCGAGCACGGCGGGGCCAGGAAGTTATTCACTATATTCGATCCGGAATCGTCAGAGGCAGCGGAACAGTTCGTGAAAACTTGTAAAAAAGGGGGTCAAGGGAGCGCTCCCCCGGGGATGATTGAGTAGTTATAAACTACGAAATCGGGAAGGTCTTCGGACCTTCCCCGCCTCCCCCGATGGGGAGACACCGGTTCCCGAAGGGAAGTAGTGACTGGAGAAGAACCTTCGGGTTTTTCAACTTGAGAGAGGGGGTCCCCCTCGTGATTTTTCAAAAAATTTTGGGAGAAATCCCTGCTGTTGAAGAATCAGTATCCGAATCGTGTTTCATGCTCCCGCCACGCCCTTTATGCCCCGGCAACCCCAACCCTCACCTGACACATGCGCGTAATCATGCCCGACAGAACGGTCAAAGAATGCCCGGCCGGCATGGAGACGGTTGAGGAGGTACTCGCAGCCCTCGGGATCAACCCGGTGGCGGTCATCGTCACCCGGAACAATACGCTGGTTGCGGAGTCCGCGCCCGTCAGCGACGAAGACGAACTCCGGATCATCACGGTCTCCC
>DATJBJ010000044.1:0-11609 GCA_035515395.1 Methanoregula sp. | reverse complement strand
TGCCCATAAGTCCCCAGACAGCTGCGACGGGCGCGGCTTCCTGCCAGGGAGCGGAAATCACTGCCGACAGGAGCAGCACGGCGCCAAAATGCACGATCGTCGGCGTCGCGAACGCGGGGCTGGCCTCTTCCGCACGGGGCGGGGATCTCTGGGCAATGAGCGTCATGACCACGAACTGCAGGCCGGTCAGTGCGCCTGCCGATGATCCTACGATGACATAAAAGCTGTTCCATGCTGCCAAATCTGTCATTCCGGTTACCTTCCTGCCAACCCGCCCTCACCGCGCCGCAGGGGATCTATACTTCTATCCCGATCACCGGATGAGGGACATATGGTTCTTGCAGCAATGCAATTTCTTCCGGTGCCAAGGTAATAGATAGCGCGGCCACGGCGTCTTCGATGTGAGAGATTTTCGTAGTACCCACAATAGGGGCCGTTACCGGTTTCTTCTGCAGCAGCCAGGCGAGTGCGATCTGTGCACGGGGTACGCCCCGTTTCTTCGCCACTTCTGTCAGCCGGTCAAACACTTTCCGGTCCGGCCCGGCGGTTGCTGTATAGAGGGATTTGCTGATCTCATCGATTTTCGTCCGGGGAGTCGACGAATCCCAGTCACGCGCCAGCCTTCCCGACGCAAGCGGACACCACGGGATTACGCCGATCTTCTCTTCCCTGCAGAGCGGCAGCATCTCCCGCTCCTCCTCGCGGTACATGAGGTTGTAATGGTTCTGCATGGTGACAAATTTCGTCCACCCGTTTTTCTCTGCAACCTGGTTCGCCTTCAGAAATTCCCACGCGTACATGGAGGACGCACCGATGTACCGGGCTTTTCCGGCCTTCACGACATCATGCAGTGCTTCCATCGTCTCTTCGACGGGAGTAGTGCGATCGAGGCGGTGGATCTGGTAGAGATCCACATAATCGGTTCCGAGGCGTTTGAGGCTCTTGTCGATCTCACTCATAATCTCCTTTCGGGAGAGCCCGGCACCATTCGGACCTTTCCGCATGGGGAAAAAAACCTTCGTTGCGAGGACGATCTCATCGCGGTCTGCAAATTCCCTTAACGCCCGCCCGGTGATCTCCTCGCTCGTCCCGTCCGAATAGAAATTCGCCGTATCAAAAAAATTGATGCCTGAGTCAAGGGCTTTTTTGATCATCGGGCGGCTGCGCTTCTCATCGAGTGCCCAGGGAAATGCTCCCCGTTCCCCGATGCCAAAACTCATACAGCCAAGACAGATCCGGGATACATCCATCCCGGTGTTTCCCAGTTTTACGTACTCCATAACCAAAACCTCCTCCCTTCCTCAAGAAGCCGTTTTCTTTTCCTGTCCTGCCCTCCGGGCCTCTGACGGGCGGACCGTCTCAGACTCCGGGATCGGGCAACGTCCCGGGGTCTCGGGGCACCTCATTCCCCTTCCGTTTCCATCATTTTTTCGGAATGGCGCGATATTCTTCATCCGTTACCGGCTCCAGCCATTCGGCGTCTCCCTTCTCTGAATCCGGCATGATCGCGATGTGGGAGAACCAGCTGTCCGGAGCGGCCCCGTGCCAGTGCTTCACCCCCGGGGCGACTTTTACGACATCCCCTTCGTGCAGGACCCGGACTTTTTTGCCTTCGTCCCGGGAGTATCCCCTGCCTCCCGTGACCAGCAGGATCTGGCCGCCGGGATGTTTGTGCCAGTTGTTCCGTGCGCCCGGTTCGAACGTCACATTCCCGACAGGGCAGTGGAACGTGCTGTCATCGGGAACCAGCATACGGAGCCAGGCGGTGCCGGTGAAATGGTTGTTCGCAATCCCGTCCCCGGCAATCTTCTCCCCCATCGGAAAGATCGAAGTCGCGGGTAATCTGTCTGGCTTGTTCATGGTTCACTCTCCTCTGCATTCCGGTACAAAGAGATTCCCCCCATCCCGGTCAGTATCGCTGCTGTTCCTGTGGGATATATCAAGTATGTATGACATATATAGTGCGTACAAACAAAGATGTGACATACTTACAGGTTTGATACTATGGAGGCTCCTCCGAAGAAATTCAAATACAGCTGGCCTATCGAGGCGACCCTGGACGTGATCGGGGGCAAGTGGAAACCGCTCGTCATCTACACACTCAAGGACGGGACGCTCCGGTTCAACCAGATCGTGGACCGGGTCCGGCCCCGGATTACGCAGAGGATGCTGACCAAGGAACTCCGGGAACTGGAGAAAGACGGGCTCGTGATCCGGAAAGTGTACGCCCAGGTCCCGCCGAAAGTGGAGTACTCGCTCACGGAGACCGGCCGGTCCCTCATCCCGATCCTCGACGACCTCTGCGACTGGGGCTCCGAGCACATGGGCGACGATATCGAGTTCAGGTGCGAGGAATAACGGGGATTTCTCAGCAGGGTATTTCCCGCGTCCGAAGATCACGAATGGTGCGGTGCCGGTCCGTGATAATCTCAGGCATGAGGACCGGGCATCAGGCGCGGGTGCATCAAAACGTTTCCGGTGTCACTGAATGGAGATGGCCCCGGGGAATTTTCCGGAGGATTAAAAAAATTTGCATGCCGCCGGTCCTCTTTAGTCCACCGGCGCCTTCCGGCTCCTGCCCGGGGCCCGGGCCCGCCCGGCCGGCGCTTCGGCGAGCGCGAACATCCCCTCCGGCACCCGGATCTCGAAACAGGCGCCCCGTCCTCCGGTAGGGATTTCGGCGATCGTTATCCCGGTGATCGCGAGGATCTCCCGGGCAAGGAAGAGGCCGAGGCCGGTGTGCTTTCCGAAGCCCCGGGTGAAGATGCGGGGCCGGTCCGCCTCGGTGATCCCGGCGCCGTCGTCCTCGTACCGGATGATCCCCTCCGTCCCGTCTTTGTGGAAGCTGACCTGGATACGGGTCATTCCGGGCCCGCCATACCGGAGGGAGTTGTCGATGAGGTTGTAGCAGACCTTCTCGAAGAGCGGGTCAGCAAAGACCCTTGCCTTCTCAGGCGGGAGAGTGAGGGCGATACCGTTGAATGCCAGGGACGATGCCGCCTGCCGGAAGCTCCGGGAGACGTCCTGCCACACCGGGGATTTCACCCCAAGGTCCTCGTAGTCCCGGGTAAAGAGGATCTGGCGCTTCAGGGTACCGGAGATGCTCTTCTCCTTCTCGAGGTACTCCTTCAGCTTCTCCGTGTCTTCCAGGTTCTCCCCCGCGATCTCCAGGTAGCCGTCGAGCGCGGTGATCTGGTTGAGGATGTCGTGGCGCGTGACCGAGCTCAGCAGGCTCAGCTTCCGGTTCGCGAGCCGGATCGCCTTCTCCGCGCTCTTCCGGGCGGAGATGTCGCGGGCGATGGAGAGGATCGCGGGCCTCCCGTCGAGTTCGATCTGCCGGGCGCTCACCTCGACCGGGAACCGCCGCCCGTCCCTGGTCAGGAACTCCGTCTCGAAGACCGCCATCCCGTTCAAGGAGATCTCCTCCAGGATCTTCGGGGCCTTCGGGGCGAACTCCGGGACATCGATGTCGGGGATCCCCATCCCGAGGAGCTCGTCCCTGGTGTACCCGAGCATCCGGCACGCCGACGCATTCGTCTCGATGAAGTTCCCCGGGCCGTCCCCGGAGATCTCGTGGATGAAGATCGCGTCGTTGGCGTTATCCATGATCACCCGGTACCGGTCCCGGGTCCCGCGGAGGGCAGCCTCGTTCGCCTTCCGGTACGACAGGTCCCGGACGACTGAGACGATGACGGGTTCGTCCTCCCACCGCAGGGCAAACGAATTGACCTCCACGGGGAACCCCGACCCGTCCTTCCGGAAATGGACGGTCTCGAAGAGGATACCCTCGTGGAGTGCCTGCTCCATCTGGCCCTCGACGACCGGGCGGGGCTCTCCGCGGCGGATATCGAAGATCGTCATCCCCAGCAGCTCTTCCCGCGCGCAGCCGTAGGCCCTGGGGGCGATGTTGTTGAAGTCCAGGATCCGCCCGTCGGCTGTGCGGATGAACAGGATGGGGTCGCGGGCGTTGTCGATGACCTTCCGGTACCACCGGAGTCTCTCCCGGGCCAGCCGCTGCTCCGTCACGTCCGTCCCGATGGAAAAGAGCCCGGCAAACCCGCCCTTTTCATCGAAGAGGGGCCGGTTCCGCCACTGGACCCAGACCCGGGTGCCGTCCTTCTTGATGTTCTCGTTCTCGTTCTGGATGTAATTCCAGGGGCTCCGGACGATGTCGCCGATCATCCCGGCGAGGTCCCGCTGCGAGCCGGACTCGGTGGGGGGGACGATGGTCCCGATGACGGATTTGCCGACGATCTCGTCCGCGCTGTACCCGAAAAACTCCTGTGCAAACTCGTTGAAGAAGGTGATGGTGCCGGACTTGTCCCATTTCAGGATGATGGCGTTGGCATCCTCGACGATTTCGCGGTACTTTTCCTCGCTCTTCCTGACCTCATCCAGCGCCCGCCGACGCTCGACCGCTATTTTGATCTTGTGGGAGAGCTCCGCGAACTGGGACCGGGGGTCGCCCCCTTTCTGCAGGTAAAAATCGACGCCGTTATCGATAGCCTCGACGACGACCTCTTCCCGGCCTTTCCCGGTGAAGAGGATGAACGGGACCGCCCCGAACCCGGCCCGGACCTTCCTGAGGAACGTTATCCCGTCCATACCGGGCATCTGGTAATCCGAGACGATCGCGTCATACGCCGTGGTGCCCAGCATCCCGAGCGCGATCTCCGCGGATACGGCGGTATCGACCAGCATATCCCCCGGTCTCTCCAGGAACCGTCTGGTGATGTCGAGGAGGCTCTCTTCGTCATCGACATACAGGACCGAGATCGTCATGGGCTCATCCATCCCGCCGGCTAATCTGTTCTGGTATGGTAGTTCCTTCTTTATCTGCACCGATAAATAACCGGCAGCCGCTGGCCGGGGGTTTTTACAAAGTCTCTTCCGTGCCGGTGCACGGCCGACCGGTATCCGTCCCATTTAGGTCAACCTAAATCTTTATCTGTTTAGGTCGCCCTAAATAGTTGTACGATGGCACAGGAGCAGGTCGAGGAATACCTCGAATCGATCTACGATCTGCAGATCCGTAACGGGGCTGCAAAGACCACCGCGATCGCGAAATGCCTCCGGATCGCGCCGGCAAGCGTCACCGAATCGCTGCAGAGCCTCGCCGAAAAAGGGCTCGTGGAGTACGAGCCGTACCAGGGCGCGACCCTCACGCCCGCGGGCAGGGCTATCGCCGAGAAGATCAAGCGCCGGCACCGGCTCCTCGAAGTGTTCCTGGACCGGGTCCTCCGGATCAGCCGGGAGAAAGTGCACGACGAGGCGTGCAAAATGGAGCATACGATCTCCGCGGAAACGGAGTGTGCGCTCTGCAAGATGCTCGCCGCACCCGCCCGCTGCCCGCACGGGAGCCCGATAGCCCCCTGCGACAAGCCCGTCAGCACCTGCGACGCCTGCCGGACCGAAGAGGAAGCGGCGGAGCCGGCGGTGCTCCGCGAAAAGAAGATCGTCCCCATCACGGAGCTCGGGCCCGGGAAGAACGGGAAGATCGCGTTCATCCGGGGAGACTGCAGGGTCGTCCAGCGCCTCTCCGATCTCGGGCTCACGCTCGGGACGACCGTCTCGGTCTCGCGCAGGGCGCCCCTCGACGGCCCGGTGGAGGTGGTGGTCCGGCGGACGAAACTCGCGGTCGACCACGCCATCGCCGACAACATCTTTGTCGATTCTCCCGAAGGGGGGGTGGCGTGAGGAGCTGCGGGGGCTGCGGGGGCTGCCCATCCCGGCGGGACGGGAAGGCCGGGGAGGCGGAGTTCACCATCGCCCTCGCCGGCAACGCAAACGTCGGGAAGAGCGCGACCTTCAACCAGCTGACCGGCGTGGACCAGATCATCGGCAACTGGCCGGGGAAGACGGTCGAACGGGCCGAGGGGATCCTCCAGTACAGGGGGCACCGGATCCGGGTCATCGACCTGCCCGGCATCTACTCGTTCTCCACGTACTCGATGGAGGAGCTCGTATCCCGCGACTTCATCGCGCTCGAGCACCCGGATGCCGTCGTCAACGTCGTCGATGCCTCGGCGCTGGAGCGGAACCTCTTCTTCACGATCCAGCTCCTCGAGCTCGCCCCCCCGCTCCTCGTCGCCGTGAACCAGGTCGACCTCGCGGAGAAGAAGGGGATCACGGTGGACACGCAGAAGCTCTCGGAACTGCTCGGCGTCCCCGTCATCCCGACGGTCGCGATCCGGGGCAAGGGCATCCCGGACCTCACCGATGCAATCATCGATCTCGCGGAGCGCCGGCCAGTCCCGCCCGCCCTCCGGTACGGGAAGGAGATTGAGGAGCGGCTCGGGAAGATCGTCCCCCTGCTGGAAGGGATGGCCCTTCCGTACCCGCTCCGGTTCACCGCCATCAAGCTCCTCGAACGCGATGCGGCGATCGTGAAGATCGTCCGGGAAAAGGACCCCGCAGTCGTCGCGCTCGCCGACGGCCTTGCCGCGGAGATCGAGGCCATGCACGGCGAAGCGGTCTGCGTGGTTATGAGCGCGGAGCGGTACGCGGTTGCGGACCGGATCGCCGCGGATGCGGTCACGGTCCTGGCCGGGGAAGGTATCCCGGAGAAGAGCCTGACCGACCGGCTCGACCGTGTCACCCTCCACCCGCTCCTCGGGTACCTCGCGGTCTTTGCGGTCATCGGCGGCCTCCTGGTCTGGACGTTCGTCATCGGGGCGCAGGCCTCGGCGGCCCTGACCGGCTTCTTCTCGCAGTTCGGCCGGTACGAACCGGTCGTCACCGGCCCACTCGCCGGGATCCTCTGGAGCGGCGCGTTCTCCGGGTTCATCGCCGGTGTCACGCTGGTCATCCCCTACGTCCTGCCCTTCTACTTCCTCCTCGCCGTGATGGAGGACTCGGGTTACCTCACCCGGATCGCGGTCATGCTCGACCGGGGCATGCACCGGCTCGGCCTCCACGGCAAGGCAATCATCCCGCTCATCCTTGGATACGGCTGCAACGTCCCTGCCCTCTACGCGTGCCGGATCATGGAGACCCCCAAGCAGAAGTTCCTTGGCGCCCTCCTCGTCACACTCATCCCGTGCACCGCCCGGACGGTCGTCATCCTCGGCCTCGTCGCGGCGTTCGTCAACATCTGGTGGGCGCTCGCCCTCTACGCGTTCGACATCCTCCTGATCATCGTCATCGGCAGGATCGCGTTCCGGGCCGTCCCGGGGGAGTCCGTGGGCCTCATCATGGAGATGCCGGACTACCATGTGCCATCCCTTTCTGTCGTTGCAAAACAGACCTGGGCCAGGACAAAGTCGCTCCTCTGGATCGTCTTCCCGGCGTACATCATCGGCAGCGCCCTCGTCCAGGCGTTCTACGCGGCCGGGCTCCTCGATCACGTCAATGCCGTACTCGCCCCGGTCACCGTCTTCTGGCTCGGTCTCCCGGCGGTCATCGGCATCACCCTCATCTTCGGTATCGTAAGGAAGGAGCTGACGATCCTCACCCTCGCGGTCATCTTCGGGACCACGAACTTCGCCTCGATCCTCTCCCCGGTCCAGCTCATCGTCCTCGCGCTCGTATCGATGCTCTACATCCCCTGCATCTCCACGATCCTCGCCCTCGTCTCGGAGTTCGGCTGGAGGCGTGCGCTCGCTATCTCCGTATCGGAGATCGTCCTCGCCATCGGTGTGGGGGGGATCGCGTTCCGGGTGCTGGGGCTGTGGATGTAGCGCGTTGATGCAGCGGTAAAGAGGGATGAAAAGGAATACCGGTTCTCCGGCGCTGCGGGAAAGCCGGATGATGGTCCCGCTTACCGGAGCAGCCCGCTCCCGTAGTGGTGGGGGCCGGGATGCACCGCCCCGATGAGGGTGCGGTCGAAGATCTCGCCCTCGCCGACCAGGCGGGAGGTGTACCCCAGGGCATGGAGCGTTCCGGCAAACTTCATGGTCGAGGCGATGTATTCCGGGGGGAGGGCGGAGCAGTACTTCGGCGAGATCCGGTACGCCTCCATGACGAAATCCTCGTCCACCATTCCGGTAATCCCTGCCACGATCCGGGCGCAGCCCCGCGGGTCGTGGCGGATCATCTCGCAGGCAGCTTCGTGTGCGGACAGGAACCTGTTGAGCGTCTCTCCCCGGTCGAGCATCTTCCGCATCACGACGATGCCGTAACTCGGGTTGAAGGGCCAGAGGCGGTCCGGGGGCACGACCAGCCCCGCGCTGCCATACCGCCGGGCGGTCACCGCGAGCGCCGGTGTCCCGGCCGCAGCGGCGATCTCGCCGTCCCGGAGGGCATCGGGGAGGTAGTCGGCCCACGGGTAATTACGGACCGCGACATCGCGGATCCCGTGTTCGCGGAGCAGCTCGCTTGCGATCACATCGTGGATAGACCCCCGCGGCGGTGTCCCGATGGCTTTTCCCGGGAACTGCGCGAGGAAAGCCGGCATCCCGCCGCAGTCCGCCAGCGTCCGGACATCAGGGCCCGCAATCATCACCGTGCCCTCGACGTGCCCGCCGGCGATGCAGGCGAGCGGGAGCCCGCGGGCGATCCCGATGATGACCGGGGGAAGCCCGATGTAGGCGAGATCGACTGAGCCGTCCTGCATCGCGCCGATGATGTCCGGGCCCGAGGCGAAGAGGGTCCAGCGGGCACCGATGCCCTGTTCCTCCATCAGGCCACCGCCGCGGAGGAGCCATGCGGTATGGTACATGGTGGAGAGGTGGCCGATCCGCAGGTCAGGTTCTTTATGCATCCCTGCTCACCCGATCTTCTTTACCACGGCATTGATCGCTTCGCTGACCACCGGGAGCTCGGGCCGGAGCATCCCCACGGGGACGTCGACGATCTTCTCGACGATGGACGCGAGGATCGGGGCACAGATGATCCCCGAGGCCCCTTCCTTCTCGGCCCGTGCGGCGGCGACGATGCACTCCTCCAGCGAGTTTGCCGAGTACCCGCGGATGCCGAACATCCTGCCGTTATGCTCGATCTGCCGGATATCGATGGAGTCGAGGAGGAACTTCGCGGCGATGATGGCGATGAACCGGTTCCGCTCCGGTTCGAGGACCGAGACGATCTTCTTTATCGTCGAGAGACGCGGGTCGCGTTCCCCCACCGTGACCTTGTAGAGGGTGGAGGCGGGGATGCCGGTCAGCGCCGCGAGCTCCCGGACCGTCATGTTCTTCTTTTCGAGTTCCTCGTTCAGTGCCGCGGTGAAGTCGGTCTCGAAGATCCTTTTTGACAACATATTATCCTTTATGTGATACTTTCGAGATTTTAATTATTACTAAAAGGTTAATTTTTTTCGTAAATAGGAAAATTATATCTGCACGGGCAGGGTATCTACCGGTATGCAGAGCGGGCAGTTCTCCGAGCTGGCGGTCCTTCCCGGGACGAACCGGTGCGGGCAGAAAGAGGGGTTCGACCGGATCACCCTCCGCCCGGGCGACACCCTGTCCATCGTCGGGTCGACCGGCTCGGGAAAATCGGCGTTCATCAACGACATCGAGGTCCTCGCCCAGGGGGACACCGTCACCGGCAGATCGATCCTCATCAACGGCACCCCGCCTTCCGACGAGATGGTCCGTGACCCGGCGAAGAAACCCATCGCCCTCATCACCCAGAACACCCGCGTCATCGCCGACCTGACGGTGGAGCGCTTCCTCGCCCTCCACATCCGGGCGCGGGGGACGGAGGCAACGGAACTCGTCCGGAAGACGGTCGCGCTCGCAAACGAGTTCACAGGCGAGAAGATCGCGGAGTCGATGCGGATGACCTCTCTCTCCGGAGGCCAGACACGCTCCCTCCTCATCGCCGACGCCATCCTCATCGGCCAGACCCCGATCCTCCTCCTCGACGAGGTGGAGAATGCCGGCATCTACAAGGAGAAGGTCATCCGGTGCCTCAAGCACTACGACAAGGCGGTCATCTTCGTCACCCACGACCCGCTCCTCGCGCTCATCACCGACCGGCGGATCGTGATGAAGCACGGGGCGGTCACCAGCGTCCTCGAGCCGAAAGACGCGGAGAAGGAGATGGTCGCCCACATAACCGGCATCGATGCGTTCATGTTCGATCTCCGGGAGAAGATACGGGCCGGCGACCTGATCGGCGGGGCTGCTCCCCCGAAGAAACCTGCGGTAGTCCCGGCATGAAGTTTGTCATCGTCGCGGGTCCCCCGAGTGCAGGGAAGACCGCGGTCATCCGGCAGATCGTCCGGGAATTCCTGCAACGGAAACCCGCTTTCCTGAAGATCGATGTCGTCCGGGCGTTCGAGGACGAGGAGCTGAGGGAAGAGTTTTCCATCCCGGTACGGAAGGTCTACTCGGGCGACCTCTGTCCCGACCACATGGGCATCATGGTCATGCGGGACGCGATCAGCTGGGCGGAAAGCGAGGGTGCAGGGCTCCTCCTTATCGAGAGCGCCGGGCTCTGCCTCCGGTGCACGCCCTATGCGACCCAGGCCTTCGGCATCGCCGTCCTCCCCGCGGTTTCGGGGAGCAACTCCCCCCTCAAGATGGCGCCCATGATCGCGCTCGCCGACGTCGCGGTCGTCACCAAGACCGACCTCGTCTCGCAGGCCGAAAAGGAGGTCTTCCGGGAGTGCATCCGGATGGTGACCCCGCAGCTCGACATCATCGAGACGAACGCAATCCAGGGCACGGGCATGCGGTACCTGATGCGGGCCATCGCGGCGTTCCCGGACATCGCGGATCCGGATGCGATAACCCTCCGGGGGACGCCGCCGCTCGGGGTCTGCACCGTCTGCGTGGGAAAGAAGGAGATCGGGTGGCAGCACCACTTCGGCGTGATCCGGCCGCTCGGCGAGGCCGACAACCTCTACCGGGGCGACTGACCGTGGCATGGGTACCGCCCGGCAGGGACTGCGGCGCGTGCGGATCCGCACGGTGCGGGGATTTCCTCGGCAGGGTCGGTGCCGGCGAGAAGGCGCTCTCCGACTGCCCGTACTATACCGCCGGGGAGGGGGGCTCCCCGAAAACGAGCTCCTGGTCCGGTACCGACATCCTCGGGAATGCCTACGATTTCGTACTCCAGGCATTTCCCGGCGAGCCTTCGGCACGGAAGTCGATCGTCCCCTTCCGGGCGGACCTGGTCGAGCGATGGGAGATCCGGCCGGGGGAGATCGTCACCGGCAGGCCGGCCGGGCCGGGGTGCCCGGTCTACCACGCGCTCCGGGTGATCTCCGCAAACCCGGTCACCGGGGTCCTCGAGTGCCATACGGTAGGGCCGCTCGCCGCCCGGAAGGAGCAGGGGAAGGTGCACGACGTCCAGGCGTACCATGTCCATGCCTTCGAGGGGATCGCGGAAGTGAGGCTCCGCCCGCCGGTCCTCGGCGCCCGGCAGCGGTTCCTCCCCGGGTACTGCATGATGGACCTCTCCCACACGGCGGTGGTCAACATGGTACTGCACAAGAAGGAGGGCGTCCATGTCCGGCTCGAGGACATCAGGATCCAGTAGGAGGCAGCAATGATACCCAAGTACCGGCTCCGGTGCGCAGGCGGCGGCGAGATCGTGGAGGACCTCAGCCTGCTCTCCTGCCCGCACGGCCACGATGCCCTGCTCAGGACGGAGTACAGCAGCCGGAGGCTCCTCCCCGCGCCGCACGAGGGGATGTACCGGTACCTCGCGTGGCTCCCGGT
>DATJBJ010000043.1:0-6081 GCA_035515395.1 Methanoregula sp. | reverse complement strand
GCAGGCGGTCCCGATCGCAGCGGGCAGGGCCGGGGGGTCCGCCGGGCCGGCTGCCGCGGCGAGCGCCAGGTACAGGGCCGCAATGGCGATGGAGATGGCGATGCCCCTCCGGGGAAACCGGTACGCCGCGAGGATCACGGGCAGGAAGAGCAGCTCGGGAAAGACTGCGGTGACGTGGTAAAAGAGCCCGTACGCGCCCGCAGCCAGTGCGAGGATGACGGAGACGGCGACCAGTGCCCCCCAGCCCGCCCCGTTCCGGAAGGCCCGTTCCAGCCGGTCCCGTATCCCCGCCGCCATCGTTCTCGTGGGATCTGGGGGCCGGGAGTTCATGAAGATTGCGACGGCCCGGGCGGGACAGGCATGGTACCTGCGCTACGCCAGGCGGTGGAGTTTCCTGAGGAGCGCCACGAGATCCCGGGCGTTCCTGCCCGGGGCCGGGATCTCCCGGGCCCCGCGCCTCCCCGCGAGCGCGGAGAAGATGTTCCGGACTGCGGCGGGGTGGGACGGCCCGTACCCGCCCTCCAGCACCAGGGCAGGGGCGAGGGACGTTGCACCGGTGAGCATGCCGGTAAGATACGCGAGGTCCTCCGGCCCGATCCGCATGCCGCCGACCGGGTCGTCGGCGAGGATGTCCTGCCCGGCGGAGATGATCAGGAGCTCGGGCCGGAACCGTTCGAGGGCCGGCAGGAAGACCCCGCTGAAGACCGCTGCATAGTCCCCGATGCCCGATCCGGGGGATACCGGCGCATTCACCGTGAACCCCGCCCCGGGGCCGGCGCCGGTCTCCCCCGCAGCCCCGGTACGGGGGAACGTGTCCCCGTTGTGGATCGAGCAGTAGAGGACACGGCCGTCGCGGTAGAAGATGTCCTGCGTCCCGTTCCCGTGGTGGGCGTCCCAGTCGATGATCGCGACCCGGTCCACCGAGGTGAGCGCCTTTGCGGCGGCGATCGCCGCGTTATTCAGGAGGCAGTACCCCATCGCCCACGCGGCCCCGGCATGGTGGCCGGGGGGGCGGACGAGGGCAAAACAGCTCTCCCCGCCGAGCGCCCGCTCCATCGCGGCGACGGCGGATCCCGCGGCAAACCCGGCCACCTCGTACGAGTGCGGGTTGATGTACGTGTTCCGGTCGATGAACCCGGAGACGAAGGTGTGCTGCTCGAAATATCCCCCGGAGCACCCGCAGTCGCCGGGGGTGTCGGACTCCGTGCGCCGCAGGCACTGCTTCCGGAGCCACGCGAGATATCCCGGGTCGTGGACCCGGGCGATATCCGCCGGGTCTGCCATGACGGGCTCGTGCACCGGGACGTCCTCCGGCAGATCCCGTATGATGGCGAGCAGCCGGTCCCGGTTCTCGACATGGCCTTCGCGGTTGTGCCGCTCGAAGACCGCGCCGGTGATGGCAGAACGTCTCATTGATCCACCATTACGCGGGATCGGTAAAAACCCTGTTCTTTCTGCCGGTTATCCCGTGCGGTGACCGGGGGCGGGGGAGGCGTTTCTTCCGGTCCGCACGTCTCCGGAATTTACGCGGATATCCCGGATTTGCCCGGCCTGACGCCCTTCGCGCGCTTGGGGGCGGGCCGGGAAAAATACCGCGGGAGGGGCATTTTTCCGGTATCCGGGGATTTATATATCACCGGATCCCGCAGGAAAATGTAAAAATAAGGGTAGAATCCATCGCGTAACGGCATTTTCCCTGAAATCCTTCCGGCAGATCCGGGTTCACCGGCGAACAAATCATAAATTTTAATATGCCCGCTAATAAGCTCTTGATTGGCCTGCCCTGGTTATTAGTATAATATCTTGCTGGCGCAGGTTGTACGTTTCAGAGGTGTGTAAAAAAATGGTGTTTCATCCACCGGTAGCGATCGTCGCAAAGGCGGGCGATGCCGGGAAGTACAAAGTGGGCCTGCCGGCCTGGAACATGGTCCTCCGGGGCTTTATGGCCGGGGCTTTTATCGCGATGGGTGGCGCCCTTGCTACCGTCTGCAGCACGGGTATAGCATACTCGGCGGCGCAGGTCACGGCAGGGGCAGTTCCCGGCGGTTTTGCATCTGCCGGCATGGCACAGCTGGTCCTCGGGGCGGTCTTCCCGGTTGGGCTTATTATCATCGTCCTCACGGGCGCCGAGCTCTTCACGGGCGACGCGATGCTTGCGCCGATGGCGGCGTTCGTCCACAAGGTCAGCTGGATCCAGGTCATAAACCTGTGGATATGGGTGTACATAGGAAACCTCATCGGGTCCGTCCTCTTCGCGTACATCATGGCGTACGGGCCGTTCGTATCCTTCGACTCCACGGGGGCCGCGACGGTGACTGCCTTCGGGACGCGGGCGATCGCGATCGCTGCGGCAAAGACCAGTTATGTCGGCCTGATGGGCGCCTGGTCCGCATTCCTCAAGGCCATTGCATGCAACTGGCTCGTCAACCTCGCCATCCTCCTGGGTATCTGCGCTGACGATCTTATCGGCAAGTTCTTCGGGATCTGGTTCCCGATCATGGCTTTCGTCTCAAGCGGGTTCGAGCACTCGGTCGCCAACATGTACTTCATCCCTGCCGGTATCCTGACGCAGGGGTTCATCACCGATCCGACGAAGATAACGGCGAGCGTCAACTGGGTCTCGATGTGGACGAGCAACCTCATCGTCGTAACCCTGGGCAACATCGTCGGCGGGTTGCTGTTTGTCGGCGTCATCTACTGGGTCGCGTTCCGCAAGGAGATCGCAGCACTGAAGTAGATACCCGGATATACTCTTTTTCCATGAAGATCGGAAGCGTGGACGTAAAGATCTCGATCCTGCCCGTCGTGGTCGTCGCGGTCTTTGCCTTCGGGTTTGCAGTCGCGATCCTCTTCGGCTCTCCCGAAATGTCCCGGTCCGTCACGTCGCAGCTCTACTGGATCGTGCCGGTCCTCCTCCTCTTCCTGGTCATCCCGGTCGTCCTCAACTACATGAGCCAGCGGGAGTACGAGGACATCGCGCCGATGTACGAGGCGAACGCAAGGCAGGTCCGGGTCCGGCTCATCAACGAGAGCATGCTGGGGAAGATCGTGAAGCTCGAGGGGATCGTGGAGGCCGCACGCTTCCGGTTCCTCAACCGCCCCCAGTTTGTGGTCGCCGACCGGACCGGTGAGATCTCGGTGAAGATGTTCACGAGCCCGCAGGAGGACGTGAAGAAGGGCGACATTGTCGAGGTCTACGGCCAGGTGATCCGGCGGTACGTAGTCGTCGGGGACCCGGTCGTCAACTGTGTCGTGATCCGGAAGATCGACCGGAAGATCGAGGCAAGGAAGAAATAGCAAAAATGCCGGGGCTTTCCGATCGGCCGGCTTTCCCCGGTCACGGAACGGGACGCCGGGAGGATTCGGATCCGCCATGACAACCACGCCGGAAGATACGCACACCGCCCTCCGCCTGCGGCTCCTCGAGATCGCGGTCCCGGTCATCGCGTTCGGCGGGACGTTCCTCGGCGTCCTCGCGTGGCGGCTGGGGTACGGGATCGCGTTCCCGTACTTCTCGGCCGGCTGCGTCCTCGCCTCGTTCGACCTTGCGTACCTCGCCTGGGTCCGGCCGAAGAAGGACATCGTCGCGCTGACTACGCCGGTCTACGCGATCATCTTCTTCTTCGTGCCGAACGATTTCTCGGGGGTTTTCCTCCAGTTCCTCTTCTCGGCGAGCCTGACGGTCCTCCTCATCCGGCTGAAGGTAAGGTTCGGCAGCCCCGGACCCCGGTCCCCGGGCCACCGCGACCTGCCGGAAGAGGTCGGCCGGTACGTTGAGCTGCTGCGGGAACCCCTCGCGTTCCTTTCCGAGGCCCAGGGGTTGCGTGCGGAAGAGGTCTTCTCCCTGTTTGCGCAGGGGGAGTACCGGGACGCTGCCCGGAAGGCGGAGATCGCCCGGAAGGAACTCCCCGGGGCCGCGGGCGCAGGTGCGCTCGGCCGGGCGTACGAAGTCATCGGCAGCGAGGCGCTCCAGCTCGACCGGCCTCCGGACGGGCCGGCTGACCCGGTGACGTTCCTGCCCCGGCACGCGCCGTTCCTCGCGCGGGAGATCCCGGCGGGGGCCGACACCGCGGAGTGCTCCGGCACGGCCCTCGACTGTGCGCTCCTGCTCGTCTTTGCCGCCGCGTGGGTCTCGGTACCGGCAGAGCGGGAGAACCTGAAGGCGTTCCGGGAGTTTGCGGGGAAGCTGATCGCGGGGTAGAGAGGGGCTATCCTTACGGTTTTTAAAAACAGCATTTATTCCCGGAAACAATCCGGATGATCTTTCGTCCAACCGGTTTTCACGAGGGCATATGAACCCTTCAGAAAGGGAATGAAATGCCCGTCAGATTACCGGCATGTCAGATTCCGGCACCGCCACGGTCCCGTTTACCGGAAGACCGGCACCGTGGTCCAGTTCGATCTCCTCGGAGACATGTTCCACGAACGATATGGTCCGGTTCCACCGGTAATATGCCGGATCCTGCTCGAATTTTTTCGTTGCCGGGTTCAGGGTCCGGCCGGTAAAGAGGTACAGGTCATAGGTCCCGTTTCTGAGGCGGGCGGCTTCCCCATACCCGGCCGGGACAAAGTACGCGACGAGCGGTTTCTTCGAACCCTTATCCGTGAAGACCGCAATGACATCCGTGCCGGGCCCCGTATTGGCGAGCATCACCTGGTTCGTGGTCGTCCAGTCGAACTCACTGTCATTGACCTGTTGTTCCCCGGCAAGGATGGCCCCGGGTGCGGGCTCCACATACTTTCCGGGCATGTACACTTCCCCCGGGGTGAGCAGGAAAATGATGAATGTGGCCAGCACTACGGCAAGCACGCAGACGAGAATTCCCATCACGAACCAGTTGTCCGGGACGTTTTTCCTGCCTTTTTTAGCCTCCTCCGTCCGGGATGCATCGGGCTGAACCATCGGTCACTTCCGCTATTCCCGGTTGCGGAGAAGTCTCGTAAATGTTTCGAATTGCGTGCCTGCTTTAAAAAAAGCCAGACTCTAAAACCCGCTCTCGAGCCCTTCCCGGATCGGGGTCTTCTTCTCCCTGTTCAGCCCCGCGATGTAGTCCTCGTACCGGTGGATCCGGGTGCTGACCGGGAAGGGGATGCCGATGGTGGAGATGATCGCCTCGCCCCGGTCGAGGGTCTGGATCTCGACTTCCATTTTCGAGAGGTCCTGCTTTGCGCTCCCCATGATGATCTCCCGGTCGCCCTTGTCGCCGAGGCCCATTACCACGAACGTGTTGATCTGGGCGAGCACCTTCGCGTCCACGTTCTTCGGCTGCTGGGTGACGACGCAGAGGCCGACCCCGAACTTCCGCCCTTCCATCGCGCACTCCCGGAAGACCTGCGTGGAGGAGCCGCCGCTTGAGAGGACCCGTTGTGCCTCCTCGATGGTGATGAGCACCTGGTGGCCCGACTCCTGCCGCTCGTCGATGCCGTAGCCCCGGGCCTCGGACCGGTGCCTGGCCATGATCATCCTTGTGATGACCGAGAGGACGAAGAGCTCGCTCCGTTCGCCCATGTCGGGGATGTCGATGAGGACGACGTTGTTCTCGTGGAGGTCTTTGATTATTTCTTCCATGGAGGACCCCTGCGGCCGGAAGAACGCCCGGTTGCCGGCGACGAGGTTCTCGATGTGCCGCTTGATGACCCGTACCGGCCCCGCCATGGAGTTCCGGATCAGGTACGAGAGCGTGTTCTCGCGCACGACCGAGGTCCCGGTATCCTTGATGGGGAAGATCTCCGGGTCCACTTTATCGAAGAAGTCGATGACCTCCCTGCCGCCCGTGCGGGAGAGGGCCTCGACGATGTCGTACTGGGGCGGGGAGAGCTCGTGGAGGATGGAGAGGTCGCCGATCCGGAAGTCGTCGTAGTCGAGGTACAGCTTGTTCATGCCGTACTTCTTCCGGTCTGCCTCCCCCCGGATCGTGAAGATGGCAAGCCCGTCCTTTCCTTCCGTGTAGTGGACGAGCCCCCGGGTCGGCTCGCCGGTCGACGACTTCCCGCCGCTCACGTACTCCCCGTGCGGGTCGACGATCAACAGGCCGAACTTCTTCTCCTTCATGCACGAGGCGCAGAAGGTCTTCATGAAGT
>DATJBJ010000042.1:0-4615 GCA_035515395.1 Methanoregula sp. | reverse complement strand
ACCAGGAACGAGAGGAGGAGGATGATCACGCCCTGGACAAACGCGGTCGTCGCACCCCCGGCCGTCTGGCCGAGCATGATCTCGAGCCGGGAGACGGGAGCGACGAGCGTCTCTTTTAAAAACCCGAACTGCTTGTCCCAGATGATCTGGATCCCCGAGAAGACCGAGGTGAAGAGGACGCTCATCGCCACCATGCCCGGGATCAAAAAGACGATATAGTTCCCGCCCATCCCGGGGATCTGCACGACATTGTTGAGGCCGAAGCCGAGGAAGAGGAGGAAGAAGAGCGGCATGCTGATGCTGCCGATGATCCGGCTCTTCGACCGGATATACCGCTTCATGTTCCGGAGCCAGATGGTGTAGATGATGTCCATGGTCAGCGCCTCATCATTTTATGGTACATCCGCATGTTCGCCTTCCCGTCCGCCTCTTCCTCACGGATCGTCTTGCCGGTAAAGGAGAGGAAGACGTCCTCGAGCGTGGGCTTATGGATGGAGATGGTCTCGATCGCGATCCCTTTCCCGATCAGGAGCTCGACGATCCCGCTCAGGTGCTGCTCGGCGTTCTGGAGGGTGATCGCGACCTGGCCGTCGTGCTGCTCGACCCGGGAGATCCACGGTTCGTTCAGGGCCGCGGCGATGGCGGCAGGGTCCGGCGATTTGATGGTGACCACGTCGCCCCCGATCCCGTCCTTGAGTCTCTCCGGGGTACCGAGCGCGATGATCTTCCCGTGGTCGATGATGGCGATCCGGTTGCAGAGCCGGTCCGCCTCCTCCATGTAGTGGGTGGTGAGGATGATCGTGATCCCCTTCTCCTTTGCGAGGGTGGCGATGTACTGCCAGAGGTGGTTCCGGGTCTGGGGGTCGAGCCCGAGGGTGGGCTCGTCGAGGAAGAGGACGACCGGGTGGTGGAGGAGGCCCCGGGCGATCTCGAGCCTCCGCCGCATCCCGCCCGAGAAGGTCTTGACGATATCGTCTTTCCGGTCCGCGAGTTCGACGAGTTTCAGGAGCTCGGCGATCCGCGCCCGCCGGGTCTCGCCCGGGATCCGGTACAGCCTCCCGTGGAAGTCCATGTTCTCCCACGCGGTGAGCTCCTCGTCGAGGCTCTGGTCCTGGAAGACGATCCCGATCGATTTCCGGACCCCGTCCTCGTCGCGGGCGATATCTTTCCCGTCCACCGTTGCCGAGCCGGAACTCGGCCTGAGCATGGTCGAGAGCATGGAGAGGGTCGTCGTCTTCCCGGCCCCGTTCGGGCCCAGCAGGCCGAAGATCTCCCCCTGTTCTATGTCAAACGAGATGTCATTCACCGCGACCAGGTCGTTGAATTTCCTGGTCAGGCGGTCTACGTGTATTGCTGCAGTCATTCCGATGCAATCCTCTTCAAATCTGAAAGGCACTGTCCGAGTACCCGCACTGCTTCGTCCTCGCTCCCGGGAGGGAGCTGTTCAAGCGCCGTATGGAGATCGAACAGAAGGCCGTGTGCGCTGACTTTTTTCCCGCCGAAGATATCGATGAGGAGGTTCCGGCAGCAGGCCATCTTCTTATGTCCCTCCCGCCCCCGCTCCTTCACCGTCTCCAGCGCTTCTTTTCCGGGTTCTGTCACCGCGTACGTGGTCTTTGCCCGCCTGCCGGTCGCCATTCCGGTCGCTACCACCGAGATCAGGCGCTCGTCTTCGAGCTGGTGGAGGACCGGGTAGAGCGTCCCCTTGCTCGGGACCCAGAGCCCGCCGGTCTTCTCCCTGATCTCGGCGATGAGGTCGTAGCCGGACTTCGGGCTCTTCGAGAGCGAGTGGAGGATGTAGAGCGCAAGGAGGCTCCGTTCACGTCCTTCGCGGGACCCGAACTTCAGGAGGCTGGTCATGGTAATAGTCCGTTTCCGTACTATTAGGGAAAAGGGTCCGGGGAGATATAAAGATGGAGGTAATGGCACGGGGCACCTCCTCTCCTGCTTCCTGCAACCCGGCGAACCGGGTCCCGGAATTTCCCGGGGACAGGCTATCGCGGTACAGGCAGCAGCGCCGGGTAAGAATCCTTATGGACGTATCCCGGGAACCAAGGCCCGCAAGACAGATCCGCGCCGTCACGCCGGCCGGTGGTTGTTCCGCCTCAGGTAGTCGCGGACGAACATGACCGCCACGAGGATGATCGCGGCTGCAAGGATGACGATGAAGAGGTCGGTGAGGTAATCGAGGTACTCGCTGACGAGGGCGATCTTCCCCACATAAAACCCGAGCATCAGGAGGGCCCCGCACCAGACCGCGGAACTCACGAGGTTGGAGACCACGTACCTGCGGTAGGCCATCGCGTTTACGCCGGCGATGAAGGACGGGAGGTTGAAGACCGGCATGAACCGGCTGAGGATCAGGGCCACAGGGCCGAAACGGTCCATGAGGCCGAGGGCGGTGCGGACGTTCCTGTCGTGGAGGACGACCGGGCACACCCCGCGGCAGATCGAGAGGCCGAGGAGCCTCCCGCTCCAGTAGTTGATCTCGTACCCGAGAAACCCCCCGACTATGGCCATGACGAGGAGCAGTTCCATCGAGAGCCCGTTGTCGGTCGCGACCGCCCCTGCGAGGAGGAGAAAGGTGTTGTCGGGGATAGGCCCTCCGACGATGGTGGACGCGAGCATGATGACTATGAAGACGAGGAAGTAGATCCAGATCCCGAACTGCATGAGCTGGTCCGAGATGGCGAGCGGGGTTAAGGGGAGAAGGGCAGCGGCAGCGGGAAACACGGCACCGGGAAATCCCCGCTCATGCTATATGAAGCTCGCCATGGGAGGGACGTCTTTTTTAAGAAACATACCCTGCGCCAGGGATTCTGAACGGTCGATGATTTTCCCGTTTTCACGGATTGTTTTATCCCTTTGCAGCGGGAGGAGTCCTATGTCACCGCGACACAAACCGAAAACCCGCGCCCGGCTGCCGCCCCGCACGAACCCCCCGGGCCCCCTCACGCCATCCGGGAAGATGACACAGACGGGGAAGCCCTGACCGCGGGTTTTTTTTCATCGATCAAAGGGAAGGGCCGATAAGCAGGCGGGATCCTTTCCTGCCTGCACCAGCCAGAAAAGGAAGGTTGAATGAATTCCGCTGCTGCGGTTAAAAGAGAGAACTGATACCATGTTACGCCCGGAAGATGTGGAAATGATCCTGACGACGCACGACCTGTCCGTGAATCTGAAGGAGCTTGTGAAAAAGGAAGACCGCGAATTAAAAATTAATATCGATTACGAATCCGGTGAACTGTTCATCAACTGCCCCGGCTTCTCCGACGGCCTGTCCGTGACCACGGACCCGTTCGGTGTCTGGGTGATCCGGGAAGTAATCTCAAAGGAGAACAACGGAATTTTTAACCAGAGCGCGAATGTCTACAAGACCGAGAAGACGATGACGGTGCTCCGGGCAGTTGCCAGCTGGATCCGGGATATGGAAGAGAGCACCCGGCCGGCCTGAACGATAGTATTTTTTTCAGGGACTCACCGGTTTCAGGAGATCCTCACTTTCCCGGGGGAACCGGGCCGGAAATTTGCCGGCATCGTAGCGGTGCGGAGGCCGGGGAATTCCGGGGGTGTTGAATTACCCGGTCCTTCACGGGACATGACCGGCCTTTTCCCGCGACTCTTTTCAGCTCTCATTTCATCGCGAGCCGGAAAAAACCGATGACGCAGATACCCGCCGCGATGACAACGATCCGGAACCACCACGTCTGCCAGAACGGGCATTCCGCGATGAAATCGTACGAACGGGAACCGACCTCGTCCCTCCCCCTCAGCCACGCTATCCAGCTCATCGGGACCCCGGGGATCCCGTGGTATCCCCCGGCGGGCGGCCGCGGTCTCCGGCCTCTTGTCCCGGGCCCGCGGGAGAGGCGTTCAGCATCAGAGCAGTCCCCTGGCCTCATCGATGAGCTCGATCGTATAGCGGCGGGGGTAGTCGCGTTTCCTGAACGGAACCGTCCCGAGGATGCAGAACCCGAACCGGGACTCCCGGATCCGGTTGGTGTACAGGAAATTCAGCATGGCGCTGACCGACCGGGTGGATTTTTCCGAGAGGTGGAGGAAGAGGGAGATGTCCCGGGAACTTGCCACCGCCCGGCTCTTTTTCTGCGAGAGCAGGAAGCGGCAGATGAGGCGGGCGCACTGGTATCTCCTCGCAGAATCCGTGCGCATAGGTGCCTTCAGCCCTCCTCCTGGTTCCCGTACTGGTGGTACCCCATTGGTTCGTCGGGGGAAATAGTTGCCTGTTGCGGGCGGTCCCCGGAAAAACGGCGCGGGAGCAGGGGCAATGCGGCCCGACATATACTTCCGGTCAGGAAAATTTCCCTGCCCGGCGGTGATTGACCGGCAGAGGTTCCCGGCACCGCAGCTGGTTACCGCCGGCCCGTCCTGCCGCAGGATCCGCCTGTCGCCGAATAATACAACCGGCCCACGATTAACACGGCCCGCGGCCCCTCTGCCGTTTTACAACTCTCTTTCGGCCCGGGCAACAACGTCAGGATACCATTATTAATAACACCTCACGGTGAAGATTCCTGCAAACCGTTCACGGAGCCCGGCCATGCACACCATCCTCTATGTCGACGACGAGCCGTCCCTGCTGGAGATCGGCAAGCTC
>DATJBJ010000041.1:0-19790 GCA_035515395.1 Methanoregula sp. | reverse complement strand
CTTCCGGAACCTTGCACGGGCGATCATGGAGAACGATTCGCGGGTTATCCCGACGCCGGTAAACGATCTTGCCGAACTCGAAACGATGTACCGGCAGCACCGGGTGAAATGACGGCGTTCGTCTGCCTGTGCTCTGAAATTTTTCAGAGCGGGGAATACCGGGAATAAACCGGGGTAAAATCGGGATCGCCCGTTGAGCACCCTGCCTGAAAATGTCCGGGCCTGCAAGCCCTCCCGCCTCTTGCGGGGACGGCGGAGCCGGCAGGGGCCCTGAGGGTTTCCGGTGCGGGAGCTGGACGGGGAAGAGAGAAAGACTCTTTTGTTCGGAACGGGTCACCGTCGCATTATTTCAGAAATATTTCCGATATCGCTTCCGGTAAAATCCAGAATCCAAAAAAAATTACCGCGGGTTCTTCCCGGTCACGACCGGGTTTTCCTTGTATGCCACCCATTCGGTGAACGACCCCTCGTAGATCCGGACCTTCGGGTACCCGAGATACCACTTAAAGAGGATGAACTCGTTCGTTGCCTCGCGGCCGGTGCCGCAGGAGCAGATGACGGTCTTGTCCGGGGTGGCGCCGGCCGCTTTTGCCATCGCCTCCAGCTGGTCGACCGGTTTTAAGAACTTCTTGTTCCTGTCGTCCATCAGCGTCTTCCACGGGAGGCTGACCGCCCCGGGGATGTGGCCGGGCCGGAGCCACGGGCCCTGCCCCTCGTAGAACGCGGGCGGGCGGGCATCGAGGAGGACCGTGTCGGGCTTGTCCTTGGTCTTCCGGAACTCGTCGTACCCGATGAAAAACTCGTCGTGAAGCTTCACGGTGAAATCCGAGGGCTTCGTAACGCCGTACTCGCGGGTCAGCGGCCGCTTCTCCTCCTTCCACTTCTCCCAGCCCCCGTCGAGGACATACACGTTCTTGTGCCCGTAGCGGACGAGCGTGTACGCGACCATCGTCTGCTCGAGACCGTCGCCGATGAAGGTCGCGCAGGTGCTTAAGGGCCCGCCGCTCGAGTACACCACGATCGGTTTTGCCGGGTCGAGGCCGAGGGTCCGGAAGAGGATCTGGGCGGCAGCCGGGGGGATCCAGCGGGTCGGGATCGCCCCCTCGTGGATCCGGAAGAGCCCCTCGTGCCAGTACACGGCGCCGGGGATGTGGTCCTGGATATATTCGTGGATGTTGGGCTGGCAGTCGAGGATCATCAGGTTCCTGTCGTTCAGGTGGCTTTCCAGCCACTCGGTGGAGACCCACTTCACGGTCCCGTCACCCTTCCCATACGGGTAGTTCATCGCCATGGTTCTGCTCCTTTCACGTGCCTGCTTTGAACCGCAGGCGGCATGGAACGCCCTATGGCACAACGGGCATTTAATGGTTGTGACGATCGTGACTTCACAGAAGCTGTCCGGCCCGGGATATTTCCGGACGGAAAGGATCATAAAAAGAACGTAATTCATGGTCCCGGCATTTTCCAGTCCCGGGGTTCAGGCCCTGTCCGGGTCAAGGTACCGGAAACGAAAGAGGCAGCCGGAGAGCGCAGGCGTTGCAGCACAGTCCTGGCCGCCGGGCCCGGAGATCCGCAGCCCCGCTGACTCCTGCATCCCGTCCTGTCACAACCTTCAATTATCATCCCGCACCACACTATCGTACCGGCGATGAAGTCCGCCAGAAACGCCCCGGTCGGCTGATGACTTCTACCTCACGAACAGGTAGATGAAGCCGATGATCCAAAAAAAGGAATTAACGATCCGGTACATCCGGGACAGGCGGTGTCCATCCGGCGGGTACTGTTTTTACCGGCTCGACGAACCGAACGCGGGCGACACGTTCCATGCACTCGCCTCGCTCGCAATGCTTGATGCATTACCGGACGACGATCGGGCAACGCGCCGGTTCCTCCATTCGTTCCAGCACCCCGACGGGAGATTCTCCAATGTCAGCGTCGGGCATGCGGTGCTGCGAAGCCTGATGGTTCTTGGGGAACGGCCCCGCATCGATCCGACCGGATGGATCCTGTCATCTCTCGTTCCCTCCGGTGTTGGTAACCGCCCGGTCGAATCCTCGTCCCTCTTCGAACACCAGTATCTCCTCACGGGTCTCTGTCCGCTCCTCGGGATAGCGATTCCCGCCGATAAGAAAGACGGGATTATCAGTTCGGTGCTGCGGTATCGTAACCGGGATACCGGTTTCGGGTATCCCCGCTCGACAATCATAGAGACCGGCCATGCGCTTGCGATCCTTGCGGCACTGGACTATCCTGTCTCACCGGCGGGCTCACGGGAATTCTTGCAACAGTGCGAAGATCCGGATTACGGGTTTACTGCAGTACCGGGATCCCGTCCCGGGTATCTCGAACACGTCCACGCCGGTGTTCTCGCGTGCTCGGTTCTGGGGTATCATGCACCGGTATTTGCACAGTGCGGGGACTTCATCAGGAAATGCTGCCATGCAAACGGCGGATATGTCCGGTCCGGTTTCGGGGGGTCAGCGACGCTGGAAAACACGTATCTGGCGCTGGACGCACTCGCGATGATAGAATACACGGGGAACAACCGCTCCCACCGGGAACCGGATTTTACCGTCCGGTGCTGCGACTGAGGTGAACCCGTGGGCACGACCTTCTTCTGCCCGTTCTGCGGGAAGCAAAGTCCTGATGACGAGCCGGTCTGTACGCGGTGCAGGAAATCCCTTGACCACTGGCGGGAATACCCGTTTGAGGAGCGACTTCTCCTTACATTGCATCACCCGCTCCAGGACCAGCGGATGATGGCGATCCGGATTTTGGGGCAGCGGAAATATGAACGGGCTGTCCCGGTCTTTGCCGGGATGATTGCTGCCGGTCAGGATGTCTTCACGCTGCAGGAAATTGCCCGGGCTCTCGTCTTTATAGACACTCCTGACGGCCGTGAGCTGCTCGACCGTCTGAGAGAGCATCCGTCCCTGGTTGTGCGGATGGCGTGCGACGAACCTTGCGGAGAACGCCGATGAAGTCCCCGGTCAAACCACGGCTGATGAGAATTTTCCTCGATGGCGAACTACATCCCGAGATAGATCTCGCGACCTGTGTCGGGTTCACGAAAGTTGCGACAATCCGGAAGGCGATCGATTCCTTCCAGGCGGCAAGGTTCATTGAACGTCGCAGGAGTGAGTCTTCCGAGGGATACGAGTGCCGGATTCTCATTACGAGGGAAAACGCCCTGAAAATCTACCATTACCCGGAATTCCATGCCCTCCGTCCGGAGATCCGCAAGGCCCCGTGGTTCTGTCCTCTCTTCACACAACCGTTTGCCAGCCTTCCGGATGAGCTTCCCGTTGTCATCGATCAGATGGTCCGGGCTTCGCACACCTTTTTCGAGACGATCTGCCAGTACGACACGCCGGAGAAAATCCGGGAGACCTATAGACCCGCCCTTATTGTCAACACTCTCGCCGGCGTGGCTGACCCGGTATTCGATGACCTCTGCATCTATTACCAGATCTTCCTTCACGCGGTGATCAGGGATATCCGGTATGGCGGACTTGGGGAGGGATTTGCCCAGCTCCTGGATAGCACGCAAAAAATCCTCGGACATAAGTACTCAACATCCTTTTCATCGACGAAGAAAAAGGCAGGTCTGTCTCGCATCAGGTAACAGCATCCCGATCACGGGTTTTGGAAGGCTTGGATCAAAACGAAAACAATATCAGATGATGTCGGGAAATGTACTTCTTGTAAAATTATAATAACAGGCGATGAAGTCCGCCTTACAACCGCCGGTTTCCGGCTGATGACTTCTACCACAACCGGGATGTTCATGAACGGTCGGGAATGGTAGGAGACGTCAGCTGACATCTTTCGATCTCCCTTTTCTCACCCGTTCATCGCAACCCCTTCAATTCGTGAGGTTTACTATGGCAAATACCGATGTTACGAAACTGCTTGAAAAGATAAAAAAGGACGACGTGCAATTCGTCCGGCTCCAGTTCACCGATGTAATGGGAATACCAAAGAACGCGGCAATCCCGGTAGCACAGGTCGAGAAATCACTGACCGAAGGAACGTGGTTCGATGGTTCATCGATAGAAGGGTTCACCCGGATCGAGGAATCCGATATGCTCCTCAAGGCAGACCCGGCCTCGTACGCGGTCCTGCCCTGGCGGCCCTCCGAGGGAAAGGTCGCCCGGTTCGTCTGCGACGTGTACACGTACGGCAACAAGCCATTCGAAGGGGATCCCCGGTACGCGCTTAAGAAAGTGATGGCGGATGCAGCAAAGATGGGCTATACCTTCAACACCGGCCCTGAGCTCGAATTCTTCCTGTTCAATCTCGTCAACGGGAAACCGACAACGCAGTTCTCGGACATGGGAGCGTATTTCGATCTCGCGCCAAGCGATGCGTCCGAGAATGTCAGAAGGGAGATCGTGCTCTCGCTGACCCGGATGGGCTTCGAGATCGAGATGTCCCACCACGAAGTCGCAGCGAGCCAGCACGAGATCAACTTCAGGTATACGGATGCGGTCACGACCGCTGACCGGGTCATTACCCAGAAATATGCGACCAAGGCAATCGCCCTGAAGTACGGGCTCCACGCATCCTTCATGGCAAAACCCATTTCCGGCATCAACGGCAGCGGGATGCATACCCACGGTTCGCTCTCGAAGGGAGGAAAGAATGCCTTCGCCGATCCGGATGCTGAGAAGGGACTCAGCCAGACCGCCCTCTACTATATCGGCGGCATCCTGAAGCACGCGAAGGCGATCACCCGGGTCGCGAACCCGACGATCAACTCATACAAGCGCCTCGTCCCCGGCTACGAAGCCCCGTGCTATATCTCGTGGAGCACGACCAACCGGTCCGCGTTGATCCGGGTCCCCGCAGCACGGGGCAATGGCACCCGGGCAGAATTCCGGAGCCCGGACCCGATGTGCAATCCGTATCTCACGTTCGCCTGCATGCTCGCGGCCGGCCTCGACGGGGTCAAGAACAAGATCATGCCCCCGGAGAGCACGGACGTCAACATTTACCACCTGAGCCAGAAGGAGCGGAAGAAGATGAAGATCGAGATGCTGCCCGGCAGCCTCGCCGAGTCCCAGGCCCACCTGATGGCCGACAAGGTGCTCTGCGACGCACTCGGCGGTCACATCGTCGAGAACCTCGCGAGTATTGCCCAGGCCGAGACCGACGCGTTCCGTCTTACGGTCCACCCGTGGGAACTCGACCGGTACCTCGCCACTTATTAATCCAACTTTTTTGCAAGGGCGGGGCAATGAGAACCGTGCTGTTCGTTCATGACGAAATTGTGTGATAACGATGAAACTTACCATCCTGCCTGTTGAAAACCTTCCGCTGATCCACGCGGGTGATGATCTCCCGGCCCTCATCGCGGAACGGGTGACGCTTGAAGATGGGGATATTGTTTCCGTCGCTTCATCGGTATATTCGAAAGCGAAAGGCCATACGCGGAAACTCGCCGACATCACGCCCACACCCCGGGCGCAGCGAATCAGTAAGATGACCGGGGAAGACCCTCGTTTCCTCCAGTCGATCCTCGATGTGTCGGAAGATGTGCTCATCGAGTTCCCGTTCATCCTCTCGGAAGTTGCCGGAGGGCATATCGGGGTCCGGGCCGGCGTCGATCAGAGCAACATCGAGGATGAGATGGTGATCCTTTTACCACCGGATCCGATGATGGCGGCCAATGAAGTCCGGAGTTCCCTGAAGAAAATCACCGGGAAAGATATCGGCGTCATCATCACCGACACCTGCGGCAGGGCTTTTCGCCGGGGCCAGACCGGGAACGCGATCGGATGGAGCGGGATGCCGGCCATCCGGGACTTCCGCGGCGACAAGGACCTCTTCGGTCACGTGCTGAAGATCACGGAAGAGGCGGTAGTCGATGAGCTGGCCGGCATCGCCAACTTCGTGATGGGCGAGAGCAATAACGGGGTCCCGGCAGTCGTTATCAAGGGATGCGAACGCTGGACCGGGCACGATGACCTGTATTTCACGAAAAAGGAGGACTTTATCCGGAGAGCATTATCGGTAAGGGTAAAGCCGAAAAAAGAATGACGAGGCCCCTTCCGCTCGATACGATCAAATTTTTTGTAGTTTTACCATCATACAGGAATAATTTCGAATGTTTCGAAGAAAAGGAGTTTTGAAAGCGGGTTTGATTGCCGGGGCCCTGGTTGTAATCGTGTTCCTTCTGGTATCGAACGGAATTCACCCGTCATATGCAAATAACTCTCCCGATGCCCATTCCACAAGAGGAAGTCAGGACGCGAGGGACAATTTTATTCTGGGTGCGGTAATTCTTGGTATCGTTGGTACTTTTGGCATAATTGCATATTATTACACGACGATTGAACTGGGATCGAAAAGGTAAAACTCTCTTTGCAATTATTTTAAAATCCCCGGATATCCCTATTCGTCGTTTCTCTTATGTTTTTGGCATACCGTGCCGACACCATAAGGCATTTATCATTCACGCAACAGGCACTTTTCAAGGCGATGAAGTCCACCTCAAACTGCCCATCATTATCGATGTCATTGACACGAAGGAAAATATCATGGCGATCCTCCCGGAAGCGGAGGAGATGATCGAGGACGGGCTGGTTGTCATCCACGACGTCCAGATGCTCCGGAAAGTCCCGAAGAAAGAATAACGGCTACGAGATCCAGGGATTATTCCCGCTCGTTATCCGATAAAAAAAATATTTTTAAAAATCGTCCATGCCGGGCGGCATTCCGCCCATGCCACCCATTCCTCCGGGGGGCATCCCTCCGGCCGGGGCAGCTGCTTTCGAAGATGAGATGATATCGTCGATGCGGAGAATCATGACGGCCGCTTCTGCCGCGCTCGAAACCGCCTGGGTCTTCACCCGCAGCGGCTCGACGACACCGGCCTTGAGCATGTCGACGGGTTTACCCTCGAAGACATTCAGCCCGAAATTCTTCTTCCCCGCCTCGTGGGCTGCCCGGATCTCGACGAGCATATCGATGGCGTCGAGCCCGGCGTTCTCGGCGAGGGTCTTCGGGACAATCTCCAGGGCGGCCGCAAATGCCTCGATGGCGAGCTGGATACGGCCGCCTTCTTTCGATGCGTATTCCCGAAGGCGGAGCGAGAGTTCGGTCTCGGGAGCTCCCCCGCCGGCTACGATCTTTTTGCCTTCGACAACAACCCCCACGACCATGAGCGCATCGTGGATCGCCCGTTCGAGTTCGTCGACGACGTGATCGGTTCCGCCCCGGACGATTATTGAGACCGCCTTCGGGTTCTTGCACTTCGAGACATAGATCATCTCGTCGCCCGAGACTTTCTTCTCCTCGACAAGCCCGGCAGCTCCGAGGTCTTTTGGCGCAATCGTATCGATGCTGTTGGCGATGTTCGCCCCGGTCGCCCGGGCGAGGTTCTCCATATCGCTCTTCTTTACCCGGCGGATCGCAAGAATGCCGGCCTTCGAGAGGTAGTGCTGGGCGATATCATCGATTCCTTTCTGGCAGAAGACGACGGTCGCCCCGCTTTTCACAACCTTGTCCACCATAAGGTGGACCATGCGCTCTTCCTCGTCGAGGAACGCCTGCATCTGCCCCGGTGTCGAGATATCGATCGTCGCGCTCACCTCGGTCTTTTTCTGTTCGAGCGCCGCGTTGAGGAGCAGGATCTTTGCGTTCGTTACCGAACTCGGCATGTTCGGGGACGCACGCTCCTTGTCGATGACCATCCCTTCGACCAGATTTGTGTCGTCGACAGAACCGCCGACTTTCTTCTCGACATTGATATGGCCGATATCTGCCTTGCCGTCAGGATCGGTGACGAACGAGATCGCCTTCACGATGATGTCGCAGAGCCGGTCTTTCGACACTTCTGCGTTCTTCCCGGTGAGAGCGGTCCCTGCGATCTTCTTGAGCATCGCGGTGTCAGTCGGCTTCACGGCAATGGAAAACCCGTCGAGCATCACGAGCGCTTTCTCCGCTGCAAGCCGGTAACCCTCTGCGATCACCGTCGGGTGGACGCTCTGGGCGATGAGATCTTCGGCGTTCTTGATGAGTTCCCCGGCAATAATGACGGCGGTCGTCGTCCCGTCGCCGACTTCGGCATCCTGTGTTTTTGCGACCTCGACAATCATCTTCGCCGCCGGGTGCTCGATGTCCATCTCTTTTAAGATGGTTACTCCGTCGTTGGTGATCGTGATATCACCCATGTTGTCGATGAGCATCTTGTCCATGCCCTTGGGTCCGAGGGTCGACCGGACTGCCCCCGCCACGGCTTTTGCGGCGGCAAAGTTACTGTTCTGGGCTTCCTGGCCCCGGTTCCGGGTAGCTCCTTCTTTGAGGATGAGTATGGGTTGTCCCCCGAGTTGTTGTGACATGTTCTGCCTCGATATAGTATCCTGCGATCGATTTCGTCCGCAGGTCCGGCTTTAAGTTCATCCGCTCTGTCGAAGGCGATCGAACATCGTGAATTCGACAACAGCGTTGATCGTTTGGATCCGACATGCCGGCGGGTGCGGACATCATCTCCAGTAAAACAGAAGTCATCAGCCCATATCCGGGCGGTTGACGGTGGACCTCATCACCTGATGATAAAAAAGATAGTCATGCATCGGTTTTATGTGTATCCCCTGAGCTGAGTTTTACTGAAACGGTACGGCGGTGACAAGATTTTCATCCCATCGTCCGGTTATCCGCGTCGTCATGGTTTTGCCCTGTCTCACGATCTTCCAGCAATGCCAGGTCTTTCTCGATCGCACGGATCTCTTCCGGCCCCATCTCCGTTCCACCCGCGGCCCTCCCCGCCTGAGCCCGGTACCGTTCGGCATAGGTCTCGAACTGCATCCCGATCCGGCCTAATACGGCAGACGCCCATTCCCGCAGGAGCTTCCGGTACGCTGTGAATGGTTGTTCAACCTGCCTGCCGATCTGGTCGCGGATCCGGTTTGTACTTTGTTCATCGGCAAAACCTTTCCCGAATAGTGAATGGAATGCCGGCCGGGACAGCGACAGGGTGATCGGTCCGGGATCAAAGACCGGCATACTCCGGACAAGGGACGGGAATTCATCGGGATCCGGTGCATCCGGAACACCGAGATCGGCAGCACTCTCTGCAAGATCCCCGCCGAGCCTGAGGGCAAGTTCCCCGATTGATTCCCGGAGAGACTCAGCCGGGACCTGCACGGACCGGATCATCGATGCCCGGGCGATCTCTCCGGGAGCCTGTGCAATACCAGGATCCTTCGCTTTTGTGCTGATGACGGCCGCAGCCGCTGCCGTGCAGATCTCCGGGACTATCCGGGCCATCGCTTCCATTTCCCGTTCGCACGCCGAACGCGTCTCCGCGATCTCACCGGTTGCCCTCCGGAGGCGTGCTTCGATCGCCCGGATCTGTTCCGGATCGAGAGCCGACGGCTGCCGGCCGTGTCCGGTGCGGACGCGAAGGGCTGAGACCACGGAGTCGCGCAGAACACCGATCTTTCTCTGTAATGATAACGCCCTGAGTTCCTGCGAGCGATCGTAGAGCGGGAGGATCTCGCCTTCGAACCACCGGTCCAGCAGCTCCCGGTGCGGGGGATGAACGCTTACCGGGTACACGGGGAGAGGACCGGTCTCAGAGGCGAGGTGTTCCCTGACATACTCCACGATCTTCGCGAGGTCCCCGCTCCCGGGGAGATCGGCCTTGCTGAGCAGGACGTTGACCGGGATTGCGGCTTCCTGCAGCGCGAGGATGGTCCGGAGATCCTCTTCGGTCAGCGTGGAACCCGCATCGACGAGCACGACCCCGAGGTCGCATTTCGGCAGGTAGGCGAGGGTCTCGGCAGCGCCGCTCGTCGCGAGCGACCCGAGGCCGGGGGTATCCATAAAGGCGACGCCGGATTTGAGGCGGGGTGCCGGCAGGGTCACGGTGATGCGGGTAACCTGTTTTTTGTTGCCAGGATTCTGCTGCTCGGTTGCAAATTCGGCGAGCCGGTCCGGGGAGTACTTTTCCGGGGGGGCACCCGCGAATGAAACCGTAATTGCCGGTTCATCGCCGAACGTGATCCGCGTCGGGACCGCCGTGATGGGGGTGACCCCGACCGGGAGAACTGCCGTGCCGAGGATCGCGTTCAGCAGCGACGACTTCCCGGAACTGACCCGGCCAAAGACCGCGATCTCGAATGTCCGGTCTTCCGCCCTGTCGAGGATTGCCGCGATCGCGCTCCGGAATTCCACCAGGCCCCGGTCAGTCACCACCTTTTCGATCCGGGACAGGAGGCCAAGGTCGTTGCCGGCCTGTCCGAGCTCGGCGAGCCGGGCACCGAGGTCCTGATCCCCTCCGGCGAGATACCGGTCGAGCCGGGAGACGAGCCCCCGCAGTTCACCCGCGATCCCGTCGAGGTCCGTTGCTGCGGTACCGGATAATTCACCGAACCCTTTCATGTGTTTCGGCCGGAGCTCATCGATAGCGATATCGACCGAGACGAGCAGGAACCGGATCGAGCGCGTTGCCGGGACCGACGCCCTCTCCCGGGGAATCCCCTGGCCGTCGAGAATGCGGATGAGCTGGGCGCGGACCCGGACGATGTAGTCCTCGATCAACCGCCGCTGGGCCGGGGTGATGTCCGATGCGTAGCGCGGGAATGCCGTGCCTGACGCAGACTCGTTCAGGATCTTCTCGATCCCGCTGAGCAGCTCGTCGATGTGCTGGCAGCTGATGCGGAGGTACCGCTTGTGGTTTTCGTTCAGGGAATTCGTCTCAGGTGTCATTCAGGTTCCGGATCACGCCGCACAGGGCCAGTTCGCGTCTTGTCACCGTACGAATGCTCCCCGGCCGGCGTAGACTGCCTTGCTGCCGAGTTCCTCCTCGATCCGCATGAGCTGGTTATACTTCTCGACCCGCTCGCCCCGGCACGGAGCTCCGGTCTTGAGTTTGCCGGCACAGGTCGCGACGGTGAAATCGGCGATGAACGAGTCGACGGTCTCCCCGCTCCGGTGGGAGACGTTGATACCCCACCCGGCGCCCCGGGCAAGGCCGATAGTCGCAAGCGTCTCGGTCACGGTCCCGATCTGGTTGAGCTTGATGAGGACGGAGTTTGCAGTCTTTTCGTCAATGCCCCGCTTCACGAGTTCCGGTGACGTGACAAAGATATCGTCACCGATGAGCTCGATCTTCGACCCGAGATCCTTAGTCAGGATCTTCCAGCCCGACCAGTCGTCCTCGGCAAGCCCGTCCTCGATGGAGATGATCGGGTAGGTATCGACAAGCTTCCGGTAGTACGCGATCAGTTCTTCGGGCTGAAGAGCCCGGCCCTCGCGTTTCAGTTCGTACTTCCCGTTATCGAAAAATCCGCTCGACGCCGGGTCCAGAGAGATCCCGATATCCTTCCCGGGCCGGTATCCGGCCTGCTCGATGGCTTTGGTGATGAGTTCGAGCGGGTCCTCGTTGGAGGCGACCTTCGGGGCGAACCCTCCCTCGTCGCCAATGGCGGTTGGATAGTTCTTCTTTTTCAGGATGTCCTGCAACGAGTGATAGGTCTCAGTACCCCTTTGCAGAGCAGTGTGGAAATCGGGAGCGCCGAACGGGGCGATCATGTATTCCTGGAAGTCCGCTCCCTGCCACTGGGCATGCACCCCGCCGTTGAGCACGTTCATCATCGGGACCGGCAGGAGATACTTTCGATCTTTGCTCAGGTACTCGTAGAGCGGGATATCCCGCGATAGTGCAACTGCCCGGGCTGCCGCCATCGACGCCCCGAGGATCGCATTCGCGCCGAGCCGGCCCTTGTTCGGTGTGCCGTCTAGTTCGATCATGGTCTGGTCGAGCAGGTCCTGGTCCCCCGCATCCTTCCCCATGAGTGCGGGGGCGATGATGGAGTTCACGTTCGCGACCGCCTTGAGGACGCCTTTGCCGCCAAACCGCTTCGTGTCGCGATCACGGAGTTCGACTGCCTCATGGATCCCGGTCGATGCCCCGGAGGGGACCGCGGCCCGTGCCTTTGTCCCGTCGCTGAGAACAATATCTACCTCGACTGTTGGATTACCCCGCGAGTCGAGGATCTCCCGTGCGTGAATTTTCTGTATGCTTGCGTTCATCCCATACCACTTCCTGTACTCGTGTTCCTCGTTCCAATCCATATCAGATTGTCGTTTGGGAGTTCGTCCAGGTGACAGGCATCCGGCTGGGATGCCTGGCCCTCGTGAGGATAATTTTGGGCGGGACCAGCCGGCGGGTGGGGGCAGCCGATCCAACGCCGGTAAAACAGAAGTCATCAGCCCGATTTGGGCGGTTATGGCGGACTTCATCGCCACTGACAGATCAGAGATGCTACCTTCCTGCCACTAATAGTTTTCTTTTTTTGCCAGGCCAAACAAACCATTATTACCTGCACATGCCGATTTTCTCTATCCGGTGATGGAGTTCACCGCTAACCGCCTTTTTGTGCTGATAACTCCTACCCGCCAGACCCGGCGGATGAGACAGGGAGGTATAATCCCATGGATGATACCGGCACGACAACTCCACAACAAACGCAAAAAAATTCAGACCTCTCCGTACCGGAGAACCTCGCGGAGATTCTGAAAACCGGACGGCGTCGCATGGAAATCATGGATTCGCGCTATGGCAGCTATGCACGCCGGCTTGACGAACTGGAGAAGCGCCTCTCGCAGGGACGGTTCTACCTCGCGGTGCTCGGGCAGGTCAAGCGGGGAAAGAGCACACTCCTGAATGCCCTGCTTGGCGAGGATGTGCTTCCGAGCTCGGTTGTTCCGCTTACGGCTATCCCGACGTTCATTGAGTTTGGGGAGCACCGGATGCTCCGGGTCCGATACAACGACGACCGCCCGGATACCGTGATGAAGGGCGAACCGGCACAGTGGCTGAACAAGCAGCTGATGGCATACGTCACCGAGGATGCGAACCCAAAGAATGTGAAGGGTGTGCTCCAGGTCGAAATTACGCATCCTGCCGCGATCCTCCGGGACGTGGTCCTTATCGACACGCCCGGCATCGGTTCGACCTACCGGCACAACACGGAGGCGACAATGAACTTTCTCCCGCAGTGCGATGCGGCGCTCTTTGTTGTCTCAGCGGACCCGCCGATCACGGAAGTCGAGCTCGCGTTCCTCAGGGAGATAAAGAGCCGGGTCGCCCGGCTGTTCTTCGTGCTGAACAAGGCCGATTACCTGACCGACGGGGAACTGGTGACCGCTCTCGGATTCTACCGCAACGTGCTGACCCGGGAAGCCGGTGTCGATCCCTCAGCTCCTGTCTTTCCGGTCTCGGCCCGCCGGGGATTGCAGGCAAAAGAGGCTGGCAGCGGGGAACTGTGGGTACGGAGCGGCCTTTCCGAAGTCTTCGATCACCTTATCGGTTTCCTTGCCCTCGAGAAGAGCCGGGTCCTCCGGGAAGCGATCGGGAGAAAAGCACTCGATGTCTTCCGCGATATCGATCTCCAGATCGGCCTCGAGATCCGGGCGCTCGAACTGCCGCTCGCGGATCTGGAGGCCCGGCTCGCCTGTTTCGACCGGAAGATTGCAGAGGCAGAAGAGCAAAGGGTCCACGCCCGGGATATCCTGAACGGGGATCACCGGAGAGTGCTTGGGGAGCTGGAAGAGCACATCAGAAATCTCCGAAAGCCTCTCCGTGACCAGCTCGCGGCAATCGCGGAACGTGCAATCGCTGCCTCGCCCGGGGACCCGGAGCAGGCGGCGCAACAGGCCATGGCCGGGACAATCCCGGTGTGGTTCGAACGCGAGCTCGGCACACTCTCCGCGATGATGGATGCCGGGGTAGCACGATTCCTGAAGAGCCACGAGCGGCGTGCCGGTGAGCTGGCCGAATCCATCCGGCGGACAGCTGCTGAACTCTTTGAGATCCCGTACAGCCCGGCACAAGGAGAACGCGTCTACGAACCGGCGCGAAAGCCGTACTGGGTGGACCACGAATGGGAGAGTTCATTCTCCCCGGTCCCGGCCCGGGTCATCGAACGGTGCCTGCCGCGATCGCTGCGCGGGAGCCGGGCCCGGGACCGGCTGAAGAGGCAGATCGATCTGCTGGTGATGCGGAATCTCGAAAATCTCCGGTGGGAGACATTGCAGAATATCGATACTGCGTTTCGGAAATTCGGTATCGATCTCGATGCCAGCCTTGCCGGGACGATCGAAGCGACGCATGGTGCCATGAATGCAGCGCTTAATGAACGGAGGCGGCACGAGGCCTCGGCAGGAGCCTGTATTGACGAGCTGAAGCGTATGGCAACGGAGATCCGGGGAGTAATCGAACTGTTTGGGGCAGGGTGATCGGACAGGAAACCGGCACCCCGTGCCATGGTGATTACAAACAAATCCGGCAGTCCCGGAATTTTACCGCGGCCGTATACTACCGGATTAATAACCAGCCGCACGGGCCATTTTCTTTGCCTCCGGAAAAACAGGAGATCCTTTGAGAGATCCCCGGATTACTCCGGTTCCCCCGGAGCGGCGGGGGCCGGGTGCCGGTTTTTCCCGGTCATCTGCCCGATGAGCGAAAGTATCGCCGGCATGATGAAGATCGCGCCCATGAGCGAGAAGCCTACCGCGATGAGCGTCGTGACCCCGAAGTTGCTGATGATGGGGAAGGTTGCGAGGCACAATGCCGAGAAGCCGAAGAACGTGGCGAGGCCCGAGACCGTGATCGCCGTCCCGATCTTGTGGACGCTCTCCTGGATAGCGGCAAGGGGATCGTGGAGCCGCTCCTCCTCTTCCGCGTACCGCTCCATGACGAGGATGGTGTATTCCGCCGCAACGCCGATGGTCATCGACCCGAGGGTTGCGGTCAGGGGCGTATAGGCGATGCCGAGGGCATACATCGCTACCGAGTTCCACCCGATGATCGCGATGATGGGGACGAGCGGGGAGACCGCGTGGAGGTGCCGGTACACCAGCACGAGGTAGATGAAGATGAGCAGGAACCCGAGGTAGGTCATCGTCTCCTTGGATGACGTCAGGTCATGCATCAGGGTCGTGAAGAGATCGAAGCTCCCGGTGGGCTGGACGGTAAACCCGATCGGGGGTTCGAGGAATGCGATATCGTTGATCATCTGCTCTTTTAAGGACTCCTGCTGCTCAGACTCGAGTTTTATCGTGCCGAACTGGATGACGCTGTTCATGGATCCGCTCACGTACGGCTGCGTGACACCGGGCGGCATTTTTGCGAGGATCCCGTTCAGCTGGCTCTGGCTCTCCGGCATGGTCCCGTTGTTGTACGCGAGGACGTAGGTCGCAAGGCTCGTCGCCCGGGTCAGTTCGCTGTGGTGGGAGAGCTCGTAGTCCTGGAATTTCTTCTCCCAGATAATGGCGTCGAGATCCGTCACGCTCTGCCCCTGCAGGTAGATCGTTGCCGAATCGGTCGACCCGATGACCCGGGTCACTTTGTCCATCTCGATCTTCGCGGGCATGTCGCTTGGGACGAACGCGTTCTCGCTCGTCTCGATGGCGATCACCGCATCGAGCTGGAACCCGATGACGGCGATGAGGGCCGCGATGAGCAGGAACGGCACCGGGTTCTTCGCTATCTTGACCGAGGTCTCGGTAAGGAACTGCCCGTACGACCACCTTTTCTTTGCTGCCGGTCCCGCCGGGGCCGCGGCGACAGCCGGTGCAACCGCTGCAACCGGTGCGCCTCCATCTGGCGTGTCGGCGTCGAGATAGGCGCACGCGTCCGTGCCGACCGCATAGCACTCGTCGGGTTTTTCCACCTTCGGGCGGTAGTTCAGGAGGAGGGCGAGCGTGGGCATGCCGACCAGGGCGACGGCATAGCTGCTCATCACCCCGATGATCGATACGAGGCCGAAGGACCGGATCATCGGCACCGGCGAGATGAACATGGCTAAAAAGCCCATGCAGGTCGCAAGCATGGCGTACAGGACGGCGGGGCCGGTGCGGGTAACGGTCATGGTGACGGCGTCCTCAAGGGATCCCTTGCGGGACTCCTCGTCGAACCGTGCATGGAACTGGATCGCGTAATCGATCCCGAGGCCGATGAGGACCGGGAACGCGCCGACGACTGCCATGTTCAGCCTGATGCCGGCAAGGCCCATCATGCCAAGCGATGTGACCAGGCCGCCGCCCACCAGGAATACCGGCATGAACCGGTACCGGACGTACGCGAAGAGGATCCCCATCACGACGATCATGAGGACCATCGCCGCGCCGATGAGGATCCCCATGTTCTGCTGGAGCCCGTTCGACATCTCCTTGGAGAAAGCCGGACTTCCCGTTACGGTTACCGTAGTCCCGGGCGGCGGGCTGGACGATGCCACGACCGACTTGACGGTGTTCAGCGCCGAGGTCTTGGCCGTGTCGGAGAGGCCCTGGCTCAGCTGGATCTGGACGAGCGAGAGGATGTTGGAGGGCACCGCGGTACTCCGGACTTCCGGCGGGATGGCGGCCACGGTGGCATCGATCTGCGTGCGGGACTGCGGGAGCCGGTTCCCGTTGGCGCTTTTCAGGATGTCGACGATGCTCGCGGCAGACCGGATGTTCTGCTGCTGGCGCACGTCGTTCTCCAGCCGGTCCATGTACGCGAGGACATCGGGGTTGAGCGGGTCGTTGGTCTCGACGATCAGGATGAGAGTATCGGACTGGAACGTATCGATATAATTATTGTACAGGATCCCCTTGGGTGAATCGGCATTGAGGTAGGTTGCCGCTCCCGTCTCCATCGTTATCGTCGTCATCCCGTAGAGCGAGATGCAGAAGACGATGCCGATGGCAACGGCGATCTGCTTCGGGTACCGGTTTATCGTCTTTGCAATTCGCCTGAAAAGTTCGTCGATCATCGTGCTCACTGACGGAAAGGATGCGTGCTGTCGGTTTTCGGGAGTTCGGCCATACGGTCCAGGAGACCGGCGGCCCTCACAACGGGCCTCTGCCGGATTAACGTGTTATCTTTTCCGGAAATGCAGGAACAGGTAAACGATCCCGATGATGGCTGCGGCGATGACCGCCAGGTAGACCGGATTGGACACAACCGACGTGATCCCCGCTGCGGGGACGACGTTCACCGGCACCTTCATGGTGTCGGAGATGTACGTGTTGTCGAGCGCATCGCGGTACCGGATCTCCGAGTCGAGACCGTACTGCTTAAGGGTCGCCCCCCGGTCTACGGTGACGTCATACGAGGCAACCGCGGTGTCGCCCGGTTTGAGATCCCCAAGGAACGAGATATCGTCGTTGCTGGTGAAGGGATCGACAGCGCTGATCCGTGCCTGTGCGCTGTAAATCGTCGTGTTACCGGTATTTTTGTACGTAACCCTGATGACCTGCTTGTTGCCCGGGTTCATCTGGGAGGGAGGCGAGACGATGGCAAAATCGATCTTCGAGCCGACCGGCACCCCGACCGTGTCGCTCTTCGAGGTCACGAAATCGCCCTCGTTGTTCTGGTACACCACCACGACATCGACCGGGTACGTCTGCTGCTGGGCGTCGGAAGAGACCATCACCTTGTACCGGCAGCTGGCAACGCTCCCGGGGGCGAAATCCCCGATATAGACGCTGCTGTCGGTCGGCTGGATGGGACTGTTGCCGCTCGGGCGGATCTCGACTACCGATTTCTGGCCGGTGTCGGACCCGGTGTTCTGGATCTGCATGTCGATGTACCCTTCCGTGCCGACATTCAGGTGATCCGGGGCTGCCGAGAGGACACTGACCGTGATAACGGGCTTTATCCGGATGGGAATGGAGAGCGTCCCGTTGACCGTCTTGTACAGGTACTGGATGGTATCGACCCCGTACTGGTCGGCTTCGTACAGGTAGGTATAATTGTAGGCCAGCTGGAGCGAGTAGTTCCCCGCAGGAGCATCGGCGTTTATTTTCGTCGCGAATTGCGCGACCGCATCGCCCGCACCGGGGAGGTCGCCGAGCATCTGGGGATCGGATTTTATCACCAGCGGGGCGTCACCGGCTCCGAGCGAGACCGTGAGGAACTTCGCGGTGTTCGGCTGGTCTTCCCGGTCCACGATGCCGGAGTTCACGAACTTGAATTCGTTCAGACCGGTGTTCTCGATGGTGACGGGCAGGATGGCATCGTCGCCAGGGCTGAATTCATTGGTTCCCGAGATGTACGCAGAGAGCTCGGGGCTCCCGGCCATGTATTTCGTGCCAGCAGTTGCGGGTACGATCACCATCGCACCTGCGATGATGACCAGACACAGCAGTTTCCCAGTCATTTCCATGTAATATGCCTCAGGTATCTCTCAGAACCGGTTGCACCGCATCCCTGAATAAAAGGTGATTTGTACACACGATTGTGGGAAAGATCTCTTACGATCATTGTCAGATAATTATTTATGGTTTTTTCATTTCGGTTACCGTTGATTGTAACAAATAATGGAAACCACTATATTGTTTCAGGAGGCAAAAGTTTATAAGAAATCCGGGACCCTCCGAATGACCGATCATTACCAGAAGGAGTTACTCCCGATCAGGGAGCTGTTGAAGCAGGCACCCCACGGCATGAGTGTCACCGAGATCGCGCGCAAACTCGGAAAAAATGCGCATTCGGTCGGCCGGTACCTCGACATCCTCCACGCCTCGGGGCAGGTCGGACTGAGAACGTACGGGAAGGCAAAGGTCTACTCCCTCTCTTCAAGGATCCCGCTCGATTCCATTCTCGGGTTCTCCGGCGATCTCGTCATCGTCATCGATACGGAACTCCGGGTCGTACGCATCAACGACCAGCTCCTCCGGCTGATCGGACAGAACCGCGGGGAAGTCATCGGGAAAAATCTCTCCTTCCTTCCCGTCCGGGACCGGCGTGCCGAAGAGATCGTGGAGCAGATAAAAATCTCGCTTGACAGCGGGCTGCCGGACCGCGAATTTGCGGTGTCCGGGGACGGGGACCGGTATTTCCGGCAGAAGAATATCCCCACCGTTTTTGAAGACGGCAGGACCGGCACGACCGTTCTCCTCGAGGATATCACCGGCCAGAAAAACGCGGAGCGGGCGCTCCGGGAGAGCGAGGAGCGGTTCCGGCTCATGGCAGAGAACGTGCGGGACGGCATCCTCATCAGGGAGAACGGGCGGGTGAGCTACGCGAACCACCGGGTGGAGGAGATCTTCGGGTATTCCCGGAAGGAACTCTCGGAGATCACCCCCGCTACCATCGTTGCGCCCGAAGACCGGGAACGGGTGGGGAAGACCATCGAGGATTTCACGAGCTCGCGTGCCATACCCTCCGATCTCTCCTTCTGGTTCATCCGCAAGGACGGGTCCCGCAGGTACATCTATTCCAGGGTCTCGTCACTGGAACTCGATCGCGGGGTGATCTGGTACGTGGTCATCACGGACATGACCGATTGGAAACTCGCCCAGGAAGCGCTCGAAAACCAGCTCGGGCTGCTGCAGCACCTCATCAACACCTTCCCGAACCCGATATTCTACGCGGATACCGGGAAGAGATTCCTCGGGTCTAATGCAGCGTTCATACGGATCTCCGGTCTCCGGTCGGAGGAGATTGTCGGGAGGACGCCGGGCGAGATCTTCAGGCCGGATGCCGCGGAGTTCCTCGGCCGCCATGACAATGACCTGGTACAGGATCCCGGGAAATTCACGTACCGCGGAACGATGGAATATTCCGACCGGTCCCGGCACGAGGTCACGGTGCAGAAATCGACATTTACGCATGTCGACGGATCCCTTGCCGGGATCGTGGCAATGATCACTGCGGACAGGGAACTCCCCCGGGTTTGACGATTCCTCAATACTTATGTACTGGGATCACCGTACAATTAGATGATGAAACCGGGATCCCTCTGCATCGTACTCGGGTTGTTCATTATCTTCAGCATCATCGCTGCCGG
>DATJBJ010000040.1:0-30142 GCA_035515395.1 Methanoregula sp. | reverse complement strand
GCGCTCCACCGGCGGATGATCCAGTACTGGAACGCGCTCGGCCGGGCGCACGCGTGGGAGGAGCTCGGCACGTCGCTCATCGGCGGGGTGAGAACCGGCTTTTTGCCCCGGGTGCAGGAGAAGCCGGGAGCTGCCGCTGCGGCGGTTGCATCCCTCATGGCCGAAAGCCCCGACCACCAGACCCACGAAGCGCAGGTCACCCGGCTCGCTCTCGCGCTCTTCGACCAGACACAGGCAATCCACCACCTCGGCCTGCACGAACGCACCCTCCTTGAGCAGGCCGGCCTCCTCCATGACATCGGCTGGAGGTTCGGCCGGAAAGGCCACTCGTCCCGCGGCAGGGAGATGATCCTTGGCGAAGAGCGCCTCCCGTTCGCGCTCGCTGACCGTATCGTCATCGCTATTGCCGTCCGCTCTCACCGGAAGGGTATCGACCCTATAACCGACACTCTCTACCCGTTCCTCCCCGCGCAGGGACCGGAGACGGTCCGGATCCTCTCCGCACTCCTCCGGGTCGCAGATGGCCTCGACTACCTCCATTCATCGGTCGTTGAGACGGTCAGCTGCGCGATCACCCCGGACGGGATCATCGTGACAGCCGCTGCGGCCGGCGACGCCGGCGCCGAACGGGCGCGTGCGCTCGCAAAGTCGGAGCTCATGAAGACGGCCTTTGGACGGGAGGTCGAGATCCGGTGAGCCCTGTCCGACCGGGACCATCGGGCCGGGTCGTCTCGTTCCTCGATATCGGGACAAACTCGGTCCGCCTCCTCGTGGTCCGGCTCAATCCCAACCACTCCTATACAATCCTCTCCCGGCAGAAGCAGCAGGTGCGGCTCGGCGAAGGGGAGTTCGAGGAGGAGGAGATCACGCCCGAGGCGATGGACCGGGCGGTCATGGTCTGCAGGAAACTCGGGGACCTCGCCAGGTCCTTCGACACCGAGGAGTTCGTAGCGGTTGCCACCTCCGCCCTCCGTGAGGCGTCCAACCAGAACACGCTCCTCCACCTCCTCCGCATGGAAGCCCACCTCGACGTCAGGGTCATCTCCGGCCGCGAGGAGGCCCGCCTCATCTACCTCGGGGTGGCAGATGCGGCCCCGCCTGGCGACAGGAACGCGCTCTTCATCGATATCGGCGGCGGGAGCACGGAAGTCGCCATCGGGAGCGCGCAGGAATACCAGTATCTCGAGAGCTTCCGGCTCGGTGCCATCCGGCTGTCGAACCTCTATCTTCCCAGGGATTTTTCCGGCCCGGTAACCCCGGAGCAGTACGGGAAGATCCAGGAACATATCCGGAACGCCATTGTCCATTCCCTCCCGGAAATCCGGCGGCATAACCCCGCCCTCGCGCTCGGCAGCTCCGGTACGGTCATGAACCTCTACGAGATCGCCCGGAAAGCATCCCAGAAGAGCACCCGGGCCGACAACCCGGTCCTCACGTACCGGGACCTGAAGAAGGTCGTCGGGATCCTCTGTTCCCTACCCCTTGAGGAACGGCGCAATGTTCCGGGAATAAATCCCGAGCGCGCTGATATCATCGTTGCCGGCGCGGCAATTCTCGATACGTTCATGGAAGAGCTCTCCCTCGATTCGGTGACGATCACCGGGCGGGGGCTCCAGGACGGGCTCCTCGCCGACTACCTCTCCCGGATGGACGAGTTCCCGCTGCTCGGCAGGCTCTCCCCCCGGCAGCGGAGCGTCATCCAGCTCGGGAGGTCGTGCGGGATCAACGAGGTACACGCCCGGACGGTAACGGGCCTCGTCCTCGGTCTCTTTGACAGCGCGCGGGAACTCGGTCTCCATGCGCTCGGCGACCGCGAGCGGGAGCTCCTCGAGTACGCGACGTTCCTCCACGACGTCGGATCGTTCATCTCGTACACCAACCACCACGCGCACTCCTATTACATCATCAGGAACTCCGAGCTCCTCGGCTTCGACCAGAGGGAAGTGACATTCATGGCAAATCTCGCGCGGTTCCACCGGAAGAAGGCCCCGCGGAAGAAGGACCCGGAGGTAAGCGACCTCGACCCGAAAGAGCGGGAGAGCTTAAAGATCCTCTCCACGTTCCTCCGCCTCGGCGAAAGCCTCGACCGGAGCCACGCCGCGCTGATCCGGCACGTGAGGTTCTCCCGCATGGATGAGAATTCGGTCAGCCTCGGGATCATCACCCGGGGCGACTGCCATCTCGAGATATGGGGGATCGAGGGCGAGAAGAAGGCCTTCGAGAAGGTCTTCGGCAGGAAACTGTCATTCGATCTCCTTGACGTCGGTCTCTCCGGCGATGAGCACGATATCGACCGAAAAGGGGAGGCAGACCAGCCTCTGCCGCCGACCCTGAATGGTAATAAGAAATGAGAAAAAACGGATGTCCTCCTTTGTCTGAGATGGATGGCAGAAGGAGACCCTGCCCGGAAGTCCTCCCCCCACCTATAACTTTTTGAGGGCCTGCACGAGCTTCCCGACCGTCTCCCGGGCATCGCCGTACAGCATCCGCGTGTTGTCCCGGTAGAACAGGTCATTCTCTATCCCCGCAAAGCCCCTGCCCTGCCCACGCTTGAGGACGATGACGTTCTTCGCCTGCTCGACATCAAGGATCGGCATGCCGAAGAGCGGGCTGCCCTGCCGGTGCGCTGCCGGGTTGACGACATCGTTTGCCCCGATGACGAGGACGACGTCCGTTGACGGGAACTCGGGATTCACTTCGTCGCGGTCGAAGAGGTGGTCGTAGGAGACCCCGGCTTCGGCAAGGAGGACGTTCATGTGCCCGGGCATCCTCCCGGCGACCGGGTGGATCGCGAACTTCACCTGGATGCCCTTGCTCTCGAGCAGATCGGTCAGCTCCTTGACTTTCTGCTGGGCCTGGGCTACGGCCATCCCATAGCCGGGGGCGATGACAACCCTGTTCGCGTAGGCGAGCATGACCGCGACGTCATCGGTCTCGATCGATTTCATGCTGCCCCGGACCTCCACTCCTGCCTCTTCCATTGCGCCGAACGCGCCGAAGAAGACGTTGGAGAGCGACCGGTTCATCGCCCGTGCCATGTTGAGCGTGAGCAGCGAACCCGCAGCGCCGACGATGATGCCCGCAATGACCATCGCGTAGTTGGGGGTCGCAAACGAGAACCCGTCGAGAGCGACGGCGAGGCCGGTGAAGGCGTTGTACATCGAGATCACGACCGGCATGTCGGCCCCGCCGATCGGGAGGGTCATGAGGAACCCGAACCCGAGCGAGAGGAGGAAGAACAGCGGGAGGTACGTGGCGAAGCTGAGCGGCACCCATACAGGCTGCAGGACGGCGAGGACGCCAAAGACGAGGGCGAGGAAGAGAACCGCCATGTTGAGGAACTGCTGGCCCGGAAAGGTTATCGGCCGCGGCCGCATCCAGCCCTGGAGTTTCGAGAACGCGATGATGCTCCCCGCAAACGAAACGGCCCCGATGAGGCCGCCAACGACTGCGAGGGAAGCTGCGGTGGCCGCGGTCGCGGCGGAGAGGAGGGCAATGGCGGAGATCGCCGCCGCCGCGCCGCCGCCCATCCCGTTGTAGAGCGCTATCATCTGCGGCATATTGGTCATCGCCACCCGCTTTGCCGCGATGTAGCCGAAACCGCCGCCAATGACGATCGCAATCGCCATGAGCGCGAAGTTAGTGAGGCCAGGGGTGAAGAACGTGACGAGCGTAGCGATAAGCATCGCGGTGCCTGCCCAGACGATCCCGCTTCGGGCGGTGAGCGGGTGGCTCATCCGGTACAGCCCGATGATGAAGAAGAAGATCGTCGCGATATAGACCGGGTCGATCAGGAGAGAGAGTTCGTCCATCTTCAGGCCTCCTTTCCGGGTTTTTGTTTGCTCCGGTCGAACATCTGGAGGATCCGTTCCGTGACGACGTAGCCGCCGGTCACGTTCGCTGCACCGAGGACGACCGCGACAAACCCGACAGCCTGCTCCACGGGCGTGGCCGCAAGACCGAGCGCGACCATGGCGCCGACAAGCACGATCCCGTGGATGAAGTTCGAACCGCTCATCAGGGGAGTGTGGAGGATGACCGGGACCCGGCTGATGACAACGTAGCCGGTGAACGCGGCAAGCATCGCGATGTAGACCGCGGTCCAGAGCATGGTCACATCGGTCATGCCTTCCCCCCGCCGAGCATCTCGCGCGTTGGCCCGTGGCACACCGCACCCGCGTGGACGAGAAGGCTCGCGATCAGGATCTCGTCGGTGAACTCCTTCACGAGGCCGCCGTCTCTTTCGACAAGGAGCGAAAGGAACGCCTGGAGGTTCTTCGCATACATCTGACTTGCGTGGAACGCCACCCGCGCAGGGAGGTTCCGGGGGCCGATGATCGTGACCCCCTGCTCCCGGACGGTCTCCCCGGCCCGGGTCAGCTCGCAGTTGCCGCCGGATTCAGCTGCCATATCGATGACGACTGCTCCCGGCCGCATCGCCGCCACCGTCTTCCGGGTGATGAGGACGGGGGCTTTCCTGCCGGGGATCGCAGCTGTCGTGATGACGATATCGGCCCGTGCAACCGCGGCGGAGACCATCTCCTGTTCCTTTACTTTTTCTTCGGGCGTGAGCTCCCGGGCGTACCCGCCCTGGCCTTCAGCGTTGATCTCGAGTTCGAGGAACTTTGCGCCGAGGCTCCGGACCTGCTCTCCCGCCGCCCGCCGGACATCGTAGGCCTCCACGATGGCGCCGAGCCGCTTTGCGGTGGCGATCGCCATCAGGCCGGCGACTCCGGCACCGAGGATGAGCACCGTTGCCGGCCGGATCGTGCCGGCAGCGGTCGTGAGCATGGGGAGGAACTTCGGGCAGTTGTCCGCACCCAGGATCGCCGCCACGTACCCGCCGGCCGTTGCCTGGGAACTGAGCGCGTCCATGCTCTGGGCACGGGTGATGCGGGGGACGAGTTCGAGGGCGAAGGCGGTGATCTTCCGGTCGCGCATCCGTGCGACAGTATCGAGGTTGTTTGCCGGATTCATGAACCCGATGACGATCGTCCCTTCCGCAAGCTGGTCGATTTCGGCCGGGGTCGGGGGCTGGACGTGCAGGACGATCCGGGCTCCGTTAAAAAGTCCGGTCCGGCCGTCCACGATCTTCGCACCCGCAGCCCTGAAGAACTCGTCCGGATAGTATGCGTCAGCACCCGCGTCGTGCTCGATACGGATCTCGAAACCCGACTTCGTGAGTTTCTGGACGACCTCGGGAACGGTCGCAACGCGCTGTTCTCCTGATGGCCGTTCGCAGGGAACGGCTATGACGATCGGGATGGCCGCTTTGCCTCCCGGAGCGGCCGGGACTGTACCTTGTGCTTCCTGTGCGCTGGCGGGACTGGTCACCATTCCCACCATTCCTGTACGGTTTTTCCACTACCGGGCAAGCTCTTCACTCCATGGATAATCTGCAATGGTATCGTTATGTATTGGAGTTACAGTCTTTTTACCTTACGCACCCGGACCGCGACGCCGCGCTTCAGGCTCAGCATCTCTTCCCCGGAGACCGCTGCACGGCCTACGGCTTTTGCCCGGGCACCGGAGATGAACACCTCGTCTCCCTCGCGGATGGCCGGGTCGGCCCGGACTACGCCCGGGGCGAGGATATCCCCCTCCGGAATGAAGTCGTCGATCTCCACCCGGTACCCCGAAAGGATAAGGTTCCAGCCGTCCATGGTCGGCCGGAGGAGCCCGGTGACCGTGTCGATGGAGAAGATCTGGACATTGTTCCTGCTGTAAAACAGCTCGGGGAAATGCCCCCTGAAGCTCGTTCCCTTCGTGTCGATGTCGCACCCGAACTGCCACGAGGCCATGCCGCGGAGCCGTTCGTCTTTTATCTTTCGCTCGCCCGAAAGGGCATCGTCGAGCGCGTTGAGGGCGGCGGGTCCAGCCGGATTTTCTTCGCAGCTGCACTCAAGGGTAATTCCGCACTGCGCCGCTGCCTGTCGCGCGACGGCGAGGGCACCCCCTTCGAGGTGAGCGATGACGCGCCGGTAGGGGAACCGCCCGAAATAGCGGGCGAGGGTCCCGGCAATGACCGCACATTCCTCAGCATCCCAGTACCCGGTGACCGGCACATCGTAGTGGCCGGCCGGGTAGATCGTTTCGAGCTCGCGGGGGACGAGGCCTATCGGCGATGTGACGATGAGCTCGTGCGCCCTTCCGCCGACCGCTGCCTGGAACCTGCGGTGGCTCTGCGAGAGGGAGTAAGGTTTCTTCGCCGAGCAGGGGAGGAGGACGGCTACGTCAGTCTTCGGGGGAATGTACCGGGAGAGTACCCTTTCGGTGAACCTGCGGATCTCCGCGCGCTGCATCGACTCGGCTGAGTTTGCACGCATCACTCCGCCCCGGGCGATCGGCGTGCGGGGCTCCAGGAAAGCGTACCGTTTGTCGAGGTGGCGCAGGATGGCGACCTGCCCGGCGTCCATCCGGCACCGGGATTCGACGAGCTCGCGGAGCCTTCCTTCACCGATGAACCGGGAAGCGAGCGCGATCTCCCGGAGGAGTGCCTGTCGGTTGTGCTCCCGCAAGTCCCCCTTCCGGCACCCGTCGCAGCAGCAGACGCCGCTCCCGAGTGCGTCTTCGGAGAATTCACCGTCGGGCGTGCAAAATATCCCCTGGGCGGATTTGAGGTCAGCTGCGATGAAGTCGAAGAGGTCGAAGCCCGAATAACAGAGGATATGCACAGACGACGGCAGGGCAGCGGCGGGTGCGTACCATGCCGTGGCGGGCGTCGTCTTCTCCTTGAGGCCCACGAGCCAGTCCACGTACGCCCGGGGACTAAAGAACGCGGTGTTCCAGTTCTGGACCATGACGCAGTCACCGCTCTCCGCGGAGGGGGGGAGGTGCGGGTGGATCGTCACCGGTTGCAGGCCGGGCGCCGGGGAGTATTCCCGTACGAAAGGTGCGGGGGCGCTGAGCGGCAGGTTGGTGTGCTCCATGCGCAGGAGATCGGGAAATACCTTTTCCATCTCCAGCGCCGCGGGGGTCGCGATCGCTGCGGCCCCGGGGTTACCGGGCTGGAAGACTCCGGTCCGGGCAAGGCAGTCCCGCCGCCGGATGTTAAACCTGCTCATTCCGTGAGCACCCCGCTCCGCCCAATCTCCTGCAGGACGATGGCCTTCCACCGGTCGCTGCACCGGATAAAGACCCGGGATCCGGGATGGGAATCGATCAGGGCGGTGATCCCTCTGCATCCCTGCCGGACCATCGCCTCGTCCCACTCGGGAATCTCGCTCTGGCCGATCGGGAACGTCTCCTTGAGCTCGGCAGGATACGGGCCGAAGGGAGGCTTGAAATGAAGGACATTGTCGTACCCGCTCCTTTCCCCGCCACCGAAGCTTACGAGGACATTCTCACCGAGCTGCAGCCGGCCGAGCATCCGCTGGTAGCGCACGACCTCGGTCCGGAAACAGCTCTCGTCGCCCCGGTAGAAAATGCGGCGTTTGGATACCTTGTCGCGCGTTTCGAGGGCGGGAGCATCGCAGAGGAGCTGGCGGTACCCGGCGAGGAGCTGGGGATGGCTCCGGCACCGTTCGTCCACGAGCTCCCAGAGCGTACCGTCCGCGATCGCCTGCCGGATCCGGGAGATCTCTGCGAGCGTTACGGAGAGGTTATGGAGCGCGAGGAGCCGGTCCCGGTCCGGTGCCTCCTGCAGCTCACCGGCCGTGTGCGAACGGCAGACGCTGCAGGCACAGGGGAGCTCGGTGAGTTCGTGTAGCTTATAGCTCCCGTGGGATGTCATATACCGTCCTTCCTTTGCATAGAGCGCATACGCGGCAGAGTCGAAGAGGTCGCAGCCCATTGCAGCGGCGAGTGCGAACATCGACGGGTGTCCGGCCCCGAAGAGGTGGACGCAGGACGCGGGTGACAAGGTACGCTTTGCCGCCATTACGACCGTGACGAGATCCCGGTACCGGTACCCCTCCATCAGCGGTACGACTGCGCCGATCGGGCAGAATGTGAAGCCGAGATCGGTGACCGCTTTTCCGGCCTGCTCGCGGAGGTCCGGGTAGATACCCCCCTGGACCGGCCCGGCGATGGGGGCGCCGGGGCCAAATGCAGCCTTCGCCTCGGCGAGGCGTTCCAGAGTGACCGCAAGCTCGCGCCCGGCAGTCCCGCGATCGGATGCCGGTGAGGTGGGGATATCGAGGGGGACCCAGATGTCGCTCCCGATCTCGCGCTGGAACGAGAGGGTACCGAGGTTGGTGATCGCTACACTGCCATAGACCGAGAGCTGGAACGAGCCGGAGTCGGTCATGATAATGCCGTCGAAGTCGAGCAGCCTGTGCAGGCCTTCGGAAAGCGCCCGGTCCCGGTACTGTTCGCTCCGGGAGAAGATGTAGGCATTCGTGATGAGCGCCTCGATGCCCATATCCTGCAGTTCCTTAGGGGTGACGAGCGGGAGGTGGGGGTTGATGACGGGGAGGAGGGCAGGGGTCCTGGCGGTTTTTTTGCCGACCGACAGTCTCCCGTTCCGCCCGGCAATATCGCTGTCAAGGCTCTCGAATGCGATCCCCGTCTTTTTCCCCTCCGTGTCTTAGGGTATTGGCTGTCCGGGAGGTTAAACGGTTCCTACCGGTGGTCGGAGAAGATCTGCCCCTCGAAGGTGAGGACATCGACGCTTTTGCTGTGCCAGAGATGGGGCGGGAGGCCCGCCTTGATGCAGGTCTGGTCAAGGAAGGTCCGGGCGTCCCAGTGGTAGTCGGTACAGACCTGCGGGAGGAGGAGGCCGCTCGTCCCCATCCCCCGCACGATCAGGCCGTGCCGTCCGGGCTCGACATGGGCCGGTCGGTCATCGGGCGGGCAGGTGAGGGCGACGGGTGGCGTGAGGACCGTGACCTCGTACTGGAGCGAGGCGAGCTCCTTTTTTGTTACCGGGGGGAACCGCGGGTCACCGGTAGCTGCGGAAACCGCAGCTTCTTCGATTGCTTCGCCAAGGGCCATGACCGGGTACGGGAACCCGATGCACCCCCGGAGGCACCCTCCGGTCGTCAGCGTCACAAAGACGCCGCGCTTCTCCCGGAAGACCGGCGTCAGCTTCAGTTCCGGTCTCGGTGTTCCCGCGATGGCGCTCTCGATGGTTGCGCGGGCGCTCTGAAGGGCCAGGCTCCCTTCATGGTCGGTGAGCAGATCCATGGGACTTCCTCGTTCGTTGTCCGTGTCTTTCACGCACATTGTTTAATAGTGTATCGAAGGGATCTCCCCACTCGCCTGTCGTGAGCCGGAACCTGCCGTTCCGGTAAACCTCCCCATGGCCGGCGTTCCGCTGCATATACCGGATGGGAGGGGCGGCAAACTTCCCCTTTTCCTTTTTCAGAGCTTGCCATCGCTGTGCTTATCTTCCCCTGCGTCCCATTCAAACAGGAGAGGGAGAGAGCGGCCGACGGTGGCGCAAGCACGCTGCTGAGGAAAGTCCCCCCACCCACCGGGCACGCAGCCGTACGCAAGTACGGGTGGCGAGAGTCACGGCAATGGCACAGAAACGATACGGCCTGTTTTTTGCGATGAACGCGGCTGAGCCAAAAAGGCGAGAAGCGCGGGCAACCGTGCGAGTAACCCGCTGAGCCATAAGAGACAGGAAACGGTGAAACGGCGAATCCCTGCGGGTGCAAGCCAGAACAGGACATGTGGACGCCCGGTCTTCCGTCCGGGTTTGGCGCTAAGCTGAATGCCGCTTGAAACAAAAGGAGGCTTACTCCTCCCACTCACTTCCTTGTTTTCCTGTGCAACACCATCTTTTCATCCGGAATATGACCGGCGTTATCCGGTAGGGCAGCGGACGCCGAGACCTATGATAACCGAGACGGAGAGGACAAAGAGAGCAACAAATATCATAAACGGGAGAAACGGTGCGGGCGACCTGGCCAGGACAACGATAATTGCCACGAGCGCCAGGAAGCCAAGTACCGTGGCCGTGGAGAGCGTTACGATCCGGCCGGTAGTCCTGAGGCTCTTCCCGACAAGGCCCATAGCCGGTATTTAACGCGTTCTCCCTGATAAGGTATTTCATCCGTCACCCGAGTCAAACCGGCCGCTGTTTCCGGTCAGACATCGGCTTGGCCGGTCTCCAATCCAAATGTTTTTCTTGCCAGTTTCATGATAGTACCGGAGCGCACCTGAGGCAGACAGCTATGCCACGAAAAAATGAACGGGCCTGCTGGTCCCGGTTGGTATTCGCAACCCTTCTCCTGCTGGCTACCGGTCTTTCGGCCGTTTCGGCAATCACCCTTACCCCCGGCACCGGGTCTTCATCGGGTGCTACGATCTCGAACGGCGATTCGGTCTTCATCCACGGGATCGCTACCGGCCAGCCGCAGCAGGGGCTGAAGGTATGGGTCACCGGCCCGAACTACCTCAAGGTCTCCACCGTTTCGGTGAACCCGGACGACTCGTATGAATTCGAGCTCCGGCCCGCAGATACCCAGGGTCTCGCCCCCGGGCAGTACTTCGTCGTCGTCCAGCACCCGATGATGAACGGGCGGTTCGATATCACGTACGATGCCGCGACCGGCGAGATCATCAACCACCAGCTGGGGAACGGCGGGACAGTCATCTTCCAGATTGCCGGTGCAGGGAGCCTCCAGACCCCGGATGCCGCCTATGCCCTTGTCCGGGCGATCAGCAGCCAGGATGTCGACGACACCTTTGCGCTGGCTTCGTTCACGATCCGTGTCCCGGTCGCATCCATCGACCCTATCGGCGACCATGCGGCAGGGGACAAATTCTCGATAACCGGCTCCACGAACCTTGCCGTCGGCGATGACCTGAGCGTGACCGTAACCTCATCGTCGTTCGCACCGACTTCCAAAAGCCAGTCCGGCGAGTTCTCGGGCGCATCCGGCACTATCAAGGTCGTACAGGGTATCAATGGCCAGAACAGGTGGTCGTTTCCGGTCGATACTTCTGCCTGGAAGCCGGACGAGTACATCGTGACCGTGACCGGCGTAACCGTTCCCACAACAGGATCGACGACGTTCAGCCTCCTCCCCCTCACCCGGCAGACTGCAGTCGCCGCACCGCTTCCCACGACGGTCTCCCCCACGGTTCCCCCGGCCACCCCGGCAACCGTCCCGGCGGTCAATACGGCTGCAGTCCCGCTGCCTCGGCCGACCCGGTCACCTGTCTCGCCGGCGTCAGTTATCGGCACTCTCGGGCTCCTTGCCATCACGGTCCATATCCGGAAGAAAGGATAGTCCAGGATTTTTCCGGTAATTTTTTCCCTTATGTCTCCCTTCCCGGGTCTTACCACCCGAGAAAGAGGGTCTTTGTGCGGGAATAACTTTCGAGCGCGTGCTGCCCGTTCTCGCGACCGGTACCGCTCTCGTTCACACCCCCGAACGGCACCTCCGGGGGAACTGTGAGGTGGCGGTTGACCCAGATGATGCCGGCATTCACCTCGCCAAAGACCCGTTTCACGGTGCCGAGATCCTTCGTCCAGACAGAAGCGCCCAGGCCGAAGCGGGTCGCGTTCGCCAGCTCTATCCCTTCCGCGAGGTCCTGGATGACAGCTACCGGGAGCACGGGGCCGAACACCTCCCTGGTAACGAGCGGGCTTCCCGGTGCTACTCCGGTCACGAGCGTGGGACGGTAGAAATATCCCGGCTCGAAGGCCCTGCCCTTGAGCGGGCAGCCGCCGGTGACGACGATGCCCTCATCGTTATACCGCACCCCTTCCACCAATTCCGCGATACGGTCTCTCTGCGCGGCGCTGTTCAGGGGGCCCATGTCGATCTTTGACCCGAGGCCGTTTCCCACGGCGAGGTTCTCGATCCTGGACTTCAGTGACCGGGTGAATGCGTCCGCGATTTTCTGGTGGACGTAAAGCCGCTTCACCGCGGTGCAGGTCTGGCCGGCATTGTAGAACCGCCCCCGGACCGCGCCTTCAACAGCCCTGCCGATATCGGCATCGTCCATGACGATCATCGGGTCGGAGCCGCCGAGCTCCAGGACAAGTTCCTTAGCGTGTCCGGCAGCGAGCGTCCGGACCCGCTCCCCCGTAATGATATCACCGGTGAAAGAGAGTTTGCCGATCCCCGGATGGCGGACCAGTGCCTCCCCGACGACCCCGCCGCTGCCGGTCACGATATTCAGGACACCCGGCGGGAGACCCGACTCCTGCAGGATACCGGCCAGCCGCAGGCTGGTAAGCGGTGTCGTGGAAGCGGGTTTGAGCACGAGCGTGTTCCCGGCGAGGAGGGAGGGACCGGTCTTCCAGCCCATGATGAGCACCGGCATGTTCCACGGGACGATGGCCCCGCATACCCCGAGCGGTTCGCGGACAACCATGCAGTCGCCCGCGGGGCCGAGCCGGATGGTCTCGCCTGCCTGGCTGGCCGAGATGCCGGCGTAAAACTCGAGGATGTTTGCAAATCCCCGCACCTCGTCAACCGCCTCGCGGATCGGCTTTCCCTGCTCCATCGTCAGGAGCCGGGCGAGTTCCTTGTGCCGGTCCCGCACCACTGCGGCGGCGTTGAAGAGGATCGTCCCCCGGTCCCTGATGGTTTTTCGTGCCCAGGCCGGAGAGGCCACGCGGGCCGCGTCTACCGCCGCACCGACATCTTCCCCGGTCCCGGCCGGGACCGTGTCTATCACCTCGCCGGTTGCCGGGTTCCTGACTTCGAACGTCTCCCCGCCAGCCGCGCCGGTCTCCTGCCCGCCGATGATCATCTGCATTCCGAACCGCCCTGCTTCCGGTTGCAACCCCGGCTATTCTCTGCCATGTACAACAGAGATGTCGGCCCCGGATAAAAATATGCTGGCATCCGTCCCGCCCCGTATATATGCAGGACCGCCGGAACGGTGCGGGGCCTTCAAAATCCCGGATTTATGTGCCCATGTCCGGAGAGTGCCTGTCTCGATAAGTTCAAGAACATGCACGGGTCAAGTTCCTCAACAGATGGACGCGCGGCAGAAGGTCATCATCTTCATCCTGATGCTCGGGACCCTGATGGGCTCGCTCGACAGCACCATCGTTATCCTCGCGTTCCCGAGCATCTCGACGGGCCTCCAGGCAGACCTGCTCAGCACGCTCTGGATTATCCTCATCTACCTGCTCGTTGTTGCCGTCTGCACGACGCAGCTCGGCCGGCTCGGCGACATCTATGGCAGGAGCCGGATGTTCAATGCCGGCTTTGCGGTGTTCACGGCAGGCTCGCTCTTCTGCGGTTTCTCCCCTTCGGTCGCTGTCCTCATCCTCTCACGGGCAATCCAGGCCTTCGGTGGTGCCCTCATGCAGGCGAACAGCGGTGCGATCATCGCGGACACCTTCCCCGCGAACGTACGCGGGGCCGCGTTCGGCTACATCTCGCTCGGCTGGACGAGCGGGGCGATGCTCGGGATAGTCCTCGGCGGGGTGATAACGACCTTCGTCGGCTGGGAGTACATCTTCTTCATCAACATCCCCATCGGGATTGTCGCAACAATCCTGGGGCTCCGCTACGTGCGGGAGAATGTCCGGACCACTGCAGTGCTCGACATCCCCGGTATGCTCCTCCTTGGCTCATCGCTGACGCTCATTGCTTACGGGGGCGTGGACTTTGCGGGACAGGGACTCACCGGGTTCAATGCAGCGGCCTGCGGTGCCGGTGTCGCGGCCGGTATTCTCTTCGTGGCATGGGAACTCCGGACCCCCGCTCCCATCATCGACTTCATTTCGCTCCGGAGCAGGATCCTCAAGTACTCGCTTCTCGCAGCATTCTTCCTGAGCCTCGGCTACCTTGCGGTCGTCTTCCTGATCACGATGTACCTGCAGGGCGTCCGCTCGCTCTCCCCGCTCGATGCGGCCCTCCTTCTCATGCCCGGGTACATCGCCGGCAGCCTTCTCTCGCCGTTCATGGGCAGGATGGCTGACCGGTACGGCGCCCGCATCGTTGCGACCCTCGGTGCGGCAGCCCTCATCCTCGCCACCCTGATCTACCTCACGCTCGGCACCGGCACGTCCTACCTCGTGGTCCTCCTCGCCTCGGGAGTCTCGGGCATCGGGTCGGCGATGTTCTTCCCGGCGAACAACAGCGCCGTCATGGCGCACGCCCGGCCCGGATCGTACGGCGGGATATCCGGGGTACTGAGGACGGTCCAGAATATCGGGATCCTGGGGAGTTTCATCATCGCCATCACGGTCGCATCGGCCTCGATCCCCCGGCTCGTGGCATTCGAGATCTTCATCGGCACTACGAACCTCTCCGGGGACGTCGCCGGGGCGTTCATCCATGGAATCGATGCGGCGCTCGTCTCTTCGGTCTGCCTGATGATCCTCGCGGCTGTCCTCTCACTGATGAGGGGCCATGAACAGCGGGGCGGGCCGGAAGATGTGCCCGAATAAGGAGGGGCGACCGCCGGCCGTGCCTCAGGTATCCGGCGATTCCAGGTCCGCGAGGAATTCGGCGACCGATGCATACCGGTCTTCCGGCCTCTTCCGGAGGCACCGTGCGATAACCGAACGGATCTTCCGGACGTTATTCCCCACCCAATCCGGTACCGCGGGTTCGTCGGAGAGGATCGCTTGGTTCATGTCGCTGAACCCCTCCTGCCCGAAAGGGACCGTGCCGGTGAGCATCTCGAAGAGGAGGACGCCCAGCTGGTAGATATCGGTCCGGGGCCCGGGCTTGCCGAACCGCTGCGGGGCGATCTGTTCGGGAGCGGCATACGCGGGGGAGAAGCTGATCATGACGGACTGGCGCGGGTCGCCGATGGCCTTCCCGAGGCCCCAGTCGGTGATCTTGGGGGTCCCGTCGGAGGCGATCAGGATGTTCTCGGGCTTGATGTCCCGGTGCACCACGCCCATCCCGTGGGCGTACGAGAGGCCGTGCGCGATACCGGTGATGATCGCGACGGCTTTCTCTTCGGAGACCGGGAATTTCATGGCAGCGAGGGACGAGGGCGCGTACTCCATCTCGATGTACGGGACAGGCAGGATGTTGGAGGAGTACATGCGGATGATATTCTGGTGGCAGAGCCCCTGCCAGAGGATTATGTCGCGGGTGAAGTGCGTTCCGGTCGTCTCGTCGAATTTTACCGGGACCTTGATGGCAACGACCGTGCCGGTCTTTGCGTTCTGTGCCCGGAATACCCGGGCAAGCCCGCCCTCGCCGATGAATTCTGCATGGGTAAATTTGCGTTCGAGCGATGGGGGGAAGCGGACGGGAGAGTCACCGGATCGTGCGGCCTCCTCCTGCCTCTCACCGGAAGAATCTACTACCGTTGCTCGGGAAGGGGTCTCCGGTACCGGTGCCGCCCCGTTGACGGGTTTACTTCCCCGGCGGTCCCGGTGGCTGTTCCGGTGCCGGAGCACGAGAAACAGGACAATCGCGAGCCCGCAGATCGCGACCAGGATCAGAAAGATGGTGCGGAGCTCGACATTGGTGAGCCGGCGCTCTACGAGCTGCACCTGGACAGGCGTTCTCGTTTCCCGGGGCAGGACCGGCGTGGGACTTGCAGCGATGATCTGAGCAGGACTCTGCCCCCCGGATCCTGCTCCTCCCATAGTGGAAAGTGCGTGAGCACCCGTGCCGGGGGAGATGCCGGCAGCCTGCGCGTGATTAATGTACCGGCCGGCGGCGATATGATGGTCCAAGGCAGCCACCGGTGGAACCGCCCATGAGGCAGCGAGAAGGAGCAGGAATCCCGCACAAATGGCCGCATGGACCGGCATCCTGTTCCGGCCGGGGCACGCCGCGTCCCGTTCCGGGCCCGGCCCTTTATTCCGGGCTGATGAAGAGGAATCGCGCTGCATGGGAACCCACCGAGAGATCGATGACATCGCCCTGAGAGAGTGGCGTTTTTTTGAGGGGCGCAAGCCTCCGGGAATTGAGGTATGTCCCTCCTTTGCTCTCATTGTCCTCGATTTGCCATGTATCCCGCTCATGGATAATATACGCATGGGGTTTTGTCACCCGGGTCACCGCGCGGTACGGGTCGGGGAGGGAGATGACGCCTTCCCTGCCCCCGGGCGCACGGCCCGGGTCTTCCCGCCCGATGGCGGTCCGGTCCTCGTGCAAGGGGAATGCCCGCCCGTCGCCCGGCCCGCTGATGAGGAAGAGGACCGGGCCGGAGGCTGCCGTACCGGCGGCACCCCCGGGAAGGCCCGACCGGAGCATGCCGATCCGCTCACGGATCTCGCTGTATCCCGGGGGGATTGCGAAACTCCCGAAGACGTTCATAGTCGTGACGAGGGTCTCGAGACTTCCTTCCACGAGAGAATATTTCCAGACCGGGGCGATACCGCGTTCCGTCTCCCGGCTGAACCCGGCTCCCCGCCGGACAAGGCCGCTTCCGACAAGGCGGTCGAGGTGCTTCTTGGTATTCTGGTAGCTCGAACCGATACGCTCCGCGATCTCGCTGATCTCCAGCGGCCCGTGCTCGATGAGCTTGAGGATCCGGAGACGGACCGGATTCGAGAGGACCTCGAGGTACTCGGAGAGCTCCCCCAGGAATTCCGGGTCGGTTGAGACGGAGAGTGTCGGTCGTTCGGGCATTCCGGATACGGCCCCGGGAACCGCGGCCCGGTAATCCGGGCGCGGCAGTCACCAGCTAGTGTTGTAGTTCATGATAAAAAAACACCGGTGTCCCGGCAGTCAAACGGCCTGCGCGGGCCATTACGGGGACGGAGCCCCCCTCTTTTCAGTGAAAAACCGTTGGTATCCAGGTGCAGGCCGCGTTTGAGCAATCTCTCAAGCTGTTAAGCAGGTCACGGACTGCAGGGAAGCGCCCTTCGCTGCCTCATCGGCCGGGCGGGGGATAGCATTAAAACCGTGCCGGCAAAACCCGGTAGAATACAAAACAGGACGAGGCCCGCCGTGTACACGATTGCCCTTATCACAACCGGAGAGAAAGAAGAGCTCGCCGGAAAATTTCTCCCGCGGATCAAATACGAGATCAAGTCCGAGATCTACGGCTGCTGCATCAAGCTCCTCAGCGACGATCATGCCCTCAAGGATACGTGGGAGGCAAACTTCTATTCGATGTCGCAGAACGTGCGGTCCCATGGCAGGCTGTATGTTTTCGCCGACGGCTCCTTCGCTCCCGACACGGTCCGGTTCGACCCGTACACGAAGACCGCGTTCCTCATCAACTTCACGTACTACGGGTGGATCAAGTCGATCGCGCTCAGCCTTGCCGGCGACATCCTGGAGGACGAGCACGAGATCTTCTCGGTGCACGGGGCCTGCCTCGACGTGGGAGGGCAGGGGGTATGCCTCGTCGGCCCCCCGGGCGCAGGCAAGACGACCCATACGTACGGCCTCCTGACCAGCACCCGGACCCGGGTGGTCTCCGACGACTGGTTCTTCTCGCGCGTCTACGGTCCCGATATCCTTGCCTACGGGTCCGAGCGGAACTTCTATATCGGCGACGAAGTGGGAAAGATCTGGAAGGAGTTCGGGGGTATGGTACAGGACGGGGGGTACGACGGCAGGGGACGGGCCGTCGCAGATGTCCGGTGGGTCATCGGCAAAGGGCGGGTCCTGCCGATGACGACCCTCAGGACCATCATAGTTCTCCGGAGGGACACGGGCGAGGAAAACTCGGTGAGGACGCTCGATCCCGAGGCCGGTATCGGCTGTTTTACGAAGAACCGGTACTTCAACCCGCACCTGCTGGTGGGGAACCCGGACAAGGAGCGAATCCGCACCCGTTATATCGCGGCCCTCCTGGAACGTACGAACGCGTACCTGGTGAATACCCGGGGGACGCCGGCAGAGACGCAGAAATGGATACGATCGCTGATCGGGATCCCCCAGGAAAACCCTGATCCGGGAAGACCGGTGACGGGATAACGGCAAGCCGGATTCCTCCCGGGGACCTTCTCACGTCCGCGCCTGCCCGGGTCGCCTCCGCACCCCTCCACGGATTTCACTGCCTGCCCGGGAGTTTCCGGAGCAGGTCGCCTATGTCCGATATCTCAGTGGAGGCTGATTCCGGGACACTGATGATGCGGTCCGCGGTCATCTGGTTGAAATCGACGATGATCTCAGAGCGGTACTGCTTCATGTTCGCATCATAGTATTTCATCCGGACAACGATCTCCCCGCTGCGGTCCTTGACCTTGTAAAAATCGTCAACGATTTCAGTCCGCTCACCCTGCGCCATGGAATAGAGGTATTTTTTCCGTACCGTGCTGGCGTTGTCGACTTTTACCTCGGCATTGATGGAGAGGTTCTGTGCTACCGGGCCATAGTTACAGAGGTAGAGCTTCCGGGGGAGTTCGTCCTCGCCGAACGCGAAGTCGCACTGGATCGAGAGCATCGGCGCCTTTGCGCCGATCCGCATCTTATGGGTTTCGATCGCATAGAAGATCGTGATGAGGGCGAGGATGATGGTCGAGACGGTGGTGATGATAATCGCATAGGCGTTGATCAGGGTGATATCGTCTGTCATGGGATGCCGGCCCCGCTGTGGATCAGATTTTCCGCTGATGGATAGTAAACCCATCCTTCCCGGGGTCCGGGCACCGGCTGATCCGCCCCCGCCTCCCGGAGGGATGAAAGCCCGTCATTTCTGCCGTCAGCGTGACGGATCAGTAGCCGGTCGCATAGAAGTACCCGCACTCTTTTCGGATATGGACCGGCAGCTGGAAGAGTCCCGATATATTTCCGTCGGTCAGGATCTCCTCTTTGCTGCCGTCCCGCCAGAATCTCCCGTCCTTCATCAGGATGATCCGGGATATCTCCGGGATGATATCGTGGAGGTTGTGGGTGACGAGAATGATACCGGTCCCCGAGCCGGCGATCTTCCGCATCAGGGTCCGGAACGAGTGGAGCGCGTGGAGATCGAGGCTGTTTGTCGGTTCGTCGAGGATCAGGGTCTCGGGGTCATGCACGAGAGCCCGCCCGATCAGGAACCGGCGGGCCTCACCTGAAGAGAGCTCGTTCATCTTCCGGTCGGCCAGCCGGGAGATCTCGAGGAATTCAGCGATCCTGTCCGCTTTTTCCTGCATGCAGCGGTTCACGTCCCGGTTGTAAAGGCCCACGCTGCTGAAGAAACCGGAGAGGATCGTCTCCCTGCCGGTGATATCCCGGTTGAAGAGCTCCTGAAGATCGTAGGAAACGATACCCAGCGTAGATCGCAGCTTGAAGACGTCCCAGACATCGCAGCCGTTGATCCGGAACACGACATCCTTCCCGGCTACGGGATAGTATTCACGGGTGATGGTCCGGATGAACGTGGACTTTCCCGCCCCGTTCGGCCCGAGAACCGCGACGTTCTCGCCCCCCCGTATCACTGCCGATATATTTTCGAGGACCCTGCGCTCGTTCCGGTATACCGTGACATTTGCGAATTCGAGAAGGGGAGGCCGGATCGCCTCCGCGCCGGATATGGATGATCCCCGTTTCATCGCCCCGTCCATGCGAGCGTCCTCTTCCGGTTATCATGCCGCCTCATCTGCGAATAATATTTTCATTGGGAGTCCTGTAATAGCGTCTCCGGTCTCCGGTTACTTCAATCCCATTCTCGCCTTACCGGCCCCGGAAGAGATGGAGCCCGGCCGTGGCGGTTCCTGGACCGCGACGGATCCCGGTCCCGCCTTCCGGCATCCGGAGCCGCGCGGAGTGCTTCGACGGGTTGTTGCAAACCTTTATCAATCGCATCCCCTAATGACTGCACATCGGGTGCACCATGGCTCAGGAAAAACAGGATCCAGAGAAAAACCCCCCTCCATCAGGCCCCTCCACACCGGTCCCGAAGGACACGCCCGCCCCCGCCTCCCGGGCGCCAGTGGCTCAGGTCCCGCCGACGCCTCCCCCGGCCCAGGAACCGGGGACTCCCGTCGAAGTGAGCGACTTCCTCTGGGAGCACGTCGTCGAAAAGAGCGAGAAGCCGGTAGCGGTGATGTTCTACAGCACGAGCTGCCCGTACTGCCGGGTGATCGATCCCTATTTCACCACGTATGCGAAGGAGTTCAGGGACACGGTGGTGTTTGCCCGGCTCAATATCATGACCAGTATGTGGACAGCCGAACGGTACGGCGTGCGGGGAACCCCGACCTTCAAGTTCTTCTGTGGCGGGAAGCCGGTCTTTGAGATCGTAGGCGCCGTATTCCCGGTTATTCTCAAGAAGATGGTCGAAGAGGTTCTCGTCCACGGGAAAGAATGCGCCGGCAGGGTCACCGAGATCAATTACGAGATAACCGGGTACGGGTAGAGGAGTTACCCCTGCCATTGTTGCCGGAACCGACAAACCATACCTGCACTGTTTTTCACGCATAAGAACCGGAAGTTAAATATCCCGGCTGCACCCGCAGTTCTTTGCAGCCGCGGCGACTGCAGCCGCTACCGCCCGGGTCACCCCCTTGTCAAGGATGTTTGGCAGGATGTGCTCCCGGTGGGGTTTCTCGACATAGTCGGCGATGGCATGGGCAGCGGCGACCTTCATCTCGTCCGTGATCCGGGTCGCCCGTGCATCGAGTGCCCCGCGGAAGATACCCGGGAATCCGAGCACATTGTTGATCTGGTTGGGGAAGTCGCTCCTCCCGGTCCCTACGATGGCAGCGCCGGCTCTCCGGGCCGCATCCGGCCAGATCTCCGGCACCGGGTTGGCCATGGCAAAGACGACCGCGTCCCTGCTCATCGAGTGTACCATCTCTTCCGTGATAATGTCGGGGGCGGAAACTCCGATCAGGACATCGGCGCCGATCAGGGCATCCGCGATGGTTCCGGAGAGGGCCGGGCGGTTCGTCTCTTCCGCCACGATGAACTTGTACTTGTTTGCGTAGAGCCCCTCCCGGCCCCGGAAGATCGTCCCCTTTGTGTCGCAGACGATGATCTCGTGTACCGTGGTGCATACCCCGGGGTCGTACCCGATGCACTTCAGGAGCCGGGTGATAGCGTATCCCGCAGCCCCTGCCCCGCAAATGACGATGTTGAGGTCGGTAAATTTCTTGCCGGTCACCCTGCATGCGTTGAGCAGTGCGGCGAGAACGACCACCGCGGTACCGTGCTGGTCGTCGTGCATCACCGGTATCCCGATATCCTGGAGGGCTTCCTCGACCTCGAAGCACTTGGGGGCGGCGATGTCCTCGAGGTTGATCCCGCCGAAGACTGGCGCGATATTCCTGACCTGGTCGGTGAAGTCGGTCTCGTAGTTTTCGAAACAGATGGGGATTGCGTCGATCCCGGCAAACTCCTTGAAGAGGATCGCTTTCCCCTCCATCACCGGGATCGCCGCGTAACCACCGATGTTCCCGAGGCCCAGCACCGCGGAGCCATCGGTCACGATAGCAACGGTATTGGCCTTCATCGTATACCGGTACGCGAGGTTCCTGTCCTTCGCAATCTTCCTGCAGACCTCTGCTACGCCCGGCGTATAGGCAAGGGAGAGATCGTGTTTGGTCCTGAGGGGGACTTTCGGACGGATCTCCAGCTTTCCCCGGTGCTTTTCGTGGAGCCGGAGAGACTCCTGATAGATATCGTCGCTGCCCGGTGTGAACATCATGCTAAAAGCCTTCCTCATTCCAAGAGCGTGCAGGAAGATGATGAATGTTCTCACCCTCTTTTAAGAGGAGCGGGGGCTGCGGTATATTCCCGGGTGCGTGAAAAAATCAGCGCGTAAGCCTCGACGCAATCCCGGCAACGTACATACCCTGGAAGCGGGCACCGTCGAGCTCGTTCCGGGAGGGCCACCGGGACCCGTCCCTCCCGGCTATCGTCGATGCTCCGTAGGGCGAACAGCCGGTCGTTTCATCGATCCGGCTCTGCCCTTCAAAGCTGTACGGCAGGCCGGCGATGATCATCCCATGGTGGAGGAGGGTGACGTGAAAGCTCAGGATGGTGGACTCCTGCCCCCCGTGCTGGGTCGCCGAGCTCGCAAAGACGCTGCCCACCTTGCCCACAAGGGCCCCGGCGGCCCAGAGCTGGCCGGTCGAGTCGAGAAACTGGCGCATCTGGCCGCACATGTTCCCGTACCGCGTCGGTGTACCAAAGATGATGGCATCGGCACCTGCGAGTTCCGGGAGCGTGCAGACCGGGACATGGGCAAACTTCTTCTGGGCTTCGTCTGCCCCCATCTTCTCAAGGACCTCCGGCGGCAGGGTCTCCGGAACCCTTCGCATCATGACTTCGACACCCGGCACTTCGCGTGCGCCTTCGGCAACCGCTTCGGCCATCCGGTGGATGTGGCCGTACATGGAGTAATACAGGACGAGGAGTTTCATGGTCATCGCACTCGCTCTTCTTGAACTGCTTCCTGCACCGGAGTATAAAGACATACCGCAGATGCGGTTGTCCGGGGAAGGATTCCTGATGTTCGTCATCGCCTTTCGTTTCATCCCGACCCTCCAGATTGAGGGGCGGCGGATCCACAAGGCCCAGCTCGCCCGCGGGTACCAGCCCGGGACCGGGCTCATGGGAAAGCTGAGGAGCGTCTCTCCCATCGTGATCCCGCTCGTCTCGAACGCTTTCTCCCGGGCAAACACCCTGGGCCTGACGACCGATATCCGCGGGTACCGGAACCCGGCAGCGGACCCGGATCCGCGAATTTTCGTTCCGGAGGCTCGATTACGTGGCTGTCTTCATGATGATCACCGGAGGATGTGCGTTTGCCGGGCTGACACTTGACCAGATTATATAAAGCCTCTCTGGTCCACAAAGAAGCGTCCGTCATGTCGCCGGGATGGTATTATGGAGGACCCCTCCGGGCGGGCAGTTGTACGGGGGTAATTCAAAAGATGAACAGATCATTTATTAAACTATTAATTGTCAAAAGCGTTCTCAGGATTTGATACTCGTATGGCCGACGATATCCGGGACCGGGCGGCGGCCGCGCTGCTCTCTCTCGTCCCCCTGTATTATAAGAACGTGATGAGAAACAAGCGCGCGATTACCGGAGTGCAGGTTGCCCAGTTCCATACCCTCAAAGTGCTGAGGGAATATGGCCCGTTGCCGATGTCCGAAATCGGGGACCGGCTCTATATCTCCCGGCCGTACATGACCCGGCTCGCCGATCTGATGATCGTCGATGATCTGGTAGAGCGCCGGCCCGATCCCACCGACCGCCGGGTCATCAACCTCGCGATAACGGAGCAGGGAAAAAAACACCTCAAATCCTGGATCTCGGGATATAAAAAAGATCTCAGCAGGGATCTGTCCGGCCTTGACAGCGGTGACGTGGAAAAACTGTACACCGCGCTGGAAGACGTCTGCCGGATCCTGACAAAACTGCAGCAGGAGTAAGGCCGTGCATTTATCCGATCGCGAAGAAATACCGGTGCCGGGCGGGACCGGTAGTCTCCGGGAAAAGATCCTGTATGGAGGAATACACGTGTCCGGAGAAGACGATATGGCTCAGGGATCAAGCATCATCCGGATCGAGCACATCACCAAGGTCTTTGCCAGCAAGACCAAGTCGGTGACTGCCGTGAACGATGTCTCGTTCGAGGTTACGAAGGGTGAGATCTTCGGTCTTCTCGGGGCAAACGGCGCCGGAAAGAGTACCCTCATCAGGATTCTCACGACCCTCCTCTCCCCTACATCGGGCCAGGCATTTGTCGGCAACTATGATATCGCACGGGATCCCGAAAAAATCCGGGCCCTCATCGGCGTCTGTGCGCAGAACTACACGAGCGATGTTGAACTGACGGCATACGACAACCTGGAATTCTACGGGAAACTCGAGAACGTCCCCGACAGTATCCTTCCGGACCGGATCTGGGAACTCCTGAAGATGGCTGGCCTCGAGGACCGGGCCCACATGCCTGTCCAGACCTTCTCGGGAGGAATGAAGCGGAAGCTCGAGATCGTCAGGGCGTTCATTCACCACCCGCTCATCCTTTTCCTGGACGAACCTACCATCGGGCTCGATCCCGAGGCCCGCCGGGAGGTATGGCAGCAGATCCTGTTGCTGAACCAGGAGAATACGACGATCATTCTCACTACCCATTACATGGATGAAGCGGAGAAACTCTGCGGCCGGATCGCTTTTGTGGATCACGGCAGCCTGATCGCTCTCGACACCCTGGAAAACCTCAGGAAACTGATCCCGGCCGGAGACCTCATCGAGATCGGCGTGGACCACATGGACCCCGACGCCGAAGAGGCAATCCGGAAGATCAGCCTCGTCAACGCAGTTTCTGTTGTCGAGCACCTGGTAACTATCTCTGCAACAAACGGCAGCAGGGTAATCCCCGCCATCCTCACGGTGTTCGACGAGCATGCGATTCCGATCATCTCGATCTCGATCCGTTCCCCTTCTCTCGAGGACATCTTCATCTACCTTACCGGCAAGGGCCTTGATAACGGGGAAGAGGAGGGAACGCCCGATAAGCGGAGGCGGTAGCAGTGTTCCGGAGCGCACTGGCAATCTTCAAGCGGGACTTCAAGAAGTTCCTGAGCAACCCGTTCATCATCATGATGACGCTTTTTATGCCCATCATGTACCTGGTGATCTTCGGGAACGCGTTCGGGGGGACCATCAGCCACATCCCGGTGGGGGTCGTCCAGGAAGTTCCGCCCTACAGCAACACGGCACTCTTCACGAGCGCGACGTACCAGCTCAACCATATCAGCCAGGGGAGCCAGAACGATGCAGAGAAACAGCTCGATATTACCGTATATACGGACGAAGCACTGGCCAAACAGGATCTTGCCGACGGCAAAATATCAGCCGTGATAGTATTCCCCTCCTCCGTTTCGAATGATAATACGGTCCGTCTCTATGTCGACAGCTCGGATTCCATCACGCCGCCGCTCGTCCAGGCAGCGCTGAACGAGGTCCTGCTGGGTCTTGGCGCGGACAATCCCGTTGTTGTCGACAAGATCTACGGCGATATAAAATACCTCCAGTTCTTCGGCGTGGGCGTCATCATGATGGCCATCTTTACCTCCACCATGTTCGGGGGCGGGATCGCGCTCATCAAGGACAGGGAGAACGGGATCCACGAAGGCTATCTTGTAACGCCGGTAGAACGATCGAGCATCATCTTCGGGATCATCTCGAGCGGCACCATCCGCGCATTCATCGCCGGGTTTGTCATCTTCTGGATCGACCTGCTGGTCACCGGCATCAACGTACAGATCTTCCAGTTCCTCCTTGTCGTGTTCGTCATCCTGATTGCCTGTGTCGGTGTGACGAGCCTCGTCGTCTCCTTTGCGTCCCGGTTCACATCGCAACAGGAGTATTCGTCGGTCATCGCGTTCTTCAACCTCATCCTGTTCATGACCTCGGGGGCATTTTACCCGGTGATCGGGATGCCGGGGTGGCTGCGGTGGATAACGGTGATCAATCCGGAATACTATGGCGTCCATGCGCTCCGGAGCATCATCCTCCGGGGCCAGGGATTCAACGTCGTAGGGATAGACATCATTGCCCTCCTGGTATTCTCGACGGCAATGATCTTCCTTGGGATCGTCACGTTCCGGAGAACGCTTGAATGAATGAGAGAATTATCATGGATTACACAACCGTTTCGAGGATCTGCATGGCTGAAACCAGCAAAAAACCACTCCCCGGCTATGGCAGGGGTGCTTCCCGGGCCGGGCGACGACGCCCGGACCAATGTACCGGCATACTGCGGCTCCTGTGCGCCGCATCGTTCATCCTCATCCTCGTGGCCCTGAGCCCGGTGATGGCCGATTCAAAGTACATGACCGGGACACCCGATCTGAACGCCCATATCTCCGGGACAAACGAGTTCTCCCCGGGCGACGATATCTACCTCCCGGTCGTCATCGAGAATACCGGGCTGAACCAGTTCAAGATCGTCGAATCAGGCATCATCGATGCAAACGACCTCTCCAGCACGGCAAAACAGCTGACCGTGACCCTTGACCCGTCCGATGCGCCCATCGTCATCAAGGCGGATCCCCAGGTGGTCGGGGACCTTCCCGGAAGCGGCACCGCCACCGCGATGTTCCACATCACGGTCAGCCAGGATGCGCCTGCCGGGACGTACCAGATCCCGGTCACCATGGATTACACCTACCTGTACCGGCAAAACCAGGAGGGCGAAACCCTTGCCTACGAGTACAAGGACGCGAGCGAGACGCTCCTCGTCCCGATGAAGATAAAATCAGTCCTGCAGCTTGCCCTTTCCGGCGTCGACACCGAAAATCTTGTCGCGGGGAACGAAGGGTACGTGGATCTCACCGTGCAGAATGTCGGGTACGAAGACGGCCGGAACGCGGCCATTATAGTCCGGCAGGACAACCAGAGCCCCTTCACCCCCACGGAAGGGAGCGAGTACATCGGGGACTTCCCCCGCGGTGCAGCGGTAAATGCCAGGTTCCGGGTACTGGTCTCCGGAAATGCCCTGCAGAAAACCTACCCGCTCACCGTCATGGTGAACTACAAGAACGCCGAGGGAGACTACGTGAATTCCGAGCCCGAAACCATAGGAGTTCCCGTCGGCGGGAAAGTACAGTTCAGTGTCACGCCTGTCAGCGCATCGGTACTGCCGGGGGAAAAATCCGTTGTCGTAGTCCAGTACCAGAACACGGGCGGGGCGACCGCATACAATGCGCAGGCCCGGATCACTGCCGTCGATCCGTTTACGACAGACGACGATACTGCCTTCCTGGGCACGATGGCCCCGGGGGATATCCGCAGGGCGGCCTTTGATATCTCGGTTGCGAACGGGGCAACAGCAAAAGCGTACGGTGTCGATTCGGTGGTGATCTACCAGGATTCTCTCGATAACCAGGTGACCTCCGACCACGTGAATGTGAACGTGCAGATCATCCCGGCTCCGGGGATCGTCTCCCTCATCGTGATACCGGTAATTATCGTCATCGCTCTTGCTGCGGTCGCATTAATCGCCCGCCGTATCTACACAAAATGGTTCAGGGCCCGGTGATCTGTTCTGCACTCTCCGATGGGACCTGGAAGAGGTATACACAAAACCTGTGAAGAAACCGGTGACCAACCGTTAAGGAGAACATACTACATGAAATTCCAAACCGCAATTGCGCTCCTGATCCTGGCAGCAATGGTCTGCAGCACGCCGGTCGCAGCACAGGTGAAATACCTGGGCGGGAGCCCGGAACTTTCGGCACACCTCGCGGGAACCACCGAGTTCTCTTCGGGGCAGGATGCCATGATCACGGTCGTCCTGCAGAACAGCGGCACAAACGACGTGAAATTCGTCAACGCGGGAACATTATCGCCCGATGATCTCTCCACTACAGCAAAACTTGTCATGGTCGGGCTCTCAGCAGGAAATGCACCGATCGTCATCAAGACCGAACCCCGGAACCTTGGCGATATCCCGAGCCCGGGCGAAGTCACCGCTACCTTTGCGGCAAAGATAACTTCCGGGGCGACCCTCGGGGAGTACTGGCTCCCCCTCTCCATCCGGTACGAATACCTCTCCAACGACCTTTCGAACCAGGAAACCGACCAGATAATCCAGTCGCAGTATACTCCCGTGAGCCTTACCGTGCCGCTGACGATCCGGATACAGCCCGCAGTTCAGATCGCGGTGACCGACGCAGTTCCATCGGGTCTTGCCGTGGGAACAGAAGGCTATGTCAACCTGACCATCAGAAATACCGGCTACGATGACGGGAAACAGGCGACAGTCACGGTCCTCCGGAACGACAACAGCGCAGTGATCCCAACCGACAGTAATATCTATATCGGCGATTTCCCGAGAAACGGGACGGTCAGCTGCCTGTACCGGGTCACCGTCTCCGGTGATGCACAACAGCAGTCCTACCCGATCGATGTCGTGGTCACCTACGTCAATTCGGAAGGCAGCACGGTCACTTCGGCACCGGCTACCATCGGTGTTCCGGTGAGCAGCAAGATCAGGTTCACCGTTATCTCTCCCCCCGCGGTCGTGACGCAGGGAACAGAGAGCTCCATCGTGGTGGAGTACCGGAATGACGGGACGATCACCGCCGGCCATGCCGGGGCGCGGATCTCGGGCAACGATGCATTAACCAGTCCGGACAACACCGCCTTTCTCGGCGATGTTCCGCCCGGCGGAAAGGCTACCGCACGGTTCTCGGTGCTCGCCTCCGGGAATGCAACCCCCGGACCCTATGCACTCGACACAGTCGTCAGTTACCAGGACACCCTCGACAACAGCCTGGTTACTGATACGTTCGGGACACCGGTCACGGTTGTTGCGCAGCCGGGTACCGCAGGACTTCTGGGCATCCCTGCCGCCGTCATCCTCATCATTGTCGTCCTGGCCGGTGCGGGGTACTATCTGGTCGTGAGGAGGAGGATGCGATGACAATCGACACCGGTGCCCGTTGTACCGGAAACAGCGGGATATATCTGTTGGGACCGGCAGGCAGGCTGGTTGTGATCATCGCGGTGCTTGCTGCATGCCTGGCAACGCCGGTCATGGCCGGAACAAAGTACCTCGGCGGCAGCCCGGAACTTGCGGCTTACATCAACGGGACCAATGAGTTTCTGCCGGGAAGCGAGGTCCAGATCCCCGTGGTGATTGAAAACGACGGGTTGAACACCGGCAGGCAGGTTGCGCCCGATATTGTCACTCCCGACACATTCCCGGCGACAGCAAAATTTGTCACGGTCGGCATGTCTGCGGGCGATGCGCCGCTTGTCATCAAATCGGATCCCCGGATGATCGGCGACCTTGACAGCCAGACCCGGACCATCGCCGTCTTCGATGCGAAGATCGACGCGGATGCTCCCGGGGGCACGTATCAGGTCCCGCTGACGATACAGTACTCCCGGCTGGACTCCCTCACCCAGTACTCGGTGGACCAGGCCCATTATTACTACGTCGAGGAAAACGCAACGCTCACGATCCCCCTTGTTGTCAAGCCGGAGGTAATTCCCGTGGTCGTCTCGGCGACGTCGGACGATCTCGTAGCCGGGGGGTCCGGCTACCTGGATCTCACGGTCAGGAACATTGGCTCGCTGGATGGTTCAAATACCACCATAAAGATTGTCCAGGCCCCCGCGAGCCCGGTCAGCCCTCTCGATACCAGTGTCTTCATAGGGCCCTTCCCGGCAGGCAGTACGGTATCCTGCCGGTATAAGGTAGCCGCCGAGAAAACTGCCCTGAACAAGACCTATCCTGTCGCTGTGGTGGTCGTCTACCAGAATGCAGAAGGGGACTTCCTCACATCCCCGCCCGAGACGGCGGGCGCCCGCGTTGGGAACAAGGCGGACTTCGAGGTCCTCTCGCCCCCGGCAGAGATAAGCCCGGGCAGCAGGGAGACAATCCATGTGGAATACCGGAATACCGGTGATTCGCCGATCCGGAGTGCGACCGCCCATATCAGTATCGTCAATCCCTTTACCAGCGCCTCGGATGTCGCGTATCTCGGCGACCTTGCACCCGGACAGTCCGCGGTGGCCGCATTCGAGCTCAGCGTGACAAACGATGCGACCGTCAAGAGGTACGGTCTCACTTCGGAGATCCGGTACCTCGATGCGCTTGACAATACCTACGTCTCGGATCCGATAACCGTTCCCGTGGACGTGAAAAATCTCACGGGCCTCACTGCCATCCTTTCGAACACCGTTTACCTCTCGGTCATTGCCCTTGGGGTGTTCGGTATGCTGTTCATGGCATGGCGCCGGCGCCGGAAGAAGAGGATATGACCCGGCAGGAGTGATTCTGGTGCAGCGCGGCAACGGATTTGTGCATTCCCCGGTTGCGAGGAACGCGGTTTCCATCCCCCCGGGCCATCCCCGGTCTATCCCGCGGACTGGGTTCTCCGGGAAGGGGTATGCCGTGGGCCGCACAGGCTACCGGGCCGGGATGCCCGCGATCGGGCGGGGGATGCCATGATACGGAGCGCTGTCGCCATCTTCCGGCGGGACTTCAAGAAATTCCTGAGCAACCCGTTCATCGTCGTAATGACCCTCGTTGTTCCCATCATGTATCTCGTAGTCTTCGGGAACGCGATCGGTGGCACCATCAGCCATGTCCCGGTCGGGGTAGTCCAGGAAGTCCCGCCCTACAGCGACACCGCGCTCTTCACGAACGCAACGTACCAGCTCAACCATATCAGCCAAGGCAGCCTGAACGATGCAGAGAAACAGCTCGACGTCACCGTGTATACGGACGAAGCACTGGCCAAGCAGGATCTGGCCGACGGCAAAATCTCTGCCGTGATCGTTTTTCCCTCCTCAGTCTCGAACGACCACGCCATCCGGCTCTATGTCGACAGCTCGGATTCCGTAACGCCCCAGCTGGTCGAGGCGGCGCTGAACCAGGTCCTGCTCGGCCTGAAGGCGC
>DATJBJ010000039.1:0-5337 GCA_035515395.1 Methanoregula sp. | reverse complement strand
CGGAAATACCGATCCCCTGCTGTCCCCGGGTCTGCCGGATCTGGTGAAACCGGGACCCGTACAGGAGTTTCCCGAAAACAAACGGGACCTGCAGCGGGACAATCCCGGGCCCGTTGTCCTCAACGATGATCCGGAAGACATCGTTCCCCGTTTTTTTGATGCTGATGAAGATATCCGGGAGTACCTGGGCTTCCTCGCAGGCATCGAGCGCATTGTCGACTGCTTCCTTGATGGTGGTAATCACCCCGCGGGTCGGCGAGTCGAAACCGAGGAGGTGCTTGTTCTTCTCGAAAAATTCGGCTACGCTGATGCTGCGCTGCTGTTTTGCGAGCTCGTCAGCGAGGACCATCGGACAGCACCTCTTCGATGGCCGATGCGGGATCCGTTGTCTTCTGTTCGCCGGTGCCGAGATTTTTCAGGGTTACCGTACCGGATTCCGCCTCCCGGCTGCCGATGATGACGACGAACCCTGCGGTTTTCGATGCGCGGGCGATCTGGGCGCCGATCCCATGCCCGAGGAGGTCCATCTCGGTGCGGACCCCGGCGTTACGGAACGCCCGTGCGACTTCGAGCGCCCGTCCCCTCCCCTCCTCCGTGCAGACGACACCGACGACCGCCTGTTTCTCCGGCCGGGGGTCTCCCAGGGATACCATCACCCGGTCAAAGCCGATGGCAAACCCGCAGGACGCGACATCGTCCCCGCCGATGAGGTGCGCGAGCCGGTACGCCCCCCCGCCAAGGATCTGGTTCTCTGCGCCGAGGTTCTGCGCGAAGCCTTCAAACACCATGCCCGTGTAGTAGTCAAGCCCCCGTGCGATACCGAAGTTGAGGGAGTATGCCAGCCCGGATGCGTCGAGCATCGCCAGGGTCTCTTCGATCCGTTCTTTCCCGGGGACCGGACCCGCAATTGCGAAGGCATCGTCAAGCCCGCGGCATGACACCAGCGCATGGAGGGATTCGGCGAGGTCCCCTTTAACCATCGTATCGAGAGTGCAGTCCAGGCCATCGAAATCCTTCTTATCGAGATGGGCCATGATCCGGCGCTGTGCTGCCGGTTCTATCCCCCTGAGGAGGTTCCTCATCAGGGCGAGGTGCCCGACTTTCAGTTCGTAGGAGACCCCGGTTGCATTAAGCATTTCAGCAGCAAGGGAGACGATCTCGGCATCGGCAACGGCGGTGTCGGCGCCGATGAGCTCCACGCCGAACTGCCAGAACTGGCGGTACCGCCCTTTCTGGGGGCGCTCGTACCGGAAGCAGTCCGCAAAGTAGCACCACCGCAGGGGTTTTGGTGCCACCCGCGCCTCGTTGACGAACATCCTGATGACCGCTGCGGTGATCTCGGGGCGGAGGGCGAGCTTCCTCCCTCCCTTGTCCTCGAATACGTACATCTCCTCGATGATACCTTCCCCGGACCGGGTCGTGAAGAGGTCGAGGTCCTCAAACTCGGGAGTACAGACCTCCCGGTATCCCCACCGGCGCGCGACCTCCCGTATCCGCCCCTCCACTGCCCGCCGGGCCTCCATCTCATCCGGTAAAAAATCCCGCGTCCCTCTCGGTTTCTGGAGCATGGTAAAAATCCTGTACTCTAATGGTCCGTATTCTGTTTTATCTCTTATTCGCCTTCGGTCCCGGCGCCGAACCGAAAAGGCGTTCCCATTTCCCTTCGTTCCTCCATACCTTCTCCCGCGGGATCCTCCCCTGCAGGTAGAGTGCTCCGAGTATCAGGCCGAGGCCGAGGAGCTCGAGGGAGTACATCGTGAAGAAGACCCCGAGCGTTGCGAGCGCCCCGCAGCCAACTCCCCGGTACGCTGCTTTCCGGTACCCGGGCAGGCCGGTCCGGAAAAAAATCCGCGCATCGCGGAGCCAGAGGAAGAGGGTTGCGCATGCACCGAAGACGGCAACGTAGACAAGGTAGTCCATGGCAATGAACGTATTATTATACGCTGGTCCATATCTGTATTATCACAACCATGCCCTCAAACAAGACCCTGCAGGACGTCCTCGTGCGTTTTCGGAACGGGGAAGTCACCTTAGAGGCGGCATCGGAAGAGATAGAGGGCCTGCGGCTCGAACGCCTCGGGGAATTGGCCTGCATGGATATCGGGAGGGAAGTCCGGTGCGGCATGCCGGAGGTGGTCCTTGCCGAGGGAAAAGACGCCGGCCACCTCGCCGAAATAGCGGTCCGCCACGCGGAAGTCGCGGGCCGGTGTATCGTCACCCGCGTCACGCCCGGACAACTCTGGCGGATACAGGATCTTGCCGGCACCCGTTCGATCCACACCGATTACCGAGAGGCAGGGCGGATCCTGGTACTCCAGAAGGATGCCGGCGCGGTGCCGGAGCGGACCGGCGGAACAGTATCCGTCATAACGGCCGGCACTTCGGATATCCGCGTCGCAGAGGAGGCAAAGGTCATCGCCGAGCAGATGGGATGCGAGGTACGGTCTGCCTATGATGTAGGGGCGGCCGGGATACACCGCCTGTTCCCGGCCCTGAAGCCCCTCATCGGATCCGACGTCTTCATCGTGTGCGCCGGCCGCGAAGGAACCCTGCCGGCGATCGTTGCCGGCCTTGTGGACAAACCCGTGATAGGCGTCCCGGTGAGCACGGGATACGGGTATATGGGCGGGGGCCAGGCGGCACTCGCAAGCATGCTCCAGTCGTGTTCGGTGATCGCGGTAGTCAACATCGATGCGGGTTTTACCGCGGGCGCGTTTGCGGCACGCGTAGCAAACCGGGGGAAGGTGCCATGAAACGGGGGTTCTATATCGGGAGGTTCCAGCCGTACCACAACGGTCACCAGGCGGTCCTTGAACGGATCGCGGGCGAGACGGACGAGATCGTCATCGGGGTCGGGAGCGCGCAGCTCTCTCACCAGGTGGACAACCCGTTCACCGCAGGAGAGCGGGTGCTGATGATCACCCGGGCCCTTGCAGGGCTCGGACGCCCGTTTTACGTCATTCCCATCGAGGACATAAAACGGAACGCCCTCTGGGTCGCCCATGTCAAATCGATGACGCCGCCCTTCGAGCTCTGCTATTCCTCAAACCCTCTCGTAGTCCGGCTCTTCCATGAGGCCGGCGTCACCGTGCAGTCACCCGCAATGTACGAGCGGGATACCCACAGCGGGACCGAGATACGGCGGCGCATGCTGGCAGGAGAGGCATGGAAGCACCTAGTCCCTGCCGCCGTGGTCCAGGTCCTCGATGAGATTTCGGGCGCAGATCGCATCAGGCAGATAGCGGGTGATGACTGACCGGATCGCATGCGGCCGGAAAGACATATCCCGGCGGTGGTGGACTGGTGTACAAATTTATCACAAAACTCCTGGGACATGCGCCTTCTGAACCGTACGTGATCGCCTTTGAGGCGGTCCCGGGCTGGGTACGGGAGCGCGAGGAGGCCGCCCGGGACAGGCTCGCGGCAGTGTCGGGCACCCCGGTGCAGAATATCAGGAACGGCGTTGCGCAGCTGCAGCACATCGTCAATAATATCGCCGGTGCGGAACAGGACCCGTCGATCCACCCCAAGTTAAAGAGCATCGCAAAAAATTCCCTCCCGCTTTTTGTCCGGGCGATGAATGCATCGCTCTCGAAAGATCTTCCCGAAGACGTAGAGCAGTTTTATGCTGCCGCAGTAGAGTGCGTGAAAGGGTGCCTCAACAGTTCCCGCGGGCAGGGGCGCTATCTCCAGGTCGTCCTTCCCGACGAGATGAAAGCAGTCCGGACCGGCATCGATGCGATAGGGCGCGAGATCAACGCCCTCACGGGCCCGATCAACGAATACCATACGACCATCTCGCGGCTCGAAGGGGTGAAAGATCTCTGGGGCGAGCTTGCCGGAATAAGGAAAGAGCTGGGGATTTCGGAGGGGAAAGACCGGCGGATCGCGGGAAGGATCGATGAGATGTCGGCACGGGTCGGGGCGATTGAGAACGAGATTGCCGGGATCACCCGGGATGACGGGATGAAAACCGTCAGGGATCTCGAATCCGGGAAAGTTTCGATCGAGGGCAGGCGGACTGACCTGAACCGCAAGTATGCGTCTGCTTCCATGACTGCTGCCCACGTGTTCCGGAAAGCGGAGAAGATCGCGGTCAAACAGCACCACCCTCCCGAGATAGCCGCTCTCCGCAGGGTCATGGATGTCCTGTCGGATCATGCAGTTCCGGACTGTGCGGAAATGGACGCCTGTTTATCGGCAGCGGCGCCAATCGTCCTCCGCATGGTGGAGGCTGGCGAGATCCCCCTGAAGAACAAGGAGGAACGGTCGATATTCTCCGATACGGCACTTTTCCGCAGGGAAATCGGCGCCCTCTGCAGGGACCTGAATTCGCTGGACAACGCATGCCGGGAGGCAGAGCACGCAATCACCGCAAACCCCCTCACAACGCGCCTCAATTCGCTCGCCCGTGAAAAAGCCCAGCTCGGGAGCATGATCGTAAAAGAGCGAACCGCCCGGGAAGAGCTCCTCCAGTGGAGGAAGAAAAGCGATGAGAATATTCCCGTTCTTGCCGCGAAACTGCAGGGAAAAATTGAAGATATTATGGGGGAGACCGTGCAAATCAGGTTTGGGGAAATTTCACAGGCATGAGGGGATTGATCCGTTGAGGTTCCTGACCTTGAAGGTTTTCAGTACGAGTCATTTTCACTTTCATCTTCATAATCAAACATTTCATCAACGTTTTCGATGATCCAGTTCAGGCGTTCCCGCGTAAGGTCCTCGGTGATGATGTGGTTCATCGGATTGGCACCGCTTTTTTGTCGTGATTTCTCCGGGAATTCACCGGATCCTACTGCAGTTTCACGAAATCCTCCAGATCGCTCTGGTTCCGGGAAGACTCTTCCTGCCACCCGTAGCAATCATGGAGCAACTGCGCGATGACGCTCGAAAACGTCATGTTCCCACGTTTCAGCGTGAGAAGCGCCTCATACACTTCGGGATCAATCCGTATGGATCGTCCCTCGCCTGCACGAGGCATAATTACCACTTTGTGGTAACAGTTTATATATTTTTTGCCCTATTTTCGGAAAAACGCGTCTGACTTTATATAAAGTCTGAAAAACAAAAGCAAATCACCGAGATCAACAGGGACAAGAAAAAGTCCTGCCGGCATCATCTGCGGTTCGGGATGCGGATGAACGAGAAGCGGGAGAAATCCGTATAGGCAAATTCCGGCTCCGGGCCGTGGCACCCCCCGACACGGAGAATAGTGGGTACATCGAGCGGGACACTCGACAGCTCGAAGCCGGGCCCCCCGGATCCCTCGTCCAACCGTACTTTTTTGAACTCCAGCGGCTGGCTGATGATCCCGTCCACGGTTTTCCTGCAGCAGAT
>DATJBJ010000038.1:0-34244 GCA_035515395.1 Methanoregula sp. | reverse complement strand
TTTATATGGCCCGGTGAACTGACCCTTGTTATAATTTTTTGAATCTCTTTCTGCTATATGCATGTCTTGGTGGGTTTTTGGATTGCGAACCCGTTCCTTTGCCATAAAAAAGAACTCTACCCCGAATTAGATAAATATTTGCCTCGATGATATTTTCTTCACGATTTTTTTATTAAGCGAAAAGGACCGGACTCAAAATTATTTCCGGGCGATCGTAACGTACCCCGAATGGCACACGGAGGTTGACGGCCGTGTCCCCCGCTTCGACCGGGTCATCTCCCGTTCGATGAGTTCGTGGGTATGCACCTCGGCGAAGAGCTCAGTCGCGGTGTCAACGACGATCGCCATCTGCTCGAGGAACGGGGTGTACACCGCGAGATACCCTCCGGACCGGAGCAGTGAGAACGCATGCCTGATGTGCCCGGGCTGTACCTGCATGTCAAGGTGCACCACGTCAAAGATTCCTTCCGCGGCGAGGAAATCCGCGGCAACAGCTTCGATATTCGCGAGTTTTGCCTCGGCGATGTTCTTCATCGCGAGGGCCGAGAACTCGGGGCGGAGCTCAAAGGTCTTCACCGTCTTTGCGACCCCGCCGAAATAGATCGCCGCGATCCCGCTGCCGGTCCCGGCATCCAGCACGTCATCATTGTGGTTCATGCCGGTATAGGCGATGACGAGGCCGATATCCTTCGGGAGCATCGGTGCGCCCGACCGTTTGCCGTACGTGAAAAAATCGGTGGGTCTTGGGACCTTCACGGTAAACTTCGCGCCGTTGTGGGTCTCTCTGATATCGCCAGCCGAGGCGCCGACGAGCGACTCCAGGTCCAGCTGCCCCTTGTCGGTCGAGAGCTTCCCCGGGCCGGCCTTCACGAAAAATTCCCGGCCTTCCCCCACGAGGAGGACGCGGTCCCCGGTTTCGATCATGCCTTCGTAAGCCTGATGATGGCTTCCGCTATGTCGCCTTTGGTCGCCATGAGGGCTTCCTTTGCCTTCTCCCCGGTTACCTGCGCCTGTTCTGCGACCATAGCCACGTCCTCTTTCGGGATATCGGGGGCGGCCTCTTCAAACCGCGGGGTACCGGTGATCTGGTAGGTGGTCTGGCCCTGCATGGTCATTGCCTGCACGTCGGCCGAGTCGAAGACGTAATTTCCTTTCGGCGTCTTGATGACGATACTCTGAACGTCCTCAATCTGCTCGACATTCATGCCGAGCTTCTTCATCATCGCCTTCATCTGGCGCGGGTTGATGTTTCCCGGAAGCATCTTTCTCACTCCCCTGCCGTACTCTTACGGCTGCTCCATAATTAAATGCAAGCATCTCTGCGCCTGAAACGACTGCTGCGCCACAAGCGATAAGGCGATCGGCCGCAGCGACCACCAGCACGTCGTCGCCCGCGCGGATCTGCGGGTCGGCCGCGGTCACATGCTTTGCAAACGCGTTCTTTCCCTTCGCGACAAAATCCGCGACATCGTCCCTGATGACGACCCGGTATCCCGGGGGAGGCAGACATGCGTGAAGCCTGCGGGCGCCTTCGATACCCAGCGTCAGCCTTCCGTCGGAGGCCCTGACCGTAGCGAGACGCGTCCCTCCCAGCAGAACCTGACGGATGCGTCCCGTCGTCGAGAAGATGAACGTGCATCCCTCGGGAAAGAGTCCGGTCCCGCATGCCCCCCCGAACTGGTAGTCAGCAATGGCCTGGACCCGGCGCAGCAAACTGTTCTCCGAGTATCCGGTTGACACGTGAAACAAACTCCTCTTCTGCCGTCCGGGGGATGTATGCGCCGGCCGCGATCCGGTGCCCTCCGCCCCCCCCGCCGTATTCTTCCGATGCTTCGCTCAGGGCCTTCTGGAGATCTATCCCTTTCTCCACGACCCGCTCGGTGGTGCGCATCGAGACCTTGGTGAGCGATTTGTCCTCCGGCACCTCGCACATGATCAGGATCGGTTTTCCCGCGTTGAGCTTCGAGAGGGCCATGCCGGCGCCGATGCCCACGATGGTGTCGGGGTACCGCCCCCCCACGTGGAGGTACTGGAGGTTCTCGAGTTCCTTTACTCCGGTATCGAGGATGAACTGGAGCAGCCCCCGGATGATCGCCCGGTGGTTGTTGAGCATGTGCTCCGCGTCCCGGTACGCGACGCCCCGGTCGCCCCGGAGGATCGCGCTGCCTGTCTGGGGCTTCGACCAGCGCCCGCAGGCATTGAGCATGGTCGCGTACTCCTGCGCGTTCCGGAGCGGCGTGCGGGGAAGTTCGCCCGGGAAACCGTATGTCTCCGCGAGGAGGCGGTCGGTCTTCTCTCCGTTCGCCATCAGCTGTTCGGCAAGGGCGGAGATGATCGTCCGCTTCTCTTCGAGGGGGATCTCCTCCCAGACGAACCACCGCCCGTTCTCTGCCTGCTGCCGGATCCCGAGTTTTTTGAGGAACTGGCGGGCGCCTTCGGGGTTGTTGGTGATCCCTTTGATGAACGGATCGTCGTTGTAGGCAAGCGAGAGGTGGATCGGCCGGGTGGCGGTGCCGTAGCAGTTCAGGTCGCGCTTCCTCACTTCGACCGAGCCATGGCTCTCCCCGTCGGCCACGATCACCTCGCGGGCGATCCCGACGAGCCCGCACTTCTCCCGCGCCATCATGTCGCCGACATTGCCGATGACCGCGAGTTTGGCGAGATCCGTGTTCTTCCCGTCGATCTCTTTTGCGACCAGGTACGAGACGCCGGCGGCACTCATCCTTGTGTGGCCGTACGGCAGGCAGTTCACCTGCGGGTACTGGCGTTCCACCGGCTGGCTCACGTGGTGGTCGATGATGACGACGTCTTCCTCTTTAAGGCCGCGTTCCATGAGAAGGTTCTGCTGGCCGGCCCCGAAATCGGCGAAGACCTTGAGGGAATCGTCCTCCGGCACCTGGGGCATCGTGAGCGGTTCGAGCTGCCGGACAAAAACGGAGCGGACGGGGATGTCGCTGCGGGAGATCGCCAGCGAGAGGATCGCCTCGCAGGAGATGCCGTCTGCATCGATATGGGAGATGATGGTGACCCCGTCGGCGGCTGCGATCCGTTCAGCGGCTGCCTTTACATCATCGCAGAAACCCATTGCCTATTATTTAGGAATGTTCATACAGATGAATTGTGCACACGAATGAAAGCTGATGGTATTGACGGGTTCATCGAGAAGGGGCTGATTACCGCGGGCCGGATGCGGGCGGTGGAAGCGAACGCGATGGCGCTCGGCGTTTCGGATCTCCAGATGATGGAGAGTGCGGGGAGGGCGCTTGCCGATGCAGCAGCCGTTTCGGGCCCCGGCCGGGTCCTCGTGCTCTGCGGGAGAGGCAACAACGGCGGGGACGGCATGGTTGCGGCCCGCCACCTCCAGCGGGGCGTGGATACGGATGTCGTGTACCTCGACAACGGACCCCGCTCTTCTGCCTGCGATCACCAGCTTGCGGCCCTCCGGCACTGCCGCGTCTCACTCTCCCCGTTCCAGTGCCGGGATGACCTCGAACCTTTACAACACCTCTTCTACAAGGCCGATATCATCCTCGACGCCCTTCTCGGGACGGGGGCGTCGGGCAGGCTTTTGGAGCCGCTTGCGACCTGCGTGGCGATGGCAAACGCATCCGGCGCGAAGATCATCGCTGCAGACGTCCCGACACCGGGGATGCGTGCCGATGCGATCTGTGCGTTCCACCGGGCGAAAGTTGATGGTTCTGCCGTCATCGACATCGGCATCCCGGTAGAGGCGGAATGCTTCACCGGCCCGGGCGACCTCACCCTCCTCCCGAAACGGGACAGGAAGGCGCACAAAGGTGCCGGTGGTGAAGTCCTTGTCGTGGGCGGCGGGCCGTACCAGGGCGCCCCGTACCTCGCCGGGCTGGGCGCACTCAGGGCCGGGGCGGACATCGTCCGCATCGCATCGCCGGCCTTCGAGCCGGTGCCTGACCTGATCTACGAGCGGCTGGAAGGAAATCAGATCGGGAACGAGCATCTCGAACGCCTGATCGCGCTTGCCGGACGGGCGGATGCCGTCGTCTGTGGTAACGGGCTGGGCACCGGGAGCCATGAAACCGTCCTCGCTCTTGCCCCTCACTGCAAGAAAGCGGTCTTCGACGCCGATGCCCTCCGGCTCCCCCTGCCCGTTGCCTCAGGCGAGACGGTCTACACCCCTCACGCCGGTGAATTCTTCAGGATCGCCGGCACGAAACTGCCGGGCGATGCCGTTGGCCGCGCCGCGGTGATGATGAAAGCGGGCCCCCCGGGCACGGTCCTCGTCAAAGGCCATATCGATATAATCACCGACGGGCAACGCGTGCGGTTCAACCGGAGCGGAGACCCGGCGATGACGGTCGGGGGTACCGGTGATGTCCTTGCCGGTATCTGCGGGGCCCTCCTCTGCCAGCTCCCGGCGTTCGAGGCTGCATGTATCGCCGCGTACGTCAACGGGAAAGCCGGCGAATACGTTGCGGGACACCGCGGCGGCGGGATGCTCGCATCGGACCTCGTTGACCGGATCCCGCACGAGCTCTTCAACAAAGGTGTATGATGGCGGAGTTTACCCATATCCAGGACGACAGGGCGCGGATGGTCGACATCAGCGCGAAGGGGGATGTCGCACGCGAGGCTGAAGCGGCCGGGAGGATTTACCTCCGGCCGGAGACCCTTGCCGCTATCCGCGAAGGCACCGTGGTCAAGGGCAACGTCCTTGCAACGGCCCGCGTCGCGGCCACGCTCGCGGTCAAGAAGGTCCCCGACCTCATCCCCCTGTGCCACCAGATCCCCATCAGTGCAATCACGGTCGACTTCTCTGAGAACGCGGAGTTCATCGAGGCCACGGTCGTGGTGAAGACGACCGGGAAGACCGGTGTCGAGATGGAGGCCCTGACCGGGGTCTCGGTTGCCCTGCTCACGATCTGGGATATGGTGAAGTCCGCGGAGAAGGATGCGGACGGGCAGTACCCCTGCACCCGGATTACCGATGTGCACGTTGTGGAGAAGAGGAAGGGGAAGTGAAAAGAGTCTCCTGTTCTTTTCTCTTTTAACCCTCGGAAAATCCACGAGAGTGACCCCCTCTCTCCCCTGGAGGGTGATGCTGCCCAGGGGGGGGAGTCCCTTGACCCCCTTTCCCTTTCCAAAGTTAAATGTATTCACCAACGCCGCCATGGAGAGCGAAAATAAAACAGAACCAAAAGGCCGCCCGCAAGGAGCCGGCTTGCGCCTCCTCCCCATTCCTTTATTATCCTCCATGTCCTAGTATGTGGGAATACGGGATCCGTCCCGTTGACAAGGAATGTAGCCCTCTTTGGGCCGAACCTTTGGTGATCACCATGGTAAAATCGATGTACGCCTTCGTCAGGGAGGCATGGAAGAAACCCGAAAAGTCAGAGGTTGCAGAACTCCTCTGGAACCGGATGCAGGAGTGGCGCCGCGAGGGCAGCGTCGTCCGCATCGAGCGGCCCACGCGCATCGACCGCGCACGCTCGCTCGGGTACAAGGCAAAGCAGGGTGTGGCAGTAGCCCGCGTGCAGGTGCGCCGTGGAGGGCGCCGGGCGTCCCGGTATGTCCGTGCACGCCGTTCCGCCCGGATGGGCAAGAACCGGCTCACCGCCGGTAAAAGCATCCAGCGGATCGCCGAAGAGAGGGCGAGCAAAAAGTTCCCGAACATGGAAGTCCTCAACTCGTACTGGGTTGGGCAGGACGGGAAGCTGAAGTATTACGAAGTCATTCTCGTCGACGGCCACCACCCGGCGGTCCGGTCCGACAAGAATCTCGCGTGGGTGGCGGATCCGACCCACCGGGGAAGGTCCGAACGCGGCAAGACCTCCGCAGGGCGCCGGGGACGCGGCATGAGGACCCGGGGCAAGGGGACGGAGAAGACCCGCCCGAGCATCCGGTCCCACGCGAACCAGGGCAAATAATCTTATCCTCTTTTTCCCAACGCTACCTTCATGCAGATCACCGACTCGTGCGTCTTTCCGTATCCTCTCGGGGACTCGTCGGTCCGGAGGATGGCGCTCGCGGCCCGTGATCTCGGGTTTGACAGCATCGTCGCGGTCGATGCCCCCAACCTCGATTACGCGGGTGTCCATGTTTACCCCGGCGTCCTGATCCGGGAAACCGCGGCAAAGGATGCGATCCTGAAGGTACGGCGGGGCCGCGAGACCGGCCGTATCGTCATGGTCCAGGCGAGGGATAACGGTTTCAACCGGTCAGTTATCGGTGCAAAAGGCCTCCATGTCCTCTGTGGCATCCACGACGCTGAGAGGAATGCGTTCGATCACGTCACGGCGAAGATGGCCGCCGACAACAACGTTGCAGTCGACATCGACCTCTCCCCGGTTATCGGTACCCGCGGCATCGTACGGCAGCGGGCGATCCACCGTTATCGCGACGTACTTGTACTCTCAAGGCGGTTCGGTTTTCCGGTCACCCTTTCAACCCATGCCCGTTCCGTGCTGGAGATGCGCCCGGTGAGGGAATGCGCCGGCCTCTGCCCCCTTGTCGGCATGAATGACCGGGACGCCGAAGCGGCGCTTGCCGGGATCGCGACCGTGACCTCCCCCCGGGACCATGCCGTGAAGGTGATCGGATGAGCCCGCGGCCGCCGACGCTCCGGGAGAAAAGGCGCTATATCCTCGCCCGGGTCGAACCCTCCGGCACTGATGTCGAGCAGAAGGAGCTGTACTATGCGATCTCCGAAGCGGTCACATCGCTCTGGGGGGACGGCATGGCTGCGGTTGTCGTCCCTGCGGTCGTCGCTGCCGAAGACGGGCATGTCATCGTCCGGTGCCAGCGGGGGACCGAGCGGGAGCTTGTGATCGCCCTCTCGACAGTTACAGCCTGCCGGGAGGCGAAGCTCGCCCTCCGGATCGTTGCTGCATCCGGCACGATCGAGAGCCTGCGGGCACGGATCCGGAAGCAGAGACAGCCACCCCCCCCGGATCGCGGAATCCCGTCGGCCGGAGGAGAGGGGAATGAATTCGTCTTTGCCGGCAAAACCTTTATCGCGGTTGGATGCGAGGGTGCGAAAGTTGATGTAATTGAAAAGGGATTTAAAAATGCAAACCGATTATTCCTGACAACCGAAGATCTGGAGGTATCATAATGCAACCGCAATATCAGATGGGATACGACCGGGCCATCACGGTCTTTTCACCCGATGGCAGGCTTTATCAGGTAGAATATGCCCGCGAGGCAGTGAAGCGCGGGACGACCGCAGTCGGGATAAAGGCAAAGGACGGTGTAGTACTTATTGTCGACAAACGGGTCAGCTCCAAGCTCCTCGAACCCTCGTCTATCGAGAAGATCTTCAAGATCGACGAGCACATCGGTGTCGCATCCTCCGGACTCGTCGGCGACGCACGGGCTCTTGTGGACCGTGCGCGGATTGAGTGCCAGATCAACAGGGTCTCCTATGACGAGCCCATCGAGGTCGAGGCGCTCGCCAAGAAGCTCTGCGACCACATGCAGACCCTCACCCAGTATGGCGGCATCAGGCCGTACGGCACCGCGCTCCTCATCGCCGGCATCAGCGACGGCGAGTGCCGCCTCTTCGAGACCGATCCCTCGGGCACCCTCCTCGAGTACAAGGCAACCGGCATCGGCATCGGCCGGCCTGCGGCGATGAAGGTCTTTGAAGAGGAGTACAACCCGTCCACCGACATGAAGGACGGGATCCTCCTTGGCTTAAAAGCGCTCCACTCCGCAACGGAGGGGAAGTTCGATGTCGACACCGTCGAGATCGGCGTCATCTCGAAGACCGCCCCGGTCTTCCGGAAGATGAGCCAGGAAGAAGTCGCCACCTACGTCAGCCAGTTCAAGCAGTGAGCCGTTATGATACCGCTCGATCACGCCGTGGTGGCACGGCTCGAGAGTTTCGGCGAACGCTTCGAGATCCTCGTGGATCCCCGCCAGGCGGCCCTGGTCCGGCAGGGCCAGGCCGTCGAGATCGAGGATGTCGTTGCGGCCTTAAACGTCTTCTCCAATGCCTCCCGGGGGACGCGGGCATCCGATGAAGCCCTCGAGAAGGTCTTCCACACGAGGGACTTTGGCGCCGTAGCCCGGAAGATCATCGAGAAAGGGGAGATCCACCTCACTGCGGAACAGCGCAAACACATGATCGAGGAGAAGCGCCGGCAGGTGATCACGTTCATATCCCGGAACGCGATCAACCCCCAGACCGGCCATCCCCATCCGCCTCAGCGGATCGAGATGGCAATGGAGGAGGCGCGGGTCAACATCGACCCGTTTAAGCACCTCGACGAGCAGGTCAAGGAGACTGTCAAGGCGCTCCGCCCGCTCCTGCCCATCCGGTTCGAGGAACTCCGGCTCGCCATTAAGATCCCGCCGGACTTCGCAGCAAAGGCCTACGGCGACATCGCCGCCGGGTCGACCATGGAGAAGGACGAGTGGCAGAAGGACGGCTCGTGGGTATGCGTGGTCCGGATCCCTGCCGGGATCCAGACCGAGTTCTACGACCTGATCAACAAGCTCACGAAAGGCGAGGGGCAGGTTAAGATCCTCAATCAGGTATATTAACCGAGAGGACAAATAAAAGAAGACAGATCGGTGAGATTCCATTATGGCAAATACTACTCACAAGGCAAAGGGAAAAGTAACGGGCAGCGCAGGCCGTTTCGGGTGCAGGTACGGGAGGTTCGTGCGCAAGCGCGTCACGGAGATCGAGGCGATCTCCCGCGGGCTCCACCGGTGCCCGAAGTGCGACACGGAATCGGTCTCCCGGCAGGGGACCGGCATCTGGGGATGCCGGAAGTGCGGGTACAAGTTCGCGGGCGGCGCGTACCAGCCCCAGACCCCGTCGATGAAGATCGTCCAGCGGGCGATCGACCGGACTATCGCGACCGAGCCGGCAAAACAGTAAGGATCTGATATGGCAAGTTCGTACAAGTGCGCACGGTGCAAACAGAAGGTAGAGATCGACGTCAACGTCCGGTGCCCCTACTGCGGCCACCGTATCCTCTTCAAAGAGCGCGGCGCCGCCATCAAAGAGCTCAAAGCCCGGTAAGGCCCGCCGGTCTTCGGCAGAATCCGGGGGATCCCGACCCCCTCTTTTTATAAGCTTTTTTGTCCCATCTCACCGGGAAGGATACCGATGCCGCAGCACACCGCCGTCTTCCGGTTCACCACCCCGCATGCCCGGAATATCTACCGTGCGATCGAGCCGGAGCTCGCCGGTGAGGCAAACTTCCGGTCTGTGACCCGGGCGTGCGTGGTGGACGAAACAACCCTCGTGCTCACCGTAGAGGCCCGGGACACCGCCGCGCTCCGCGCCGCGCTCAACATGATGCTCCGGCTCGTCAATATCGCCGACGAAATGCAGCAGATCGCCTGATCCGGCAACGGTGACGGCCCCGGCAGGGGGAGAACAGGCTCTCCCGACCGGGCAGAAAACAGCTCCGGAAAAACCGCCTGCCATGGTCGCGGCGTTCCTTCCGGCACGCGATCTTTTATTGTATCGGGCGTTCAACACTACCTGAAACACCGGGGCGTCCGGGACCTTTGATCCGTCTCCCGGGTACCCCCGGCCGGCGATTCACAAGGTTATTTGAGGAGAATTACGGTTATGAACAATATCTCACCCAAAGTGCAGAACCAGCTCGGCATGCTCCAGCAGATCCAGCAGCAGCTCCAGACGATCCTCACGCAGAAGGCCCAGTACGAGATGGCAGTCCGCGAGGCAAAACGTGCGCAGGAGGAGATCAGCGACGCGGCTGAAGACGCGGTCATGTACATGAGCGTCGGCACCGTGATGATGCAGAAGAAGAAGGAGGTCGTAAACGCGAAACTCGCCGAGAAGGTCGAGACGCTTGAGCTCCGGATCAAGTCCCTGGAGAAACAGGAGAAGATGCTCCAGGGCAAGTTCGAGCAGCTGCAGGCCCAGATAAAGGCTGCCATCGAGGGAAAGGGCGCCCCCCAGGCTGCATAATTTTCCCCGGGCCAGGTGTAATCCGGGCACCGGGTGGCACTATTATCGCAAGGCACATCTAGGTTCACGCCAAAAATCTCTCTTATGGCGGAATGCCCGGGTTTTATGGAGACCGATCCAGCGATCCGGCTCTTTGCCATCAGGATCGCCGCCGATCACGCTTCGCGCGCCCACCGTGGGCAGTTCCGGAAGGACCGGCGGACGCCGTATATCAGCCATCCCGCCAAGGTCGCTGCCCTTACCGGCATGCTCGGCGGTTCCCACGTTGCGATCATAGCGGCCTGGCTCCACGACGTGTACGAGGACTGCACCCCCGAATGGCTCACGAAGACCGATGCGCTCATCGCCTCTCTCCCCCTCCCCCCCGACGATCGGACGGAGATCGCAGCCATCGTCGATTCCCTCACCAAGAAGAACACCATCAAGGGGAAGGCGGCCCGGCTCTCCGACAGCCTCGACCGGATTCTCGACGCCCCGCCGGAGGCGACCCTTGTCAAACTCTGCGACCGGATCGACAACTTCCTCGACTCTGTGGGCCGGAACGGGCGATACACAAAGCGCTACCTCGCGTCAACTGACGAGGTCATCGGTAAGCTCTCCACCCGGGCGTCTTTGTACGGGTTTGAAGCTGCGCTGGATGTGCTTGTCAGGATCCGGAACACCGAACTGAAAATTGAGTGAGGGTTTTTTAATACTTCCCGTGCTTTTGCATCTTCTTCCTGCCCTCCAGAACCAGCGAAGGATACGAAATACGAAGACAATCCCCCGTTAATCAGGCTTCCGCGCCAGGGGTATCCCTTCCGATATCCTCCCGGCAGATCTGCCGGATCGCGACTGAATCATGGTTGTCCGCTCCCGTCTCCGCACGCCCCGGAAAAAAGAGAGAGGTTACTTCCGGTTGAGGATGTTGATCGCGTTGACGAGCGCCTCGACCGATGCGAGCACGATGTCGTCGCCGCTCCCGCTCGCGTCGAAGATCTTCCCGTGATCGTCCTCGACCGCGATGGTGACGTGGCACATCGCGTCCGAACCCCCGGAGATCGCCTCGATGTTGAACTCATTGAGCTGGAGCTTTGCCGGGATGATACCCAGGATCGCCCTGAGTGCGGCGTCGACCGGGCCATTCCCCGTGGCAGAGTATACGTGGCCGGTGCCGTTCACCTTCGCCTTGACGCTCGCGGTCGGTATGACGTGGTTGCCGGTCATGATCGCGATGTCCTCGAGCTCGAACATCTTGTTGTTCACCCCGGTGCCCATGATCGTCTCCGCGATCTCATAGAGATCGGCGTCGGTTATCCTTTTCCCCTTGTTGGCGACAGCCTTGACCTTCTCAACGATCGCGTCGAGCTGGGAATCGGCCGGTTCGATATGGACCTCAGCGAGCATCTGCCGGACCGCGTGCCTTCCAACATGTTTACCGAGCGTCAGCCTCCGGCGGTGCCCGACCATCTCCGGGGTCATAATCCCCGGTTCGAAAGTCGCCGAGTTCCTGATCACGCCGTGGGAATGGATTCCGCTCTCGTGCGAGAAGACGTTCTCGCCCACGACCGGCTGGACGGGGGGAATGCCGATCCCCGAAAACCGGGAGACGAGGCGCGAGGTCTCGACGAGCCGTTCCTTTACTATCCCGGTCCGTATCCCGTACACCGACTCCATGATCATCACGGCCTGGGCGAGATCTGCGTTGCCGGCCCGTTCCCCGAGGCCGTTTACTGTGACCTGCACCTGGGAGGCGCCAGCCTCGACCGCAGCGATCGTGTTCGCCACCGCGAGGCCGAAGTCGTTGTGACAATGGACGTCGATCGGGCACCTGACTTCGCGGTTGATCTTCGCGATGAGCACTTTCATCGCAGAGGGCGATATCACCCCGACCGTGTCCGGCACGTTGATGATCGTCGCTCCTGCATCCGCAGCGGTCCGGAAGACCGAGACGAGGTACTCCCAGTCGGTCCGGGTAGCATCCATCGCAGAGAACATGCAGAGGTCGGCGTGCTCGCGGACATAGCCGACGATATCGGTCGTGATCGCGAGCACCTCCTCCCGGGTCTTGTTGATGGTGTTCTCCCGCTGGATGTCCGAGGTCGGGATGAAGACATGGACCATGTCGACATCGCAGTCGAGGCAGGCATCAACGTCGGCTTTCACCGACCGGGCCAGGCCGCAGATCTTCGGGTCGAGCCCGAGTTTCTTGATCGCCCTCACGGTCGTTTTCTCGTCCTTCGAGGAGGCAGGGAACCCTGCTTCGATCGCGTGGACACCGATCCCGGAGAGCTGGCGGGCTATCTCGAGTTTCTGTTCAAACGTGAATGCGATGCCGGGCGTCTGTTCCCCGTCCCGGAGGGTGGTATCAAAAACAGTTACCGCTTCGTGTGCGGAGCTATCGACAAAGAAGGCGATCCCCCGCAAAATCCTTGCGAGCCATGACTTGTTATTTGCACGCGGATTATTTAAAGAAATCCCGGGTTGGCGAAAATCTGCCTGTTTTTCCGTCGGAACGGGAGAAATCCCAACGATATGTTTAATACCAAACTACCCCAACATTATAGAGCAGTGCCCCGCCTTAACTCAGCCTGGTAGAGTGCGCGGCTGTAGTATGGTTTACCGGTGACGGTAACTGCGCGGCTACCGCGATGTCCCCGGTTCGAATCTGGGAGGCGGGATTACTGTAATTTCATGCCCAGGTAGTGTAGTGGCCTATCATGATTGCCTGTCACGCAATCGACTCGGATTCGAATTCCGACCTGGGCGTTTTGCCTGTTTTTCCGATAAAACGATATATTCCGCCCTTACCTTCCGGTACACCCCCCCTTTATCGAAAGGATCCGGCACGAATATTCCGCAAGTGACGTGAACACAAACGCTTCATCGAGATCCTTTCCGGCCGCGAACGTGCCGTGCCCCCGGACGATGACGAGATTCGAGCGGGCGAGGGCCGTGGCGACGGAGTCTGCGATCTCCTGCGAGCCGGGAGCACCGGTGACGACCGGGATGACGGGGCAGAGCAGCTCCCCCTCGCTGTCTACCGGTTTAATCTCGTCGGAGAGGAAGGAGAGGGCGACGGCATGGGGCGGGTGTGCATGGACGATCGCAGCGTGCCGGGAATTTTTATACACCTCACGGTGGACGCGGAACTCCGTGGACGCATCCTTCGGGGGTTCGCCCGAGAGGGGGACGAAGACCGGCTCTGTTGCAGCGTCAAGATACGTGCCGGTCCGCTTGATGTAGAACCCTTCTCCCTCCCTCCGGCTGATATTGCCGAAATTCCCGCCGACCAGGTGCTCGGCGAAGAGCCGCTTTCCTATCCGTTCGAACTCAGAAGAATACATCCACTCCACTTCTTTCCGTCCGGAACTCATGATATAACCGTTGCCAGGTGTTGCTACCCGGAGTTATGCCCGGTACACGGGGAAGAGGATCCTGCACCATCGCGCCGGTTTCACCGGAACTGGATCCCGACATCCCTCATCCTGTTGTACCGGGCGATGTTGAGGAGGAGCGGGGTGAGCGACTCAACCATGGAAGATGCGGCGAGAGGGCCGGCATCGAACGCATGGAGTTTCGAGACCTTGTCGACGATCCCCATCACGAGGCGCTTTGCCGCATCATCGTCGCCGGTCACAGGGACGGAGTACTCAAGTTCCTCGTCGAGGGCACGCCATTTGTTCGCCGCTATGGTGTTGAAGGCAGAGCAGAGCTTTGAAGTCGGGGGCAGGAGGCGCTTTGCCAACAGCGCCGCAGATCCCTCGGGAGGCGGGACGAAGACGAAGTAATCGCGTTTCTCCATCGGGTTGACCGGGCAGATGACAATCTTTCCCTCAAAGCCGGTCACGGAAGTGATGGTAGTCTCGAGGTTCCTGAAGGGGACCGCGAGGATCACCACGTCGTTCTCTTCCACGCATGCCTGGTTTCCCTGCCCGCTGAGCGTGCATTCAACACCCCGCTCCTGCAGGGTGTTGATGCAGCTGCTGCAGGTCTTGTCAGCTTTCTCCTTCTCCCGGGAGCCGACCGTGACGTCAAAAAAGGGGGAGAGACGCAGGGCCATCCCTTCCCCGATATCCCCGGTCCCGCCGACAATGCCGATCTTCACTTATCCCACCAGCGGTATCAGCAGTTTCTCAAGCGTCGCGGCATCGGTAACCCCTTCCATGGACTGCACGATCTTCCCGTCCTTCTCGATGATGAGGGTGGGGACGACCCGGATGCCGTATTTCTCGGCGAGCTCCATATTCTGGTCCACGTCCACTTTCCGGACTTCGATCGCCTCACCCATCTTCTTTTCCAGTTCCTCAAGGATGGGCGTCTGCATCCTGCAGGGACCGCACCAGGTAGCGAAAAAATCATACAGAACAGGTCTGCTCATGCTTCTTACCTGCAAGAGTAGTCGATTAAAAAAAAGATAAAGGTATGGTATTTCTATTTGGAGAGGATCTCCATGATGATCCTCCCGTAAGCCGGACGGGTGACGATCACGCCGACCAGAACACCGAGGATCGTGATGATGGCAAAGCCCTTGAGGGTAGACAGGTCCATGACCGCGAGCGGGAGCATGGCGATGAGGACCGTTGCTGCCGCGACAACGATGATGCTCAGCGCACGGGCGAGCCTCTTTAGGTAGAGGTTCGGCGAAGGCACTTTTCCTTCATGCAGGATCTCGTCGGAGATGACGACAAGCTGGTCGATGCCGGTCCCCAGCACTGCTATCAGCCCGGCGATCGTCGGCAGGTCCATCTGGAACCGGATCAGCGCTATGAACCCGAGCAGGATGACGATCTCCGAAGTGTTGATGAGCACCATCGGCAGGACGATGCTTGGTTCGCGGTACCGGTAATAGATGACGCATCCCACGGTTACCAGGGCAAAGAGGCCCGCGAGGAGTGCCATCGCCTTGTAGCGTTCGCCGAGGGGTGCAGAGACGCCGCCGGAGCCGGCGATGCTCACGTCGACCGGCAGCGCGCCGGCACGGAGGTGGATCTCGAGGTCGGTCGCCTGCTGGGTGCCGTACGTCCCGGATCCCGTAGACGCATAGAGCTGGGTGATCGGGGTTGTCTGGACCTTGGTCGCGAGATCGGCAGACAGCGGGGCGGAATAAACGGTCTGGTTATCGAGGATCATGATCAGGTTGTGCTTCGCCGGGTCAGCGGTAGCGCCATATTTTATTGCGGCATCCCGGAACTCCTCTGCGCCCGCGGGGCTGAGCGTGAAACTGACGCCCCAGTTGTTGCTACCCGCAGGCTCCTGGGTCGGGGTCTGGACGCTGGTGATAACGTCGCTGAAGAGAACGTGCTCGGTCTGGTTGCCGGTGGTCACGATCCTGATCTCGAACTTGCCCTGCTTGCCGACGACTTCCTGTGCCTGGTTCATGTCCACGCCAGCAAGCTCGACCCGCATATACCGCGCCACGTTATTGAGCCCGGTCAGCGTATTGACTTTTGCGTCCTTCGTCCCGAGGGTGTTGATCTTGTTCTCGAGGATGAGCTTCACGTCGTCGGCAGTCGCCTTGGAGACGCCCGGCGCGTAACTGGTGATCTGGCCGCCGTTGGCGGCGAAGACCGGGTCCAGGTCGGACTGGTTGTAGGCTTTCTGGATCTCGAGATGGCTTGCATCGATAACGACGACACCGGTCCCCAGCTGCTTGGAGAGGTTGGTGACGAAATTGTCCAGCGGCTGGGTTGTCGTGAACCCGACCACCTCGCCCTTCATCTCGAGCTGGAGCCACGCTCCCTGCTGGAGATCGAGGCCGTACTGGAGGTTGGTCGCGATATTGCCGTTCTGGTCGAAATGGGGGAAGATCGCGATGACCGAGAGGAGGACCAGGACGATGAGGGTCGCGACCCTCCAGTCGAGGAGCAGGGACTTGGGCCCTTTTCCGGTCATCTGGCACCTCCCTTCTGGGCGTACCATTTCAGGATCCCTGCATTTGTCAGCCACGTATTGAGGATATCGGCAAAGAGGCCGATGAGGAGCACCGCGGAGATCTCCCAGAGGATCTGGACCGACCCGAACCACGCGACGATGAACATCGCGGTAGCCGCGGCGATGGTGGTGGAGGTCATGATGATGCCGGTATGGAACGCCCCGGTGAGTTTGTCATTGAGTTTTCCCTGCCGCTTCAGCACCCGGTTGGTCAGCAGGATATCGCTGTCCACCGAGTAACCGATCAGCATCAGGAGGGCAGCCACCGTGCCGAGAGTGAGCGGGATCCCGACAATATTCATCACTGCAGCAGTCATCACCATATCGGCGAAGGCCGACAGGACCACGGCCCCCGCGGGAACAAAAGTGCGGAAGGCGAGGAAGATGACGATCGCCATGCCGATGAATGAGAAGAGCAGCGCGAGGACCGCCTGGTACTGGAGCGTCTTCCCGAAGGTCTCGCCGATCTGGTTGATGCTCGCGTCGGGATACTTCTGGTAGATCAGGGTGCTCAGGTTCCGGAACTGCAGATCGTCCATGGCGCCAAAGGTGATGAACTTCCCGTTATTCACCCCTTCGCTGATATCGCTCAACGGGTAGCCGGCAAACGCAGACTGGATCTGGTCCTTGGAGTCGTTCGTGAAGACCGTTACGGACGTACCGCCGGAAAAATCGATGCCGGGTTTGACCGGCATCCCCGTTGAGACCATATTCAGTGCGAGCAGGATGAGCGATACTGCGAGAAGTGCCATCGGGATTATCACCAACTGTTTTGGTGTATATTTCTCGATATTGTAGTTGATCAATCCCATGTCGTAATCATCTGTTTACCGGGGATTAAATAGTTACCAGATAGGGTGCAGGAGCTGGCAGAACCCGCGGACCCGGTCCGCTTTATTGTTTCGCAGAAAATTTTTGTTCCTTTGCAAATCGGCCGAAAAACCGTTCTGGGATTTAAAAACCGAGAAAATGAAAAAATATATATATTGAGAACTTTGAGACTAGCATTATGAGATCTCCTTCAGAGATCAAGAGAGTCATCGAGGGGCGGCTGAGGTCGTACCTGTCACGGGACAGGACGGGTATCAGGCGCGAAGTGCTCAGGCTCTTTCTCAGGATCAGATCGATTACGATTGCAGAGCTTGTAGCCGAACTCCAGAAACAGTTCTCGGTGACATTCCATGCGATTGCTTCGATGGTCGGTATCATCACTTCCCGGATCGGGATCCTCCGGTCCACGCGGAATGCGGAGGGAATGAACACGTACGAACTCAAGGAGAAGTACGTGGATCTTGTCGGCAGGATTGTCGGGGCCTGAAACCGGCCTGCGATCCATAACCGTTTTTACTGCCGGATCCTAATGATCTAGACAATGTTTTCCAATCCCCGCGACAGCGCCGGCCTGGGTGAAGTCTCGATCGGCCCGGATGTCATCGACTATATCAACAGGCGGGGGTGCGATTTCCGTATCTCCACCTCCTGTGGCGGTCCGATCCTCCTGCCGGTCCATGTAAAACCCCCGAAGAGGACCGATCTCCTTCTCAGGGCAGGAGGCCGCACCATCTATGTCTCGATGCACCAGGCACGGTTCCTCCACAGCATCCGCAAGGATATGATCCCGTTTTTTGACGATACCGATGCTGACAGGCGCGAAGCGGATGAGCTTTGAAGAGCTTCCCCATACTGCCGATATCAAGATCCGTGCCCGGGCGCCTACCCTCAACGCACTCTTTTCGGATGTACTGGACGCGCTGATGCAGGTGATGTACGGGCCGGAGCGGTCGGGCGGGATCGACCGCAGGGTAGATCTCTCCTCCGCTGATACGGAGTCTCTCCTCGCCGAATTTCTCTCGGAGGTGCTCTTCGTTTCCGAAGTCGACGGTCTTGTATTCAAGACCGCGGATATCGCCATCGAAGGCCTCCACGTGTCAGCTGTCCTGCACGGTGAACCGTTCGACTTTAAAAAACATGCCGGGGGTACGGAGGTAAAAGGGATTTCCTATACCGGCCTCTCGATTGAAAAAGAGGCGAACGGATATAAGGTGGATATCGTATTTGATGTATAGAAGCGAACCGGAACGTGAGGGCGTTGGATGATTGAAGGAGTGATCCGGACCGGGACCAATGAGTGGGAGGTGCCGGTGGGCTTTGTAAAAGGCATGAGAGTGCCCGGCCGGTTCTTCCTCTCCGAGCACCTCGGCAGTATGCTCGAAGAAGGAGCGGTCCGCCAGCTCGCGAATGTCGCCACCCTGCCGGGAATTATAAAAAATTCCCTTGCCATGCCCGACATCCATCTCGGCTACGGATTCCCCATCGGCGGGGTCGCGGCCTTCTCGCCTGATGAGGGGGTCATATCGCCGGGAGGAGTCGGGTTTGACATCAACTGCGGGGTGCGCCTGTTCACGACGCCGCTTGAGGAGGGGGACGTCTCGGGCCGGAAGGATCTGGTCGAAGGTCTCTTCCGGAAGGTGCCGACCGGCGTTGGCGGCAAGAGCGAAACGAAAGTATCCCCCCGAGATCTGGACGGGATGATGCTGCGGGGGGCCCGGTGGGCAGTAGCTTCGGGTTTCGGCATGGAACGGGACCTGGCCCGGTGCGAGGAAGGTGGCGCGATGAAGGAAGCCGACACCGGCTCGGTATCTTCCCATGCAAAACAGCGCGGCTATTCCCAGGGCGGCACGCTCGGGTCGGGCAACCATTTCCTCGAAGTCCAGGTCGTGCGCGAGATCTACGATCCCGCCGCCGCGGCGGCATTCGGTATCCGTGCCGGGCAGGTCTGCTGCATGATCCACTGCGGGTCCCGGGGCCTCGGGCACCAGACCTGCACCGACCACCTCAAAATTCTCGAGACCGCCACGAAGAAATACCAGATATCCATCCCCGATCGCCAGCTCGCGTGCGCTCCCGTCATGTCGCCGGAGGGCAGGGCATACTTCCGGGCGATGGCGGCAGCAGCAAATTATGCGTGGGCGAACCGGCAGCTGATCACCCACGCCTCACGCGAGGTCTTTGCCAGGGCATTTTCCCTCGCCCATGAGGAGATGCCGCTCATCTACGACGTGGCACACAATGTCGCGAAGATGGAGGAGCACCAGGTTGACGGGAGACGACGGATTCTCTGCGTCCACCGCAAGGGAGCCACGCGTGCCTTTGGCCCCGGATCTCCGGATATCCCGTCGGAGCTCTCGGAGATCGGGCAGCCGGTCATCATCCCGGGCAGCATGGGCACCTCATCCTTCATCCTCTGCGGCACGGACGGGGCGATGGAGAAGAGTTTCGGGAGCACCTGCCACGGCGCCGGCCGGCTCATGAGCCGGTCAGCGGCAAAGAAGAAGCTGATCGGGAAGGAGGTTGCGGCCGATCTGCTGCAGAGGGGGATCATCGTCCGGGCCCACAACGACAATGCGATCTCCGACGAGGCGCCAGAGGTCTATAAACCGAGCGACGAGGTTGTCCAGGTCGTGCACGACGCCGGGATCTCGCGTCTGGTCGCACGCCTCTCCCCGCTCGGGGTGATCAAGGGATGAGCTGCCGGGCGGGGTTCGTATGGGAATCTCCCCAGTATTTCAACCGGTATATCGAGGAATGCGGGATCGCCTGCGATCTGGTGACTCCCCACATGCTGGCGGCGCCGTTTTACCGGGGGAATTTCTCCTGCCTCATCATCCCCACCGGTTTTGCCAACCCGCAGTTCTCCCGGATCCTGCCGGCCGTGCGGGCGTCTTCGGAGAGGATCGAATCGTTCGTCGAACGAGGGGGGAACCTCCTCGTCTTCGGTGCGGCTGCGGACAAGCCTGATGCCTATGACTGGCTGCCCGAACCCGTGACCTACCACCACGACGTCCGTCCCCGGCGCATCACCTGCGCACCGGGTTTTGTCTCCCGGACCCTTGTCGAGGACTATGATCCCGACCGGATCGAATGCGACGGCACGTTCACGTCTCCCGGATGGGAGAGCTCGTGCAATTCTGACGGAGAACCGGTTGTTGTCGAACGGCAGGTGGGGAAGGGGAGGATCGTCGTAACGAGCGTGCACGAGTACCCGTCCCGCGGTTTCCTCAGGAGTTTCTGCCGCCTGGAGGGCGAAGTGCAGTTCTAGGAGGGATCGACCGGCGGATCTCTCGGGCACGGCACTGATTTGCATAGGTTTTTTTCACCTGACATGACAATATACTGACACCGCCGGATCGATCGGAGCCGGCTGGGAGATCGTCACCGGAATTTCGGATGGATTTTAAAAATTCAGGAAAGCCCCATGGAAAAGATACTTGTTACCGGAGCGAGCGGGTTTGCGGGCGGCCATTTTATCCACTATCTCCTCTCGCACCATGAGGGGTTCGAAATCCACGGCGTGAGCAGGAGCGTACCTGCCTGGGATTTTGTCCCTTCGACGGAGGCGTTCCTCCGCGATCACCATTTCCACCGGGCAGACCTCACGGATGCCGCGAAGGTCGCGGGGCTCGTCCGGAAAATCCAGCCGGACTTCATCCTTCACCTCGCCGCGCAGAGCTCGGTCGCGGAGAGCTGGAGAAGACCGGTCCTTTCTTTTCTGGACAATGCCACGATCTTTCTCAATATTATCGATGCCGTGAGGCTCGACGACAATGCCGCGCGCGTCCTCTCCGTCGGGTCATCCGAACAGTACGGCTCCGTGGCAGGGAACGATCTCCCCCTGCGCGAGACCCATCACCAGTGCCCGGCAAGCCCCTACGCAGTTGCACGGGTAGCGCAGGAACAGCTCGCAGGGATCTATGCTGAGGGGTACGGGCTCGGAATCTGCTGCACGCGATCGTTCAACCACTGCGGTCCCGGCCAGGACGAACGGTTCGTCGTGAGTTCGCTGGTAAAACAGTCCGTGCTGATAGAAAAGGGCCTCCAGGAGCCGGTGATCCATATCGGCAACGGGGCAATAATACGGGATTTTGTCGACGTGAGGGATGTCGTCAGGGCATACTTCCTCCTGCTGAAAGGCGGAAAACGGGGCGAGGTGTACAACATCTGCAGCGGAACCGGACGCTCAGTCTGCGATATCGTGCTGCAGATCTCCGATCTCACCGGTATCCGGGCCGGGATAGTCAGCGAGGATTTACGGATCCGGCCGTCTGACAACCCGCGGCTGATCGGGGACAACGAAAAGATCTTCCATGAGACCGGCTGGGCCCCGGAAATTCCTTTCGAACAGACCCTGGAAGCCATGATCGATCACTGGAGACAGCGGCTGGATCGCGAATTAAAAACAAGGAGAACAGAACATACATAAAACCGGGAAGTGTTCTATTCAATGAGACTGTTCAGGGCCGGTGGAAAAGACGGGTCACCGGCATTATCAGTCAGTCCGGGGGAGGTCTGACACCATGGCTCACCAGAAAAAGGCATTTGTTACCGGGATCACCGGTCAGGACGGATCATACCTCGCCGAACTTCTCCTTTCGAAGGAATACGAAGTGCACGGGCTGGTGAGGAGAGCATCGTCGTCAAACACTGCCCGCATCGGCCATATTCATGCCGATCCCCCCGGGCCCGGCGTGCAGCTTTTCCTCCATTACGGGGACCTTTCGGACTCCGAGCAGATCGCGGGTATCATCTATACCATAAAACCTGACGAGATCTACCACCTGGGAGCCCAGAGCCATGTCCGGGTGAGCTTCGACACGCCGGAATATACGGGAAACGTAACCGGTCTCGGCACCACGCGGATCCTCGAAGCGATCCGGAGGAGCGGTATCAGGACACGGTTTTACCAGGCGTCCTCGAGCGAGATGTTCGGCGGGGCAGACCCCCCCCAGAACGAGAATACGGGGTTTGTTCCGCGGAGTCCGTACGCCTGTGCAAAAGTGTATGCCTACTGGATGGCCAGGAATTACCGCGAGGGATACGGCATGTTCGCTTCCAACGGGATCCTCTTCAACCATGAGTCCCCGAGAAGGGGCGAGAACTTCGTCACCAGGAAGATAACCCGGGGGATCGCGGCGATCCTTGCAGGGAAGGCCGATCACCTTTGCCTCGGCAACCTCGATGCGAAACGGGACTGGGGCTTCTCGCCGGAGTATGCCGAGGCGATGTGGATGATGCTCCAGGCAAAGAAGCCCGACGATTTCGTCATCGCCACGGGAGAGACCCATTCGGTCAGCGAATTCCTTGAAGAGTCGTTTGCCTATGCCGGCCTCGACATGAGCGAGCACGTGAGGATCGATCCGAAATATTTCCGGCCCACCGAGGTCGATGTCCTGATCGGCGATGCCCGGAAGGCAGCACGGGTGCTCGGGTGGAAGCCGAAGATAAAGTTCCCCGATCTCGTCAGGATCATGATGGATGCCGACCTCCGGGCAGCAGGCCTCGAACCTCCCGGAGAGGGTGACATGCTTCTCGCGAAGAAGTTGAGGAGACGATGGTGGAACGCGGATTGAAATGCACCGGCGACTTTTAGGGCAAAAGGACCGTCGCCCCTGCCGGGTGGATTGAGGACCCGGACGCCAACTCTTCTCCGGGGGATACCGGGTCGCCCCCTCTCCACAATATTCTTCTAGATAGAGAATGACCAGAGTTATAGAGAGGATCCCATGCACCGCTACACCCTGTCCTGCAGCGCCACCGCAGTCGATCTCGAGCCCCTTGTCCTCGCAGTCCACGAGCTGATCCACCGGCTCCCCGTAACCGCAAAGTCCCGGGACCGGGACGGGATCCGCGTGGAAGACGGGCGGGTAATCGACCGTAACTACAACGGTCCTGTACTGCAGGAAGCGATCCGGACGAACAGCATCATCCGGATAACCCCCGATCAGGGTGCATACCGGGGCGTGCCGGTCACGGTTGCCCCGATCCGGGACAAGGACGGGTCGGCCATCGGTGCGATAGGGGTCGTGGACATCACGGGGATCTTCGATCTGGCCACCCTGATGGAACACCAGTCGGCGATCCTCAAGCAGGTGTGCGGGAAGGATCCCTGTCCGCTTCCTTCGGAACAGACAGGTTCGAAGCGGTGATCGGTATGTCGGATTCAGCCTTCAGGGTTCTCGAGATCCTCGAACGGGCAGACGCACCCCTTTCGGGCGAGACCATCAGCGACCAGCTGGGCATTACCCGCTCGGCAGTCTGGAAGAACATCAACGAGCTCCGTCTGATGGGTTATGATATCACCTCCTCGCAGAAACAGGGCTACCGGCTCAGCCGTGCGAGTACCAAACTCCTCCCGCACGAAGTCCATAAAAACCTGAAGACGGTTTTCATCGGAAGGAAGATGCGGTACCTGGATAACACCCCGTCAACCAACGCGACCGGGAGGCAGATGGTCGCGGAAGGCAACGCGGAGAAACTGCACGGAACGGTCATCATCGCAGAACAGCAGACCGGCGGGGTGGGGAGGATGGGGCGGGCCTGGGTCTCCCCGAGCGGGGGTATCTGGACAACGATCATCCTGAAACCCAACGTCCCGATCGACCATATCTTCATGATCACCATGGCGGGATCGCTCGCCGTGGCCCGGGCGATCCGGAAGGAGTTCGATCTCGGGGCCCTCATCAAGTGGCCAAACGACATCTTCATCGGCAACAAGAAAGTCGCGGGGCTGCTTCTCGAGCTCTCGGCGGAGGCAGACACGGTCCATTACTGCCTCCTCGGCATAGGGATCGACGCAAACGTCCCGCTGGAGAACTTCACGCCCGAACTGCAGAAAGCGATCACTTCGATCAGCGCGGAGCTCGGCCATGAGATCGACCGGTCCGCGTTCCTTGCCCGCATTTTAAAAGAGTTCGAGAGCCGGTACCTCCTGCTCGAGAGCGGGGAGTACGACACGATCGTCCAGGAATGGAAGAGCCTCTCGTGCACGCTCGAGAGCAGGGTCCAGATCAGGACCCTGAAGAACAGCTTCGAAGGCGAAGCTATCGATATTGACGAATATGGTGCCCTGATCATCAAGAAAGACAACGGCAAGATCGAGCGGGTCATCGCCGGAGACTGCTGTCACCAGTAACGGGTATCTATTTACCGTCAACCGCCAAAATTTTTCGGGTTGACGATGTTTGGGGATCCGGATCGTTCGAAGATCATTGCCTATTCTGCTGCCTTTATCGGACTTATTGCACTCGGAAGCTGGATATCCGTCCCGTTTTTTTCCGTCCCCCTGACGCTCCAGACTCTGTTTGTCCTCCTTGCCGGTGCGGTCCTGAAGCGGTACGCTCTTGTTCCGGTATCGATCTATGTCCTCATGGGCGCAGCCGGGCTGCCGGTCTTCCATAACGGCGTAGCCGGCATCGGTATCCTCCTCGGACCGACGGGGGGGTACCTCGCGGGATTTATCGCAGCGGCGCTCATAGCCGGACTCGCGTATGAATACCCCCCGCGCATCATCCGGGCCGCGGGCCTTGCCGCCGCTACGCTCGCGATCTATGCCTGCGGGATGGCGTGGCTTATGTACTCGACCGGCATCGGGTTCCTGCCGGCGCTGGTAAGCGGCGTTCTGCCGTTCGTCCCCGGGGATGCCGTTAAAGCCGGGGCAGCCTGGGTTATCGCACAACGCCTGCCATGATCTCGATCCAATCCCTCCGCCACGAGAGGCTCGCGGTCGATACACTTGAGATCGCACCCGGCATCACTACGGTGATAGGGGCAAACGGGAGCGGGAAGACGACGCTTTTAGCGATCCTCGCCGGTATCATACTGCCGGAGGCCGGGACGGTCCTCGTCGACGGGGTCCCCCCCCGGAAGAGCGAGATCGGCTGGGTCGGGGAGTTCCCGGACCGGAATTTCATCTTCAGCCGTGTCTTTGACGAGATCGCATGCCCGCTCCGGTTCCGCCATGTGCCCGCAGGTACGATCCCCCCCCGCGTTCAGGCATGCATGGAGGTGCTGGGAATTTCCCCGTTCGCAAATCGCATGGTGCAGGACCTCTCGGGGGGGGAGAAGGTAATGGTGGCTCTCGGTGCCGCACTGGTCGCGAACCCCGATCTCCTCATCCTTGACGAATGCGACTCCCAACTCGACGCCACGAGGGCCCTTGAAGTCGAACGGGCCATCAGGATTTCGCGGGTGCGGTATGTCGTTCGATCTACCCAGCAGATGGATGCCGCCGCACGCGGGGACCACCTCATCTTTCTCGAACGCGGCGGGATCGCCCAAGCAGGAACTCCCGCACAGGTCTTCGGCCAGCTTGCACGCACCCCCTTCTACCCGCTGTCATGGCGGTGCCGGCCATGAAGATCTCGTTACAGGAGATACGCTTCGCGTGCGGCAACTGGCGCATGTCCGCGGAGGGGACGTTCCTCCCGGGAGTCCATATCGTAAGCGGGGATGTAGGGTCGGGAAAATCGACCCTTGCGACCGCCATAGCGGGGCTGACAGAACCCACGGGCGGCGCAATCACCGGCGAAGGGATCTCTTCAAAGATGCTCTCCTTCCAGTTCCCCGAGTACCACGTCACGGGATTCACCGTTGAAGAGGAGTGCCGGTCCTGGTCACGGGACCCGGACCGCGTCCTCGCGGAATGCAGGCTTGGCGGGCGGTCCGGCAGTTCGCCACTCCGCCTCAGCAGGGGGGAACTCAAGCGCCTCCACCTCGCATGCGTCCTCGCAGGTACGTACGATCTCCTCGTTCTCGACGAACCGTTCAGCGCGCTCGACGTAGCGGAGAAGGAACGGATCTGCCGGGCGATCTCGTCGCGGACGAACGGGATCACGATCATCTTCACCCACGAACAGGCCGTGTTTCCCCGCACCGATTACCTCTGGGAGATCCAGGAAGGCAGGCTCCGGTATCGCGGGGCGGTCCCCGGGGCGCTGCCTGCCTGGCAGCACGCACCTGCGGCGATCAGGGATCTCATTGCAGCCGGAAAGTGTCCCCATAATATAACCACGGGCGACCTCCTGGAGGCCGCATGCAGGACGTGAGGCTGCGGGTCGCGTCCGCTGCGATCCTCTCGGCTGCCGCATTCTCCGGTATCCCGGGTGCTGCGGGTGCGTTTATCTGGTGGATAGCGTTCGGCAGCCGGGGCATATCGGGAAAAACCCTGCGCAGGATCGCAGCCCCGTTCATCCTCATCGCCCTGTTCGGGGCGGTTGTCTCCTTAACCGGCGGCCCCGGGCTCTCGTACTTTTCCCGGATGGGTGTGATCATCCTCGTGGGTTCCTGGGTGTATGACGAGTACCGGCCCGGGGAGTTCATGGACCTGAGTGTCTGGGCCTTCGGGGACGGGTACGGTTTTGATCTCGGTATGATCGCAGAGACGGGTATGCAGTCGCTCGGCCTGCTCATCGCCGACTTCTCCCGGATCCGTATGGCGCTTGCGCTGAAGGGCCTCGGCAAGGGGTTCCGTACGCTCGTTCCGGCGGGGGCTGTCCTGATCCATGTCTCCCTTGCGCGTGCCGGGGACGTAGCCGCGATTCTCGCAGTCCGGGGGTACTGTAAGGGGGGGACCTATGAACCGGAGTTCCGTGCAGGGTGGTCCGACATCCCGGGAATAGCCACCGCAATCTGCGTGGGATTTTTTGCCCTTGCTCCCGTTAGTGAATTTTTTATACTTTACCGATGAATTTTTTAGAGGCTCGAATGTAAGCGTACGGCAGCCCTGAGGTTCACCGAATGCTCAGTCCTCATAAAATCCAGATAACCGATACAACCCTCCGGGATGCCCACCAGTCGCTGATCGCGACCCGCCTCCGGACCGCGGACATGATTCCGCTCGCCCGCGAGATCGACTCGTGCGGTTTTTTTTCTGTCGAAGCCTGGGGCGGTGCGACCTTCGATACCTCTATCCGCTTCCTCAATGACGACCCGTGGGACCGTCTCCGCGAGCTGAAGTCCGAACTGAAAAAGACCCCTGTCCAGATGCTGCTCCGGGGCCAGAACCTTGTCGGCTACCGCCATTACCCGGACGATGTGGTCGATAAATTCGTGGAGGCTTCGTTCCGGAACGGCGTGGAGGTCTTCCGGGTCTTCGATGCCCTGAACGATATCAGGAACATGACCCGGTCGATGAAGCAGGTCAAGAACGTGGGGGGGCACCTGCAGGGTACCATCTCCTATACCACCAGCCCGGTCCACAGCACCCGGACGTTCATCGAAATGGCAAAGGAGTTGTATTCCTGCGACTGCGATTCCATCTGTATCAAGGACATGGCGGGCCTCATCATGCCGGAGGCTGCACGTGAGCTCATCACCGGCATCAAAAAGGCTGTTGATACAAAAGTCTGCCTCCACAGCCACTCGACGAGCGGCATCGCCCCCATGAGTTACCAGGCAGCGATCGAGTCGGGAGTGGACATTCTTGATACTGCGATGTCCCCCTTTTCCATGGGCACTTCCCAGCCCCCGACAGAGAGCATCGTGGCGTCCCTTGCCGGGACCCCCCGTGACACCGGGATCGACCTGCACCGGCTCCGGGCTGTCCGGAACATCTGCCTGCAGGTCCGGGATAAGTACGCGGGGCTTCTAAACCCGATATCGGAGCGTGTCGACAGCGACGTCCTCATCTACCAGCTCCCCGGCGGCATGATCTCCAACACGGTCTCCCAGCTCCAGGAGCAGGATGCCCTCAACCGGTGGGACGACGTCCTTGCCGAGATCCCGCGGGTGCGGAAAGATCTCGGGTACCCCCCCCTCGTCACACCGACCAGCCAGATCGTCGGCACCCAGGCGGTCCTCAACGTGCTCGTCAAGGGCGGCCGGTACTCCAGCGTTACCAAGGAGGTCAAGGACTACGTCCGCGGCCTCTACGGGCGATCACCCGAACCTGTAAGCCCGGAGATCCGCACCCTCATCATCGGCGACGAGGAGGTGATCACGGTCAGGCCGGCAGACCTCCTCGAGCCCGCGTACGAGCGGATGAAGGCCGAGGCGGAGGACGCCGGCCTGGTCAGGAAGGAGGAGGATATCCTCACCTATATCCTGTATCCGGCAATTGCGCCGTCGTTCCTCAGGGGCGAGCGGGCGCACGAGGAGATCCCGAAAAAACAATCGATGCCAAAACCGGATCCCGGTGTCCCGGACCAGATGGAAGTCGAGGTGGACGGGGAGGTCTTCTCCGTGCGCATCGTCTCGGTCGGCGGTAACAGGGTCGAAGTGACGGGCGTGACCCCGCAGAAGCACCCCCGCGGGGAGTATGCGGGCGGCGTCAAGAGCAACATGCAGGGCATGGTCCTCCAGGTCCTCGTCAGCCGCGGGGCAGCGGTGAAGAAAGGCGACACGCTCATCGTCCTCGAGGCGATGAAGATGGAGAACCCCATCCACAGCCCGGCGGACGGCCATGTGACCGAGATCTTCGTGGATACCGGCGATGTCGTCCAGACCGGCGACGTCCTGCTGGTGATCCAATGAAATATTTCGAGCGGCTCCTGATAGCAAACCGCGGTGAGATCGCTGTCCGCGTGATGCGTGCCTGCCGCGAACTCGATATCGAGACGGTGGCCATCTATTCCGATGCCGATAAAAATTCCCTCCACGTCAAGTACGCGGACGAGGCGTTCCATGTCGGCGAGGCCCACCCCTCCCGGAGCTACCTCAACATGGAACGGATCCTTGAGGTCGCGAAGAAAAGCGGATCGGAAGCGATCCACCCCGGCTACGGTTTCCTTGCCGAGAACTACCGGTTCGCAAAACTCTGCCTCGACGAGAACGTGATCTTCATAGGCCCCCGGTGGAAGACCATCAAAGCGATGGGATCGAAGATCGGGAGCAAGCAGATGATGAAGGAGGCCGGCGTACCGGTGCTCCCGGGTACCGAAGGAGGCATCAGCGATCCCGAAGAGGCAAAACGTGTCGCCGCGTCGGTCGGCTATCCCGTTATCGTCAAGGCAAGCGCCGGTGGGGGCGGGATCGGGATGCAGATCGTGTATGACGAGAAGGCGCTGGAGGACGCGATCAACAGCGGCATGCGGATCGCACACTCCGCCTTCGGGGATGCGACCGTCTTCATCGAAAAATACCTCCTGAAGCCCCGGCACATCGAGTTCCAGGTACTTGCCGACGAGCACGGGAATGCGGTCCACCTCTTCGACCGCGAGTGCTCGATCCAGCGCAGGCACCAGAAGCTTATCGAGGAAGCCCCTTCGCCGATCATGACCCACGAGCTGCGGACCCGGATGGCCGAGTCGGCCCTGAAGGTAGCTGAAGCATCGGGTTACACCAATGCCGGGTCGGTCGAGTTCCTGTACAGCGAAGGCAAATATTACTTCATGGAGATGAACACCCGGCTCCAGGTGGAACATACGATCACCGAGTTCGTCACCGGCATCGACCTCGTGAAGCAGCAGATCGCCATTGCTGCGGGAGAATCGCTCCCCTTCGACCAGTGCGATCTCTCGATACGGGGCCATGCGATCGAATGCCGGATCAACGCCGAGGACCCGATGAACAACTTCGCCGCAGATCCCGGAAAGATCCTGCGGTACCGGTCCCCGGGAGGACCCGGGATCCGGGTCGACAGCGGGATCCACATGGGATACACCATCCCCCCGAACTACGATTCGATGATCGCAAAGCTCTGCGCGTGGGACAGCAGGAGAAGCGACACCATCAAGCGGATGTGCCGGGCGATCTCCGAGTACATTATCCTCGGCATCAAGACCACGATCCCCCTCCACTATGCGATCATGAACAACCAGCAGTTCATAGACGGCAATACCCATACCCACTTCCTGCAGGAAGAGCACATCCTCAACACCCTCGACCAGTACACCCGTGTCGAAGAGACGCGGATGCAGACACTCGCCGGGTCGTTCGGGCAGGGCAAGAAAATTGCGGCGATCTCTTCTGCGGCTGCAATGTACCTCCAGAAGAAAAAAGAACAGCAATAAACCGGATAAACCGATAACAGAACCTTTAATAATTTTTACCGCGTTTTTACTATGCACTTTTTGTGCTGCGGTGGCCTAGCTGGTTAGGGCGCCAGACTCATAGGGTTGCGAACGCATTCTGTTCCTGCCTCGGGACATCTGGAGATCGGGGGATCGTAACCCCCTCGCAGCATATCGGAAGGTTATTTCCAGCCCGATCCCTGTTCAGACGCGTTGCCAGAATCGGATGGCAATTCGGGGTTTATTCCTTCGTTTTTTAAAATATTTCTGGCGATAAATTTATGTGTCGTTTACGCGTACAAAACTACAGAATACAGAGTGTGAAAAAATGCTTCTTGAAAATGCAGTGGTTGGATTGGTCCAGCTGGTCATCGCCATCATCTTTGCAGTCATCGCCTTGTATATCGGCTTTGCCGTTCTCGGGAAGATCACCCGGGACATTGACGAAGAGAAGGAACTCGCAAAAGGGAATGTAGCAGTTGGGATTATCGTCGCGGCAGTCTTCGTCGCAATCGCCCTTGTCGTCCAGTCAGGGGTCTCGGGCCTCTCAGTCGGGATCAACAAGGCGCTCGCAGTCGGGCTCCTGTCCGTGGACGGCCTGACAGCAGTTGTTATCGCACTCCTCCAGCTCATCCTCGGTATCGTCCTCGCGGTCGGCGCGATCTATCTCGCACTCAACATCCTTGACAAGCTCACCAAGGGCATCCAGGAGTTCGAGGAACTCAAAAAGGGCAATATTGCCGTCGCACTCGAGATGGCCGGCGTGATCATCGCTGTCGCGGTGATTATCCAGTCCGGGGTAATCGGTATCACGGCGGCGATCGTCTGATTTTTTTTAAATAATAGCGACAGGTTTTTCTCCACTGTCATGATCCGCCGCGGGGGCGCCCCGCCGGGACAACCGCAGGTTGTGGAGAAGGCATTGGCCTTCGACTGCGGCGATCGTTCATCGCATCCGGGGGTACGGGGTCGTCAGCCCCTCTCAAAAGATCAGATCAGAACGTGGCGCGCCTCTCCTCACAGTCCCGGGCGACGCCCGACCGGACTTCGGCAGTGACGAGGCGGCGGCTCAGCCCCACCGGGCCCGTCTGGCCCATCCAACCAAAAACAATTTAATAAATTATATCTTTCCTTAGATAATCAACTGCACAATGAACGCTCCGCACCGGTCCACCAGCCGTGAAACCGGCGGGTGTTCCCTGAAAACGTTGTAGAATACGAGAATAAAACCAGGAGGCGACAGCTATAGAATTCACCTGCACTACCGGGAGGAATCTCTCCCGGAAAAATTACAGCACGGTCAGTACATCTTCGACCGGCTCAAATCTTTACCGGCATCTCCGGCACAACCGGAGGCGTACCGCGTGAAACGGGGACCTCAGCCGGCGAAAGGGGTCGGGCCCGCGATACAACTCGCCGAACGCCGGGGCCTCGTGATGGTCTTCCAGCCGTCAAAAAAGAATATCGCTACGTTTGTGATCGTGGGGAACGGGATGCTTACCATCGTCAGCGTCCTGTTCACCGAAAAACTTTGGCCGGATATCAGCGAGATCGAATCCCGGTTCCGCGATGCGATCGTCGCGCTGGGGCTCGTCCCGTACACGGGGCCGGTCTCGCGTGAACTCTGGCTGTACAACCGTCACGGTACGATCCGGAAGTTCCGGCTTGGCCCGGCCGGTCTCATCGAAATTACCGAAAGCGGCTTTGCCGCCGGGCCGGAACCTCCCGGATCGCCCGGTTCCCGGAATTCCGGGCAGGAAATTTCCGGTCCGGATGATCCGGCCGGCACCGGGCCGGAACATCCCGGGACGCTGCAACCGGCCGATCCGGTCGCAGCCGCGAAAGCGGAAGCCCACGGCCTCGATCCCCGCAGTCCGATAGCCCGCTGGCTGCTGAAGAGGAATACGGCCATAAAGCCGGCGCCGGGGCCCGCGATCAACCCCGACTCCGGAGAAGAAAATATCCCGGGGCCCGGGAAGTCCCCGGTGGCATCGGGTGAACCGGTCCCTGTACCGGAAGATTTGCAGGAAGGCGCCATGCCGGGATCCGATGGAGTCCCGGTACCGTATGATATCTCTCACCTGTCCGGAAGGTATGGGATCGGGCCGCGGTAGCGTAACCCGGACCTTATTCAGCAGGGAAGGTACGGGAAGGGATCCCGGGATGATGTAATCAGGAGCCGTTTTGGCTTCCGATTGGTCCCTTTTTTTGGAAACCGACAGTGTTTCTGCAAAAACCGACAGGATTTTTTCCGGAAAAGGCCATTTCAGCCCCTGATCGACGACCCGGTAACCTTTCCATGCCCGTGTAAAACATAAATATACGGATTACAGCAAAGGATCTCCCTGCCGGACGGGCCCCACAAGGTTGCCCGGGGGGGGTTGTGATCGGAGTTCATTTCAGCCTCCGTTCCGGGACCGACCGACAGTGTTTCGGCAGAAACCGACCGTGTTATTTTCAGGGACGGTCATTTCAGGCTCTGATGTTGGTTTTGTCATTGTTTCCTTGCCCGGAAAAAACAGTAAACAGACGGGTTGTATGGAATCGGCCCCTGGTAAAAAATCAGAAAATAGGGGGGTGCACCTCTCCAAATCTCCGGTGATGCCCCGCCGGGCTCAGGCAAGGGCGAAGTGCCCAAAGCGATCGCACCGGCGTTCCCGGCCACCTGCCAAAAGATTACCGGCCGGGATGAATGAAATTTCCGTGGCTTCCTTAAAAAAAAATCCCGGTCTTCTTCCGGGCAGCGGGGGCAAAACCCCGGGCGGGCCTTCCGCGCCGCTATCTCAAAAGAAGACCTATGTCCCGCAAGAGTTGATTATCCGGATCAGCTCCGCAAACCCGTCCATCTCCATCGCGAGCACCTGGTCCCGGGTCATCCCCATGCTGGTCTCGGCGTCCGCGGTAAGAGTGTCCGGTCCCCGTATCACCGTCCGGTCCGTACCGTCCCGGCAGAGGACTTCCGCAGCCTCCCTGTCGTGGACAAACGCCCGCCCGGGAATAATCACGACCGTTTCCATCCCGGAAGGATCGAGGGCGGAGAGATCGTCGATGGTTATCAAACAGGCGATCTCCTTTTTCACGGGAACCACCGGAACGGACGAACCGCATCTCGAAAGGATCGCACCGATGAAGGGTGCTGCGACCGAGCCGCTGATGACCGTAGCGCGTTTGCGAACCCTGGGGAGTTTTCGCAGGAGTCCGGGTTCACTCAGGATGGCGAACGGGGATCCGATATCGGGGTCCCAGAGCGGCGTGCCGGAGATCTTTATCCTGAATCTGCCGTTTAGATCCGTGACCATGTCCCGGAACGATTCGGTGGTCTGGACCTGCTGGCCCCTGAGGACCGGGCCGTTCCCGAGGATCAGCCCCTGCTCTGCAGTATTTGCAAACCGCATCAGGATGATCCCTTTCGCACCGCACTCTTCGAGCCACGCGCAGGTATGCTCCAGAACCGGGCCGTCATTGATCCCCGGGATGACGACGGCCGCCGCATATACGTCGGCAGAACCGCACAACCGTTCAAGGATCGCGAGCGAAGCCCCGGGTGTCGGGTCGTGCATGTACCGCTTCCGCAGAACCGGATCCGCTGCAAAGACCGTGAAGGAGATCTCGGACAACCCGTTGTCCGTGAGAAGGCCGGCGACCGCAGGATCGTCCCAGCCTTTCCCGCTGGTGTAGCCGATATGCAGGGGCGCCTCCATCGATCCGAGGAGTTCGACGAGCTCGGAGAAGCGGGGGTAGCAGCTGGGGTCGCCGCCGCCGCTTATCGTGATCCGCTCGAGATCCCCGGTCTTTGTCTGGAGATTCCCCAGCGTCTCTTCCGCGACAGTCTTCAGATCCTTGAACCCGCTGTACTCCTCCTTGACGCCCCGGGTACAATAGTCACACCCCTTCGTGAACGGGAGGCAGTAGCGGCACCCGAGCGGCTGTGTCCCGCGTACTTTTTTAAAATAACAGTATTCGCAGAAACCGCGGCAGTCGATCCCGGGACGGCCGCCGATGTCTACGGTGAGGTGGACCATCAGTACAGGTACCTCCGCTCTGGAACCTTTAAGGTGTTTGCATCGGGGATTTCAATCCGCGACGGCACCGGCGCTCACGATGGCACAGGCGCTTAGAACAATCCGCACACCGGCCTCTGTGGAGACTGCCGCCTCCCTGCCCCATACGGGGGCACCACCTTTTTTAGATCCCACAGTCAATTTATTATGGCGCCTCAGTGGCTTAGCTGGCAGAGCGGCTGACTTGTAATCAGCAGGTCCCGTGTTCAAATCACGGCTGAGGCTTTTAGAAATTGAATGAGAGTGCATTATTGATTTGTTGAGGTCTAAAAAATCTAAAATGAAAAGTTTTGTTGAAAAATTTATTATTTTTGCGGGGGTCACATAGTGAAAAATACTATCCTTGACGTATTCAATACATTAATAAAAATATATTTTTGTTTCGTGAAAGATTTTCCGATAAGGTTGGCATTATGTGATATCAATATTAAAGACATGCCGAAAAGCACGCAATTTCCTCACCCAATTGGCATAACTATCCGAGGGGGGACAAAAATTGGTGAGAATTGTATTCTGAGACAAAATCTTACAATCGGTGATCGATGGAACGATGAC
>DATJBJ010000037.1:0-6044 GCA_035515395.1 Methanoregula sp. | reverse complement strand
TCGGCCCGGGCAACAACGTCAGGATACCATTATTAATAACACCTCACGGTGAAGATTCCTGCAAACCGTTCACGGAGCCCGGCCATGCACACCATCCTCTATGTCGACGACGAGCCGTCCCTGCTGGAGATCGGCAAGCTCTTTCTCGAACGGGGGGGCGAGTTCAGCGTCGACGTCATCACCTCGGCCCCGGCCGCCCTTGCCCTGATGGATTCGAAGAATTTCGATGCGATCATAGCCGACTACCAGATGCCGGGCATGGACGGCATCGAATTCCTGAAGAAAGTCCGGTCATCGGGGAACATGGTCCCGTTCATCCTCTTCACCGGGCGGGGGCGGGAAGAGGTCGTCATCCAGGCCCTGAACGAGGGGGCCGATTTCTACCTCCAGAAAGGCGGGGACCCGGTATCCCAGTTCACCGAGCTCGCCCACCAGGTCCGCCGCGCGGTCCGGCAGAGAAAGGCGGACGCCAGCATCCGGGATCTCGAGCAGCGGCAGGCAGACCTCATCAACTTCCTGCCGGACGCGACCTTTGCCATCGACCGGTCCGGCCGTGTCATCGCGTGGAACCATGCCATCGAAGAGATGACGGGCGTGCCGGCAGCAGAGATGCTGGGGAAGGGGGAGTACGAGTACGCGATCCCGTTCTACGGGCAGCGGCGGCCGATCCTGATCGACCTGATATCCGAACCGGACGAGCGGATCGCCGGAAAATACGGAAATATTGTCCGGCGCCGGGATACCCTTGTCGCCGAGACGACCCTTCCCCGCCCGAGAGGGAAGCCGGCCACCCTCATGGGCAAGGCGGGCCCGCTCTACAACCGGAAAGGCGAGATTGTCGGGGCGATCGAGTCGATCCGGGACATCAGCGACCGCAAACAGGCAGAGGAGAAGATCCAGGAGTCGGAGAAGTTCGTCCGGGACGTGATCTCCAGCGCAAAGGAAGGCATCTTCGTCCTCGACCGCGAGCTGCGGTATGTCATCTGGAACACGTTGATGGAAGACCTCTCCGGCATACCGGCAGGGGATCTCCTGGGAAAAAAAGCGACCGAGGTATTCCCCCGGCTGAAAGAACGGGGGATCGACCTGCTGCTGGAGCGGGCGCTCTCCGGTGAGACCGTCGAGACCCTGGACGACTGGCCGGGTATCGATTCCCGCGGCGCCATGCGGTGGGTCAGGGGCATCTACTCCCCCCAGTACGACCCGAAAGGGAATATCGCCGGGGTCATCGGGGTCATCCGGGATGTCACGGTACAGCGGGAGATGGAGGCCCGTGTGAAGGAGAGCGAGGAGCGGTTCCGGAGGGTCTTCGAAACCAGCCCGCTCGGCATGGCGCTCAGCACGCCGGATCTCCGGTTTTACTCGGTCAACCCCGCCTGGGTATCCATGACCGGCTATCCGGAAGAGGAACTTCTGAAGATGTCCTTTACGGATATCACGCACCCGGAGCACCTTGCCGGCGACGTGGAACAAATACGGGAGCTGGCGGAAGGAAAAATTCCGGTGTACAGTGCGGAGAAACGGTATGTCCGCAGGGACAAAAGCATCCTCTGGGGGCTCATCAGGGTAACGGCCATCCGGGACCAGCAGGGAACGCTCCGCTATTTTGCCGCCCAGATCGAGGACATCACCGAGCGCAAGCGTGCGGAGGACGAGCTGCGGCAGAGCGAGGAGCGGTACCGGAACGTCGTCGAGGACCAGACCGAGTTCATCTCCCGGTTCCTGCCGGACGGCACCCACGTCTTCGTCAACGAGGCCTACTGCCGGTATTTCGGCATGGAGCGCGGGGAGATCCTCGGGCACCGGTTCCGGCCGGAGATCCCTCCCGAGGACCGGGAGCGCATGAACCGGTTCTTTGCCTCCCTTACTCCTGAAAACCCCGTCGGCACCATCGAGCACCGGATCGTCATGCCGGGAGGGGAGGTACGGTGGCAGCAGTGGTCGGACCGGGCGGTCTTTGACGGTGCCGGCCGGCTGATCGAGTACCAGTCGGTAGGCCGGGACATCACCGAACTCCGGAGAGCAGACGAGCTCGCCCGGGTCCTTGCCCGGATAGTCGATGACGCACCGGCGTCCATCACCGTCCACGACTCCGGGGGGAATTTCCTGTATGCCAACGAGGAGACCCTGCGGATGCACGGGTACACCCGCGGGGAATTTCTCGCAAAGAACCTGCACGAGATCGATGTGCCCGAGAGCGGGCAGCTCATCGCCGGGCGGGTACGGCTGACAGAGGAGCGGGGGGAGGCGGATTTCGATGTGCGGCATTTCCGCAGGGACGGATCCACCGTCCCTTTGCACGTGAACGTGAAGACCATACAATGGGGCGGCAGGGAGGCGATGCTGAGCATCGCGACGGACATCACCGGGCGCAAGCAGGCGGAGGATGCGGTGAAGCAGAGCGAGGAACATTACCGGGGCATCTTCGAGAATGCCCCGGTGGGGATCTTCCACTCCCTGCCGGAGGGAAAAATCCTCGACGTGAACCCGGCGTGTGCCCGGATCTTCGGGTACGACTCCCCCGGGGAAGTCATCGAGGCGGTGAACCGGACCAGCATTGCGGAGGCCCTCTATGTCCATCCGGAGAAGAGACCGGACTATATCCGGGGAGTGGTGGAATCGGACAGATGGCAGACCTATGAAAACCTGTACCGGCGAAAAGACGGGAGCACCATGCATGGCCTGCTCTCGTTCCGTTCGTATGTCAATCCCCTGAACGGGCGCCGGGAACTGGAGGGGTTTGTCCTCGATATCTCCGATCGCAAGCAGGCGGAAGAAGCGCTGCGCGAGGCGAACAAAAAACTGGGCCTCCTCTCCAGCATCACCCGCCACGACATCAACAACCAGCTCGCGATCCTGCAGGGGTATACGAGGCTTGCAGAGCTGAGCCGGCCCGACCCGGTCATCGCGGACTTCCTCGCCAGGATCGGCATGGTGGCGGAGACCATCCAGTACCAGATCGAATTTACCCGGACGTACCAGGACCTGGGCATGCGGGCGCCGGCCTGGTTCCGGGTCTGCGAGGTGATCCGGGGGGTCAGGCCCCCGGCAATCGCGCTCTCCTGCTCCTGCGACGCGTGGGAGATCTTCGCGGACCCGATGATCGCGAAGGTATTCTCAAACCTGTTCGAAAATGCGGTACAGTACGGGGAGGGGGTGACCACCGTCACCGCCGGGTGCGGCCTTGAGGGCGACGGCCTCGTCATCACCTTCGCGGACGATGGCGCCGGTATCGCTGCCGGCGAGAAGGAGAAGATCTTCGAGAAGGGATACGGCCATCACACGGGCCTCGGGCTCTTCCTCGCACGGGAGATCCTCGCGATCACCGGCATCTCCATCGGGGAGAACGGGGAGCCGGGGGCGGGCGCACGGTTCGTGATGACGGTCCCGAAGGGCGCGTACCGGCGCGCCGGTGCGCCGGCGCCATAAAAAAAAGGCGGGCCTTACCGGGATCCCGTAAACTCCACCACGTGCCCGTCAGAGGCGTCGATGACGATTACCCCGCCGGCAGCGGCACTCCCCGCGGTCCTGTTCAGGCGGAAACCCCATACCATCTCCTCCGGGTTGCCGGGAGCGGAACGGATCTCTTCCCCGAGCGCCTCGACCTCGGATGCCCGGATCCCCGCCAGCCCTTCTTTTGCGAAGAAGGCCTCCGCCGCCTGCCAGGCCTGCTCCTCGGTCAGGGCCGACGACCGGTTGGACCCGAACGTGATGGTCCGGTAAAAGTGCGGGGCGGGCCCGGGAGTGGCGGTGGCCGCGGGAATCACCGTATAGCCCGCCGGCGGAGCGGGGGATGCCGGCGGGGGTGTTGTTGCCGGCAGGGCCAGGGCCGGGGCCGGGACGGGAGCGGGCAGGGTTACAGCTGTATTCATCTCCGTGTTCCGGACCGCGAAGAAGACGGACGAGACGAAGATTATCACCACTACCACGGAAAAGGCGACCCTGCTCCAGGACAAAACTGCCACTCCCCCTTTCGTAAAGTGAAGTAGAGCGCAAGCTGACAAAAAGCTTAGGGGTTTCGCGGGCCCTGTCAAGTCTTCGGGAGTTGGCACTTCCCCTGCAAGCCTGTCAAAAATCGGGGCAGAAGAGGATCCTCGGAAGCGGCATCCACGGCACGAATCATCGTGGCGCCCGGGGTGTTACCTTTTCCACTTGAAGGAAGGAAAAAGAATCTTCTGATCCGCTTCACTCGTTGAACTTCTTGTACAGCCGGTTCGCCGCGAACTGGAAGATGAGGATGAAGACGAGCAGCATCGCGATGTCCACGGCGGGCGAAAAGTGCGTGCTGCCGGAGTACGCGGATGCGATGAGGTCGTTCCCGTACGTGAGGGGCGAACAATAGGTCAGCCACTGGGCCATGCCGGGGATCTGGCTGAGCGGGATGAAGATGCCCGAGATGAAGATGAGCGGGAGCCGGACCACGTTGAGCATGGACATGATGTCGCCCGGGCTCTCGGTCGGGTACGAGGCGAAGAGGGTCCCCATCGTGGCAAAACAGAACGAGGTGAGGAGGACGCCGACGATGAGCGGGAGGACGCTTACGATCGCGGTGCCGAAGATGACGATCCCCGCAAGGAACGGGACGACCGCGATCCCGGCGCTGTACAGGAAGCCGCTCAGGCTTTCGCCGAAGACGACCGCGTGGAGGGAGACCGGGGCGGAGATGAGCCGGTCGAAGGTCTTCATCCGCCGCTCGATCGGGATCGAGACGGGCTCGATGGACGAGGCGGAGAAGAGGATGGTGATGGCGATGAGGCCGGGGATCATCACCGAGGGGCCGGCGGGCCGGCCGACCGCGAACGCGAGGAACATGAAGAGGGGGAAGAGCATCCCCGAGACGATGATGTTGGGCTTGATGTAGTAGATGAGCATGTCCTTCTTTGCAATCGCCCACGCCGCGAGGAGCTCGACCCGGAGCTGCCGGAGCCAGGCCGGGTACTCAGTCAACGGTCTTCACCCCCCGGGTCCGGACCTCAAGGCCGGTCAGCTTGATGAAGACGTCCTCCAGGCTCGGGCCGTACGTGTTGACGCTGATCACCTTCGTCTTCTCCCGTTCCGCGTACGCCATGATGCCCGCGATCACGGCCGGCGGGTCTTCCGTGACGAGCCGGAACTTGTCGCCGAGCTTCCGGACCTCGGAGACGGTCCCGATCCCCTTGAGGCCCGCCTCCCACTGCGCCGGCACCGGGTCGAACGAGACCTCGACCGACTGGACGCTCTGGATCGTCCCTTTCAGCTTCTCGGGGGTATCGATGGCGGCGATCATCCCGTGGTTGATGATCGCGACCCGGTCGCAGGAGACGTTTGCCTCCTCGATGTTGTGGGTCGTCATGAAGATCGTCACCCCTTTTGCAGTCAGGTCCCGGATAACGTCCCGTATGATCAGGTTGGACTGGACGTCGAGCCCGGAGGTCGGCTCGTCGAGGAAGACGAGCTGCGGGTCGTTGATGAGCCCCATCGCGAGCGTCAGCCGCCGCTTCATCCCCTTGCTGAAGTCCTTCGTCTTCGAGTCCTTCCGCGCCCAGAGGCCGAAGAGGTCGAGGAGCTCCTTTGCCCGCCGCTCCCGGAGCGCCTTCGACACATCGTACACTTCCGCGGTGAACATCAGGTTCTGCCACGCCGTCAGGTCCGTGTAGATGTTCGAGGTCTCGTGCACGATCCCCATCGTCTTCCTCGCGGCTATTGTGTCTTTGACGATGTCTTTGCCAAAGATCTGGGCGTTGCCGCCTGTCGGGACCGTGATCCCGGTCAGGATCCGGATCGTGGTGGTCTTGCCGGCGCCGTTCGGGCCGAGGAAGCCGAAGGTCTCGCCTTCCTTCACGTGGAAGCTGATGTCGCTGAGGGCTTTCAGTTCACCGAAGTGTTTGCTGAGGTGGGAGACCTCGATTGCGTTCATTTGGTTGGGGGTTGGTTGTGATTGGTGAAAAGGGTGACGGGACGGAAACACATTGGTGAGAGTTTTTTAGTTATTCCGAAAGTTCAGAAAATCTTATCAGTTGGAATTTATAATAATGATTTAGAGGTAGGTAACCATGTCCGATTAT
>DATJBJ010000036.1:0-5341 GCA_035515395.1 Methanoregula sp. | reverse complement strand
GTTCTGAACCGGTTCCCGGTGGCAGGAGGACACGGGCCGGAGAAATGCTTTTCATGCCGGAGGGCCAGTAACGCGAGAAATATAAAACCGGCAGCGATTTCCGGAGTAGAGCATGGGAGAACTAAAAACGGACGCCGGGGTTCGGGATCGGCGCTTCATCGGCACCGGGATCTTTGTCCTCATCGGGGTCGCCTCCGGCCTTGCGGGCCCGGCGGAGCTCAGGCCCGCAGGATCGCGCATGAACAAGGGATGATACCGGAATGATCCAACCACTACCACTGAGTGAGTACCGGGCCTCGTACGAGCCCGGACAGGTGATCTGTCGTACGACGGACACGCTGAAACCCACCGACGATATCATCGGCCAGGACCGGGCGCAGAAAGCCCTCCGGTTCGGCCTTGAGATCCAGGAGAAGGGATTCAATGTATATGTCGCAGGGATGCCGGGCAACGGGAGGAGAACGGCGGTAAAAAAGTTCCTCGACGAACTGGCCGGGACCAAGCCGAAACCCGACGACTGGGTCTATGTCAACAACTTTGCAAACCCCTACGAACCCGTCGCGATCCGGCTTCCTCCGGGCATGAGCAGCCAGCTGAAAGCGGACATGTCTTCGTTCATCGCGGAAGCGAGACGGGCGCTTCCCCGGGCCTTCGAGAGTGACGACTATGGCACGAAGCGCGAAGAAGCGATCGGGAAGCTCGAGAAGGAGCGGGAGACCATCATCGGCGAGGTCAATGCGAGCGCTGCAAAACAGGGGTTCATGATCCAGATGGGGCCCACCGGCCTCATAATCATCCCGGTTCTGAACGGCAAACCCCTGACCGAGGAAGAATTCAACGCCCTCCCCGACGCGACGCAGGCAGAGATCCTGGGGAAACGGGAAGCCCTCAATACCGATCTGCGGGCCGGGTTCCGCCAGATCCGGGAACTGGACGCAAAGGGGACCGAAGCCATCGGCGCCCTCAACAACGAGATCGCACTGTACGCCATAGGCCACCTGCTCTCGGGCCTGAAAGAAAAATACAAAAACATCCCCGGGGTCCTCGCGTACATCGACAGCCTGGAGAAGGATATTCTCGAAAATCTCGTCATATTTCTCGGCGTTGCCCAGCAACCGCAGGCAGAGGCGGCCCCGCCCCGGTTCCAGATGCTCCAAAAGGATCTTGCGTTCAGGAAGTACGAGATAAATGTTATTGTCGATAACGGAACCGCCGCAGGGGCGCCGGTTGTATTCGAAGAGACGCCCAACTACCCGAATCTCCTCGGGAAGGCGGAGAAGGAGGTCCAGTTCGGTGTCGTAACGACCGATTTTACGATGATCCGCCCGGGTTCGGTCCACAAGGCGAACGGAGGGTACCTGGTCATCCCGGTCCCTGACCTCTTCAAGTACCCCCTTGCCTGGGACGGGCTGAAGTCGGCCCTCAAGAACGAGAAGGTACGGATCGAGGAACCTGGGGAACAGTCAGGCTTCATCACGACACGGGGGCTCAAGCCCCTTCCGATCCCCCTGAGCGTGAAGATCATCCTCATCGGCACGCCCGATATCAACCAGATCCTGACTTCGGGGGACCCGGACTTTCCCGAGCTCTTCAAGGTGCGGGCAGATTTCGATTCCGTGATGGACCGCACCGATGACAACACGAAGAAATACGCGACATTCATCGGCACGCTCTGCAACCGGTTTCACCTGAACCACCTCGACAATACTGCGGTCGCAAAGGTCGTGGAATTCGGCTCGCGGCTTGCGGAGGACAAGAAGAAACTCTCCACAAGATTTTCGGGCATCGCCGACCTGATCCGGGAGGCCAACTTCTATGCGATCCAGGAGAAGGCAGAGTACATAACCGTACGGCACGTGGAGAAAGCCATCGAAGAAAAGGTGTACCGGTCCAACCTTATCCAGCAGAAGATCCAGGAATTCATCGGGCGGGGGGTGTACCTCATCGATACCGGGGGGTCGCAGGTCGGGCAGATCAACGGGCTGTCCGTGATGGAACTCGGCGACTTCGCGTTCGGCAGGCCGTCCCGGGTGACCGCCAGCATAGCGCTCGGCCGGGAAGGGATCATCGATATCGAGCGGCAGGCAGCCCTCGGCGGCCCGACCCACACCAAGGGCGTCCTTATCCTTGGGGGCTATCTTGCCAACCGGTATGCGCAGGACAAGCCGCTTTCCCTCACTGCGAAGCTGGTCTTCGAGCAGAGTTACGGAGGTGTTGACGGTGACAGCGCGTCAAGCACCGAACTGTACGCGATCCTGTCGGCACTCTCGGGGTTGCCCCTGAAGCAGTCCATCGCGGTCACGGGGTCGGTCAACCAGCGGGGAGAGGTGCAGGCGATCGGCGGGGTAAACGAGAAACTCGAAGGCTTCTTTGAGGTGTGCAGGGCAAAGGGCCTGACGGGACAGCAGGGGGCGATGATCCCGGCCAGCAATGTCGACAACCTCATGCTCAAAGACGAGGTGCTGGAGGCGGCGAAGGCGGGGAAGTTTTCCATTTACCCCGCGAGGACCATCGATGAGGGTATCGAATTCCTTACCGGAGTCCCTGCGGGAGAACGGCTGCCGGACGGGTCGTACCCCGAGGGGACGGTCAATTACCTGGTTAACCGGAGGCTACAGGAGATGGCCGAAAAGTTCCGGGAATACCAGGGTCCTCTGCAGTAACTGTTCCCGCGAATAGTAACTATGTATGCGGGAGGCTGCCGGATCCGGGCATATGCCAGGAACGGGGATCTCCCGGCCAGCGATCCCGAGTACCTGCAAAAGGCCGGTGCAGCGCAACTTTTTTTTACCGGGTCCCTCATTATCAGCGTTCCATGAGAATCAGGCTCACGGGCGTTCATGTGAACAACCAGGCGGAGGCGCTGAAGTTTTACACGGAGATCCTCGGCTTTGTGAAAAAGGCGGATATAACTGCCAATAATTACCGGTGGCTGACAGTTGTCTCGCCCGAAGACCCGGATGGCACCCAGCTGGTCCTCGGGCCGGACGATAACCCGGCTGCAAAGGCATACCAGGAAGCCCTTTTCAAACAGGGCATTCCCGCGGCATCGTTCTTCGTGGACGATATCCAAAAAGAGTACGAACGGCTGAGGAGGCTCGGCGTGAAATTTACCATGGAGCCGACGAAACTGCCGGGTACGCCCTCGACCATCGCAATCCTCGACGACACCTGCGGGAACCTGATACAGATCACCCAGCTGCCGGGCTTCTGAAGTTTATAAAGAAATCCGATTAAGTCATGAAAAGCTTCATCGTGCCGGTACATCAGTACCCCGTTTTTGCGCACGGGAAATCGCCTGCATTGTGTCCCGATCGCTCTATAAGTCTTGTAAAACCGCCCGTTTTCACGTTCTGTAATTTATTCAGGCAAGCTTTTTATATACCATATCCAAGGGTTTGAATGTCAAAGGGGCCCCGATGACAGCAATCGAACGGAGAAAAAGGAGGTGACGAGTTACGTCAGAAAAATCAGCAGAAGATGCAGAGAAGAAAAATCCGGGCCCGTCAGGGTCCGGTGAACCGGGGACCGACCCGGAATGCGGGGAAGTGGAAAGACGAATCACGCAACGCAGGAGTACTGCGCCGCGGCTGGTTGAACGGGCTACGGCCCTGAGAGGGCTGAGTATGGGCCGGCCGCCGGCACCGAAGAGCGCCCTCCGGCGCCAGACACAGCTGGACATCTATGCAAAAGATCCCGAGATCCCGTACGTGAAGTTCGAGGCCGCGGTCCGGGACCTGGTCTGCTCCCTGATGGAGCGGCAGGACCGGATGAACAGAGAGATCTTTTACCGGATCAACGACCTCGGCTACCGGGTGGAGGATCTGGAAGAGAACCGGCCGGCACCGGAAGGCGCCCGATGACCAGGGGACGGCGTCCGCGGAAGGCTATCGATGAAGCAAAAGACATTGCCCGCCAGCGCGGGGACGTTGAGGAATTGATCAGTAAACGCACCGGTGCGTTCGACTTCATCATCAACGAGCCGGACCGGGTCGTGTATGTGAAAGTGAAACGCTCGCAGACCTCATTTACGTACGTGATGGAGGTTCTGTACCGGTACCAGCGTGAGCTCGCGGGGCTCCACCGCGTGGCCCTGACAAGCGTGACCGCCCGGGAATTCTGGGTCCGGTCACCGGGTGGGACATGGCAGTTCTTCCTGGTTCGTCATGACTCCATCCTTGAAGTTCGTGCCGATGGAATGTATATCCCGCGGGAATCCGTCCCGGTAAGGACCGTGGATTTGTCTGATATCCCGGCTGACGGGGCCGGTGACTCCGGCTCCTCGTCAGAAGACCGGGAATAACCCTTTTTTCCCCCATCCGGAGGGTATCTCCGGAGGGGCAATCCGGGCTTTCTGCGGGCTCCGTTTTCCCATGTTCCGGCATATTGCTGCAAAAAACGGAACATTTTTACACAGGTTTTTGAGAATCCTGTTTTTCCTGGGATTCTGGTAAAACGGTGCTTTATCCTTCGCGCTTTAAAACCGCTCATGTACGCTTTTGGATGGCAGAAGTCAGGATTTCAAGGGGGTAGCAGGGTCGCGGGGGAAGGAAGGGCCGTTCCGGAGATCGCGGATATTCTCACGACTGGTAAGAGACAGGGAGGACCGGGAACCGGATCGGTACCGGTGCCGTCGTCAATCCCGGAACCCGGGGCGCCTGAGTGTCGGTGCCGGCACCATTTCCGGTAATATTCTGCAGACCTCCCCAATCACATTAAACCGGAAGGGCTCGCGCCGGCCAGACCCCCCGTTTCCGGGACAATGTTTAAGGGTGAATACTCGTATTTGGGCGATGCATGAAGTTTATGCTCTTGTTCGCGGGAGGGGATCCCGGTCTCACGATATCGGCACCGCAATCGGCAGAGAAACAGAACCAGATGAAACGATGGGGTGACTGGATGGTCGGGCTCGCAAAGGAAGGAGTTCTTGAATCCGGGAGTCCCTTCCTGGAGAGCGGCAAGCTGGTTTCCCGGGAGGGGGCTTTTGAATTTCATAAGGGAAAAGATGATTATTCCGGTTACGTGATACTGAATGTTCCCACCGAACAGCATGCCGCGGAGATTGCGGGGACAGCACCTCACATCGTCTTTGGCGGTACGGTGGTCGTGAGGCCTTGTGCCGAGGTACCGAAAAGCTAAGCGTACGAAGTACGCAAGTCCCCGCTCCCGGGTACCGGGCAGCTCCGGGAAATAAGGGATGGGGCCTGTTCCGTGACGATAACCGTGCCACGCAGGCAGCGGAGCAGGGATGAGTGAAAAATTTCTTTCACCCATCGCCAGGTATATCCCCGTAACGGGGTATTGGTTTTTATGAAATCTTCCCGACCACGGACGTGCTGGT
>DATJBJ010000035.1:0-41143 GCA_035515395.1 Methanoregula sp. | reverse complement strand
GGGATTCATCCCGGGTCGAAGAACCCTGGCGGGTTCTTCTCCAGTCGCAAGTTCCCTATCGGGACGGGATTCATCCCGGGTCGAAGAACCCTGGCGGGTTCTTCTCCAGTCGCAAGTTCCCTATCGGGCACTGGCGCCTCCTCGAAATATATAAAAACCTCCTTCACAAATAAGTAAAGACTGTTATTTGATTTTAGAACAGTGAGGACTATAGATGACTACAGTATACGATGTCCCGGCCGACCACATCATCCGAAGGGTAGCCGAGGAGCTCAAGAAGCGGAAGGAGATAACTCCGCCGGCATGGGCTTCCTTTGCGAAGACCGGGGCACACAAGGAGCTGCCCCCCGAGGACCCCGACTGGTGGTTCATCCGGGCGGCAGCAGTGCTGAGACGCGTCTATGTCGACGGCCCGCTGGGCGTCGAACGGATGCGGAGTTTTTACGGCGGGAACAAGAACCGCGGCTCGAAGCCGAACGCGTTCCGCAAGGGCAGCGGTTCCATCCTGCGCAAGTCGCTCCAGCAGCTGGAGGCGGCGGGCCTTGTCCTTCACGACAAGACCGGCCGCCGCGTATCCCCTGCGGGGATGGCGTTCCTTGACGGCCTGTCCCAGGAAGTCAGGGTAACGCCGCCCCCGCCGGTACAGAAGCGCGCAAAGCCGGCAGCCGCCCCCGAAGCCAAGAAGGCGGAAGGCAAGAAGGGCAAGGGGAAGGCTGCCCCGGCCGAGGGCGCCGAAGGTGCCGCGAAGGGTGAGAAGAAGCCGGCCGCAAAGAAGGCAGCCGGCAAAGAAGCCGGCGGCGAAAAAGCCGAAGGCAAGAAACCGGAAGCAAAGAAGCACGAGTGAGGCGCGTACCATGGGTGACGACGAGCTTAGTGAAATCCGCAAGAGAAGGATGGCGCAGCTGCAGCAGCAGGCCGGCGACCAGGCCGCCATGCAGGACGAGCTCGAGCGCCAGAAGCGCCAGAAGCAGCAGATCCAGATGGTGCTCATGCAGATCCTCGAGCCCGATGCACGGGAGCGCCTGAACACCATCAAGCTGACCAAACCGGAGTTTGCGTCGGCAGTCGAGCAGCAGCTGATCGCCCTCGCCCAGAGCGGAAGGCTCCGGGCGAAGATCACCGACGCGCAGCTCAAGGACCTGCTGCGGCAGATTGCCCCGGCAAAGAGGGACTACTCGATTACCAGAAAGTGATGAAGGCAGGAGTGCTTTTCAGCGGCGGAAAGGACAGTTCCCTTGCAGCAATGCTGCTGGGTACGTATTACGAGGTCGAACTCAACACGTTTGTCTTCGACCCGTCCCGCCGGATCCACGGGGTGGAGGCTGCGGCACGAGCGCTGGGGTATCCCTTTAAAAAACGAGTATTCAGGGAAGGGTTGCTGAACGAGATGGCGGAGATGGTGGTTGCATGCGGGTATCCGAACGATGCGATCAACGCTATCCACCGCACCGCGGTCGAAACGCTCAGCAGCGAGTACAGGCTCGTCGGCGACGGGACACGGTTCGAGGACCGGGTCCCGGTACTGACGAGGGCTGAAGTGCAGAGCCTCGGTCACCGGACCGGGTGCGCCTACGTGCGCCCCCTGCTCGGGTTCGTCCGGCCTGCAATCGATGAACTGGCCGGCCGGCTCCTCGAGGTCGAATACGGGGAGACCGGTACGATCGAAAACGGCGATTACGAAGCCGAGGTGAGGGGCGCGATCCGGTCCCGCGGGACCGATCCGGCGCCCCTCTTCCCGGCGCACCACGAACAGTCTCTGGTCGTGGGGAGAAGATAACCCAGGTGAAATTTCATGAGCAGACTCAGCAAAGGCAGGAAAATACGACTCGCGAAGGCGTGCGACCAGAACCGCCGCGTGCCCCAGTGGGTGATGGTGAGGACCAAGCGCAGCGTAGTTGCGCACCCGAAGCGGCGCAACTGGCGCAAGAGCACCCTGAAGGTGTGATCATGGCCGACGTGATGCAGGAGCATGTCTATATCATCCCCCTCCGGGACGCCCGCAGGATGCCCCGCTGGAAGCGGTCCAACGGCGCGATCAAGGACATCAGGAAATACCTCGCAAAGCACATGAAGAGCGACGATGTGAAGCTCGACAAGGGCATCAACGAGCTGGTCTGGAGCCGGGGCAGCAGCAAGCCGCCGTCAAAGATCCGGGTCCGGGCCATGAAGATGGAGGACGGGCAGGTTCAGGCCGAACTTGCGCCGGAATCGTGAGAATGGAAAGGACGGTCACGTTCGCAGGCGACCCGAACATCGGGGTATTTGCCCGGGTCTTCGGGGACATCGCCATCGTCCCGCCGGAGGCCCCCGAGGACTTCAAGGCGGCGATCAAGACGGCCCTCTCGGTCGAGCTCGTAGAGACCACGGTCCAGGGGAGCGCGATCATCGGCTCGCTCGTTGCCGGCAACAGCCGGGGCATCGTGGTGAGCGGCCTCGCTACCGACGCGGAGATCGACATCCTCTCGGAACACCGCGAAGTGTTCCTCCTGAAGGAGACGATGAACGCGGCGGGCAACGTGATCATGGCAAACGATACCTTCGCCGCAGTCCACGAGGACATGCCCGCCGACATGGCGCACGCGATCGGCGAGTTCCTCGGCGTAGGGGTCATTGCCCTGAACCTCGGCGGGGTCAAGACCGTCGGCATGGCCGGCGTCGCGACCGACAAGGGCGTCATCGTGCACCCGCGGGCGACCGCACAGCAGATCGCGAGGATCGAAGAGGCGGCGAAGGTGCCGGTCGGGACCGGGACGATCAACATGGGCAGCGCCCTCGTGGGGACCGGGCTCCTCGTCAACGGCAACGGCTACCTCGCGGGCAACGCGACGAGCGGGTTCGAGCTCGGGCGGATCGAGGACGTATTTGGATTTCTGGAGTGAAAAAAATGGAGAATGTGAAGTTTGAAGTCAAGGGCACCTTCCTTATGGGGGAGGACTGGATGCCGTACACGAAAGTGATCGAGGCACCCAACGAGAAGCAGGCCGAGGAACGCACCTTTGCCGTCATCGGGAGCAAGCACAACCTGAAGCGGCGCTACATCAAGGTGGCGTCGGTTGCGCCGGTCAAGGAGTAAGGTTTTCTTTTTTCCATTTTAGTTTGCGATTTTTGTAGGCAGGTCTTTGGCCGTTAATGAATACATTAATTATTAAAGTTAAGTTTTGACTTTGTAGGTTTTCTGCAGAACCAAGACTTTCATGCAATGCCATTCGCCAAAGAAAAATTAGGTCTCATCCGGATATATTCATCATGGACCTGGTTTTCTTTGCACCTCCGTTAGATCGCCGGATCCGCCCCGTCAGACCTCGGACCCCGAACCCCCGATCCCGGCCCCGATCCTCCATTCTATTCACTCCGGTTAACGCAGTTTTGGGCTTCCGACGTAAAATCTTTCAAACGGAGCCCGTATAAGGCGATTTAAAACCGTATAGCAAGGTATTTTGGTGAATTCCGAAGGTTTTCGGTTGCCCGAAAAATATGGGGCCCGGAAAAAACGCCTGAATTGACCCCCGTTTGCCAAAAGGAGGCTGATTCGGAATACCGATAACAAGGCGGGAAGGGTACTCCCGGAGGGATCATTCTCCGACGGAGGGATAATCCCGGGAGAATGGATGTGTACCACCGGGAACCGGGAGGGCCCACACTACCTGGTCCGGAAATGGCCGGAGCGCCTGGCCAGGTGACCCGACCTTTCGCAGCCGGCCGGCGCCGGCGATTTTTGCAGGAGCAGCTGCCCGTCCCGCCCCAGTTCCGCAAGCCCCGCGTCGCAGACCCGGAGGAACCGGAACGCGTACTCGGGCGAGCAGAGCCAGAGCTCGCGGGATATCTCTTTTGACGAAGGATGCAGCAGGAGACCCGCGATCTCTTTTGCAGCCGTCCGCTCCACCCACGGGATAGTACACCGGAGATAGGGCATGCGCTTGATTTTGACCGGGGCATCGTACTCCGGTGTCGTAATCGTGAAGTCGCAGTTCATCCCGGCCACCCGCTCGTAAAACTGGACGTACCCGCGCTTCTTCGCAATCTTTGCGGCTTCGTCAAGCGCCCGGAGCGGGTGGCGGCTCACGGCAGGCCTCCGGATATGGTGTGCGGAAATTTTCCCGGCGGGTCCGTGGCTCCGCACGAAAAATTTTTCCCGGTACTGGACGCATCAGCAGCCGGCACAACTCCCGGCCGGCCGGATCTTTTTGTTGCGAGGCGGCTTTTGTCTATGGCAATCTCTCCTGTGGAGGTTTCCCGCGATCCCGGCAGTGTAATTTTCAGCCGGCCGGGAAATGTTTCCTGAAAAATTATTTATCAAAATATATATGCTTTGTAGTTTGTGTTTTATAAATTGCCAGCTCTTTTCAGAGAACAAACGGGATCAGCATCTTTGTCTTCTCCGTGTACGCGACATATTCATCACCGATATGGGCTATGAGGGTCTGTTCCTCGACGCGGATCCGGTAACCGTACACGATGGCGAATATCACCCAGAGGACGAGGAGCGCCGCCCACGACCGGACGGCAAGCCCGATCCCGGTGAGAGTCAGGAGCGTCCCGGTGTACGACGGGTGCCGGATGAACCGGTACGGGCCGCTCTTCACGAGGGTCTGACCGTCCTGGACGCTCACCAGCACCGAGAAGAACCTGCCGAGGACCGCGACGGCCCACTGCCGGAGGACGACGCCCGCGATCATGAGGGCGATGCCCGGATAAAATACCCCTCCGGGCAGGACGCCGATCTGCACCCGGGAAAAGGCGAAGATGATGAAGAGAGAGGCGAAAATACCGATATTCACGGTAAGGCCGGAACCCTTGTCTTTTCTCTCCAGTCTCACGCCCTCCCGGCGCTGGCGGAGCCGGGGAAGGATCAGGGACCCGACAATCTCGCTCGCGGCCCATCCGAAGTACACGATGCTGAAGACGATTGCTTCGGTAAACGAAGCGAACGAGACGGGCAGCCAGGGATACATCACCATCGGGTTTGACTCCGGAATTCTGTCCGGAATATGGGGAGCCCTGCCTTAAAGGGATACCGGATTTGTGGCGGGGCGCCGGGGCCGCCTGCACGCACCGCCGGCACAGGAAGTGATCCCTGTCTGGTTTCTCAATCCTCAACCGGGAGTACAACGGTCCGCGTGGTGAATACCGGTGACAACCCCGGTCTCCTTTTTATGAACGTTCCGATGACTCCAAATTTTTTTTCACTCATAGTCAGTGCTATACTGTAGCACACTGATGATCAGCTACAACCGCACAGGAGGTGAGCGAGTATGTTTGACTGGAATTTGTTCCTTAACATCATCATCGCGATTCTCCAGGCCATTGCCCACGCACTGCCCGCAGCATGACGCGGGAAGACCGGCCGGAGCCCGGAAAAGAACCCCGCGTTTTCGCGGGAGTCGTTCCGGATTACAAACTTTTTTTGTCCCGGGTCTTTCCCGGGGGTCGGCTCCGAGTAACTTAAAAAAAATAATTTTCACCCAACGCCAGCGTTATCCTGCGTCAGCCCAACCGGATGGTATGGAACCCGAACCCGCCACGTGCACCGCGAACGCCCCCGACTTGTGCCCGGTCATCGTCGTTGTCGTCCTGTCATTCCTCCTGTCGGGCCTCGCCGTCATCGGGTACCGGTTCCTTGCTGCACACCGGAGAAAAAAACAATAGCCGGCTGTCCCTTTGAAATGAGAAGCCAGCCACCGGGGGACGATCCCGGGATGTCCCGCCTGGCATCCTTATGGCGCAAAGCGATCCGGGATCGCCAGGGTTTTTCCCGATCCTCCCGGTCCTGCCATTCCCCTTCATTCCGATATCCTGATGACGGGTGACGACTGATTGCAACAGGATACCATGACTGTCGACAAGAATTCCGTGATTCTCGTACTGGTGCTCGCCTGCGGGCTCCTTGCGGGGGCCCTCATCGCAGGACTCTCCGGGCCACGCCCGGTAAACCCGGCGGGAACCGTTGTCTTCACCGGGAATGCGCCGCAGCCGATCGGGCCGTACAGCCAGGCCATCCAGTCGGGCGACCTCCTGTTCCTCTCCGGCCAGATCGGCATCGACCCCGCGACAGGGACCCTCTCCGGGACAACGGGAGAGCAGGCGGGCCGGGCCATGGAGAACCTCCGTGCCGTCCTCGGGGCGTCCGGGCTGGGGTTCAAGGACGTCGTCCAGGCAAGGATTTACGTGACCAACATCAGCGACTTTGCTGCCGTGAATACCATCTACGGCAGCTACTTCAACGGCACCTATCCTGCCCGGACCACTGTCGGGGTTGCGGCACTGCCGAAAGGCGCCACGGTCGAGATAGAGCTCGTAGCGCGGAAGGGGCAGTGACAGGGAGAAAGTATCTGCAGCAGGCGATCGCTCCGTGGCCTGTCCCGCGCCGGTTCTGGTGCATCTTCGTGACTTCTGAATGATGCACCAGGGGCGGTGCTGGTCTCCCGGTGTGGTCCAAAAAAATTGCTACAATCACCGGCTGATCGCCGGCATCATCTTCTGTTTCGCTGCATCGTGGGGATACTTCCTCGCGAGCAGCGCGAGCGACTCCCGGATGAACGCGGGGATATCGGCCGGCATCCTGCTCGAGACGAGGTTCCGGTCGACGACGACATCCTTGTCCACGTACTCGGCCCCGGCGTTCTTGATATCCTGCACGATCGACTTCCAGCCCGTGACCCACCGTCCTTTCAGCAGCTGTGCAGTGATGAGGATCTGGGGCGCGTGGCAGATGGCAAAGACCGGCTTACCAGCCTCGAAGAACTCTTTCACAAACCGGATCGCGTCGTCGTCGACCCTGAGTTTGTCCGGCGAGTAACCGCCGGGGATGAAGAGGGCGTCGAAGTCATCTGCGGAGACGTCTTTTACCGCCCTGTCGATCCTGAGGGGGAACCCGTGTTCGCCCCTGACCTGCACGCCGGCCCGGAGTCCGACATGGGTGAGCTCGTGGCCCGCCTTCCTGAACGCATCGGCAGGCTTCTGGTACTCGATATCCTGGAACATGTCCGTTATGAGGACAGCGATCGTTGGCATGGCGGGCTGGTGGGTGCGGGGAGAAGATGAGGTTTTGGGTGGGGGGATGTCCCGTTCAGGTCCGTCAGGCTATCGGGGCTCCCTGCCGGGCCGGTGTCCCGTTGCTGAAGACCCGGAAAAGAACGGATGCCTGCCGGGATAAAAAGTTCCGTTCGGCAGAACGCCTGCGCACTACCCGGGTCTCCGGAACCGGTAGTCCTCGCACGGGACCCGGATCTCGAACCGGGCCCCCTTGCCCGGGAACCCGGTCTCGCTGATGGTCATACCGGTTATCGCGAGGATCTCGCGGACGAGGAAGAGGCCGAAGCCGGTGTTCTTCCCGAACCCTTTTGCAAAGATCCGCTCCTTGTCCTGAACGGCGACCCCTTCGCCGTCGTCCTCGACGGTAAGGACCAGCTCGGTGCCCTTATCTTCGTACCCGAACCGTATGGTGCTGACATGCCCGCCGTGCCGGACGGCGTTGTCGATGAGGTTGTACACAACCTTCACCAGCAGCGGATCGGCGAAGATCTCCAGGAACCCGCACTCGTCAGCGATCTTCAGGTTCCCGGTTCCCAGCTCGCGCCCCGCCCGGGCGATGATGGCCGAGAGGCCCTGCCACGCGGGGGAGTGGACGCCGAGTTCCTGGTAGTCTCTGGTGAACTCGATCTGCTCGCCGAGCATGCCCGCGATCTCGTCGATCTTTTTGAGGAAGTCCCGCGCAGCATCCGGGTCCTTTGCCACCCGGGCGAGCTCGATATACCCCAGGAGGACCGTGAGCTTGTTGTGGATGTCGTGCCGGGTGATCGATGAGAGGAGGTTTAGTTTCTCCCCGGCCCGCCGGATAGCGGTCTCGGCCGTGATCCGGTCGGTCACGTCCCTGATGATGGAGACCATCCCGACGGTTTTTCCCTCGGCACTGATCAGCTTCGAGGAACTGATCTCCGCATGGAAACGCGTCCCGTCCTTCCTCCGGACATCGTACAGCGACGGGGGGGCTGTCTGCATCCCTCCCTGCATGAACCTGCGGACGGCGAGCCTTACTTCCTCGCGCTTCTCCGGCACGATCCAGTCGAGGATCGGCGTCCCGAGGGCTTCCTTCTCCGACGAGAGGCCGAACATTGCGAGCGAGGCCGGCGAGACATAGCCAAGAACCCCTTCGGCGTTCGTGAGCACGATCGGCTCCGGTGACATCTCGAAGATGGTCCGGTGGAGCGTCTCGGACTGCCGGAGCGCCTCGTCCGCCTTCAGCTGGTCGTTGATGTCGATGAGCGAGGCTACGCTCCGGTCCGATCCCGGGATCATGCCCACGGTGATGCGGACCGCCCGGACCTCCCCGGACCGGGTGATGATGGACGACACGTAGTCCCGGGGTGCGGATCCGCCCTCTTCGCGGCGTGCCCGGTGCCACGCAAGCATCTTCCCGCGTTCGGATCCGGGCACAAAATCGGTCCACCGCATAGTCCTTTCGATCATCTGCCGGGGATACCCGAAGAGGCGCTCCGACTCCTCGTTCGCGAGAACGATGGTGGTGTCGTTGTCGATGACCACCATCGCGGTCCCGGTATTCTCAAAGACCGCCCGGTAGTACGCCTCCCGGTCCTTCAGCAGTTTCTCCTGCTCCTGGAGCGCGACGAAATTTTTCTGCAGGTCTTCTTCGGCTCGGGCCGCGGCAACCGAGATCCTGAGCCGGTGGGCGAGTTCCGCGAACTGGGTTTTCACGTCCCCTCCTTTCTGCAGGTAGAAGGTGGCCCCGTTGTTGATGGCCTTGATGGCGATCTCCTCCCGGCCTTTCCCGGTGAAGAGGATGAACGGGGTGAGGGGATCGGTGCTCCTGATCCGCTGCAAAAACTCGATGCCGTCGCAGACCGGCATCTGGTAGTCGCAGACGATGGCATCAAACCGGCGGGACGCGAGGCAGTCCTGTGCGGCTGCGGCCGACAGAGCGGTCGTGACGGAGAATGTCCCCATCCGCTCAAGGAACATCTTCGTAACTTCGAGAAGGGCCGGCTCGTCATCGATATAGAGGATGGAGATGGACCCGGGCTCCGGCATGGACAATAAAGACGTCAACCCGGGCGATATTAATGTTTGGCAAACCAGCAACCATCCTCCGAAGGAGAATGCGGTGGAATTCACGCAGGATCTCCTTACTGCGGGAAGAGAAGCCGGTCCCGTTCCCGTCCTTCCGGAAGAATTCCCGCCCCGGCTCTTTCCGGGAAATGCGGTATGCTCCCGGCCCGGTCCGGCAGGACGGTAACGCAAGGGCATCCCACAATGATGTATTTATGCTTCGGCAGGACATACATATCAGGAGCCAGATTTATCCCGTTACGGCGATTGTAGGGGAGGGCGGTTTCTATGGCAACACCAATGCAGCAGATGGACCAGCGTGAACTGATGACGCTCCAGCATTACCTGAAGGAATACGGCCAGCAGTCGGAGATCTTCGTCCAGCAGCTGGAACTTCTCGAGAACGGAAGGATGGAGGCACTCGCAGCCATCGAGGCGCTTGAGGGAATGCTGGATTCGGAGGACGGTACGGTCCTCCTCCAGATCGGCGGCGGTGCCAGCGTGAGGGCAAAACTCGTGGAACCGGAGAAGGTCCTTATCAGCATCGGGGCAGAAGTCGTCGTCGAGCGCACGAACAAGGAGGCCGTCGAGTACCTCAGGGAACGGGTCATCGAGATGGAAGCCTCCCAGAAGAAGGTCACCGAGACCCTCGACAAGCTCCGGGTCCAGATGACCGAGATCAACAAGCGCCTCGAGCAGGGATACCAGCAGGCGGTTGCATCCGGGCAGATCGCTGAATAGCCCTGGCAACCGGGAGACGCTGAATGTTCGGGGGGCTCAAGGAAAAGCTCAGGGCCGCACGGGAACGGCTGGGCAGCAGCATCAAGGCAGCAGCCCCGGCGCCGGCTCCGGACCAGGAAGTGCCTCCCAAAGCCGCGAAGGCCCCCGCGGGAGGGGGGAAGGAACCGGCAGCCGCTCCCGGGGCCGCCCCGCCGGCCGGCCCGGGGATTGTCGGTAAGATCAGGGTCCTCATCACCGAACGCGAGCTGGTGGTCTCCGAGAAGAACATCGCCGACGCCCTCTCGGACCTCGAGATGACCCTCCTCGAAAGCGACGTTGCGCTCCCCGTTACCGATGCCATCATCGCCCGTGTCAGGGCGGAACTCGTCGGAAGCCACCGGAAGATCGGCGAATCTGTCGACGACCTCGTTACCGGGGCCCTGAAACATGCCCTCCTCGACGTCCTCGGGAAGGGGTTCGACCTGAAGGGGTACATCGATACCCACGAGCGACCGGTGAAGATCCTGTTCACCGGCGTGAACGGGACCGGCAAGACCACTACCGTCGCAAAGATCGGATCGTATCTCAGGAAGCAGGGATATTCGGTCGTGATCGGTGCCGGTGACACGTACCGGGCAGGCGCCATCGAGCAGATTGCCGTGCACGCCGAACGCATCGGGATTAAGGTTATCCAGCACCAGGAAGGGGCCGACCCGTCGGCGGTCCTCTTCGACGCGGTCCAGTACGCCCAGTCCCACAAGATCGATGTCATCCTCGCAGACACGGCGGGCCGGTTCCACAACAAGGCCAACCTGATGAACCAGCTCGAAAAGATCCGCCGGGTCATGAAGCCCGACCTCATCGTGTACGTGGACGAGGCGGTGGCGGGGAACGACGCAGTCGTCCGGGCAGCCGAGTTCGACCGGACGGTCGGGGCCGATGCGGTCGTCCTCACGAAGGCCGACATGGACTCCCGCGGGGGTGCGGCGATCTCGATAGCCCACACGATAGGAAAGCCCCTCATGTTTCTCGGGACCGGCCAGTCGTACGAGGACATCATGCCGTTCGAGCCGGTGCAGCTTGTCGGAGAACTGCTGGGGGAGGCCTGAACCGTGCTCGACACCCTCTCCACGTCGCTCAAGGACGCGCTCAGGAAGCTTGCGGGAAAGACGGTTGTCGACCGGGCCGCAGTAGACGAGCTGATCAAGGATCTCCAGCGGGCGCTCATCTCTTCCGATGTCAACGTCCGGCTCGTGATGGAGCTCAGTCAGGCGATCCGCACCCGGGCCCTCGACGAGCAGCTCGCAAAAGGGACGAATGTCCGGGAGCACGTGCTCCGGATCGTGTACCAGGAGCTCGTACGGCTCGTCTGGGCATCGGCCGAAGTCCGGCTCGAGCCCCAGACGATCCTGATGGCGGGCCTGCAGGGAAGCGGCAAGACTACGACGACCGCAAAGATCGCCCGGTATTTCCAGAAGAAGGGCTTAAAAGTGGGGGTTATCTGTGCAGACACGTTCCGGCCCGGCGCCTACGACCAGCTCGCCACCCTCTGCAACAAGATCAACGTCCCGATCTTCGGCGACCCGAAGGCGACCGACGCCCGTCAGATCACGAGGAACGGGCTCGCTGCGCTGAAGGATCTGGAACTCATTATCGTCGACACCCAGGGCCGCCACGCTTTAGAGCCTGCGCTCATCCAGGAGATCGTCGAGCTCAACGCGATCACGAAGGCCACGCACCGCTGGCTCGTCATCGATGCAGCGCTCGGGCAGGCGGCGAGCGAGCAGGCACGGCGTTTCCACGAGGCGATCGGCATCGACGGGGTCATAATCACCAAGATGGACGGGACCGCGAAGGGCGGCGGGGCGCTCTCAGCAGTCGCCGAGACGAAGAGCGGGATCGTCTTCATCGGCAGCGGGGAGACGATCGAGAACCTCGAGCGGTTCGACCCGGACGGCTTCATCTCGCAGCTCCTCGGTATGGGGGACTTAAAAGCCCTCGCGGAGAAGGCGGAGGAGGCGATCAAGGGCGAGGACTTCGACACCAACGCGATGCTCAAGGGAAAGTTCACCCTCAGGGACATGTACAAGCAGCTCGAAGCCCTCAACAAGATGGGCCCGTTGAAGCAGATCATGAACATGCTCCCGATGGGCAGCATGGAGCTCCCCGAGGGTGTCTACGATGTGACGAGCACCAAGATGGTCCGGTACCGGATCATCATGGACTCGATGACGCCAAAGGAGCTGGACGACCCGGGCCTCATCAACAGCTCCCGAATGCAGCGGATCGCACACGGGGCAGGGGCGACGCCGGACGAGGTCCGCGAGCTCCTCAAGTACTTCAAGATGATGCAGCGAACCCTCAAGAACCTCCGGGGCGGTGGCGGGAAATTCAACATGCAGCGCCTGATGAAGCGCTTCTCCGGAATGCAGTAAATGACCATGTTTGCGATCATCGGGCATCTCGCCCGGACGGACGGGTCGTTCTCGTTAAACGACCTGCCGGGGAGCGGGGGGCGGATGGATGTCCTCTGCCGGTGCGTGAACGCAAGCCTCTTCCTCTCGCACGACCTCAGGAGAGACACGGAATGCTTCCTCGTGCTCTGCGGGCCACCGTCACCGGTCCCGAAGACCGTCCTGTTCTCAGGCAGTTCGGTCCGGTCGCTCTCGCCCGACGAGCGGAGTGCAGGCGCCCTCATCAGGAAAGCCCTCGATATTCCTTGTGGGAACGAGTTCCGGGAAGCGGCGCCGGGCGTCTCGGTCAGGAAGGGGGGGCTCGAACGGCTTGTCGCGGAGCACGCGTTTGCGGTCCTTGACGAGAACGGCTCCGATGTGCGGGGTGCGGGGGCGCTGCCGGACGCGTACCTCCTCTCCGACCACCTGAATTTCACGGAAGCTGAGGAGGAGGTCCTCAGGGGCTGCCCGAGGTTTTCGGTGGGCCCGGCGTGCCTCCACGCGGACCACGCGATAACGGTGCTCAACAACGAGCTCGACAGGAGGAAGTGCGGATGGAAATAAACGAAATCGTACCGTTGATACTGGCATATGGCGGGATATGCGACCACTGCCTTGGCCGGTTCTTCGGCAAGCGTTCGCACGGCCTCTCGAACGACGAGCGGGGCTCGGGGCTCCGGATAGCCCGGGCGATTGCTGAGAACCAGCCGTACGAGAAATTCACCGGAACCTGCTGGGTCTGCAACAACTTCTTCAGCTCTGTCCCGGCATGGGCGGACCGGGTCGCGGAGGCCGTCTCGGGGATCGAATTCTCGACCTTCCTCGTCGGCTGCCGGGTCCCCCCGCTCATCGCCGAGAACGAGGAGATGGTCTGGAGCGACCTCTCCCTTCCGGAGCCCGAGCCCTTCAAGTCCGAGGTGAACCGGGAAGTGGGAAAAGCGGTTTCGTCCCGGACCGGCAGAGCCGTGGACTTCAGGAACCCGGACGTGGTCGTCATCCTCGACCTGGCCAATTCCGTCGTAGAAGTGCAGGTGAACTCGGTCTTCTTTTACGGCAGGTACCAGAAGTTCGAACGCGGCATCCCCCAGACCCACTGGGACTGCCGGGCCTGCCGGGGGAAGGGATGCGAGAAGTGCAACTTCACCGGCGCCCAGTACCTTGACTCGGTGGAGGAGCTGATAGGCCGGCCGGTCATTGAGCTCTTCGACGCGGAGAACGCGGTCCTCCACGGAGCGGGCCGGGAAGACATCGATGCCCGGATGATCGGTACCGGCCGGCCGTTCATCCTCGAAGTGGTCAGCCCGAAGCGGCGCACCCTGGATCTTGCGGCGGTCGAGGCGGCGGTCAACCGGTCCGCGGACGGGAGGGTCTCGGTCGCGATCCAGCGCTGGAGCGAACGGGGCGAGGTGGAAACCCTTAAGTCAAACAAAGCGCATAAAAAATACAGGATCCTGGTCGAGGTTGACGGCGAATTATCTGCGGACGAGTTCGCAAAAGCCTTAACAGCCCTGCAGGGCGTCACAATACACCAGCGCACGCCCGAACGGGTCGCCCACCGGAGAGCCGACAAGATCCGGGAGCGCAGAGTCCTCGATATCGGGTATGCAGGGATGCAGGACGGGAAATTTGTTGTCGACGTCCTCGGCGAAGCCGGTCTCTACATCAAAGAACTCGTATCGGGCGACGGGGGCAGGACGGTCCCCAGTCTCGCCGGGAACCTGAAGAGAACGGCTCGCGTCACCAGCCTCGATGTAGTCCAGGTGGAAGGAGCAAGGGAGGGAGAATAAACCATGGCACACCACAACGGCCCACGGAAGAAGACACGGTACAAGTTCAAGAAGGAATTGAGAAAGCGCGGGCTGCCGCCGGTGACCTCGGTCATCCAGCAGTTCGAGATCGGCGACCGCGTCCATGTTGTCGTCGAGCCGAGCATCCAGAAAGGGATGCCCCACCGCCGCTTCCACGGAAAGACCGGCACCGTCATCGGCCAGCGCGGCCGGGCATGGATGCTCACCATACGCGACGGCGATGCGGACAAGATCGTCATCGCAAGACCACAACATCTAAAAGCCCAAAAGTAAATTCACTCTGGTACTGGCATGAAAGTAAAGGCTGTCATTAGCGAAGAGAAGGTCACCCTTTCCGAGATGCGGGAGGTCCTGCTCGGGGTGGAATCCGAGAGGATCGCTGCGGAGAAGGAGATGTCCTACGAGTTCAGGCGAAGCATGGAGCACGCCAACACGCTCGCCAAGACTACTCCGGAGAAGTCGCGCGAGCTCGTTGCCGGGCTTACGAAGATGGAGAAGATGAAGCCGGAGATCGCGTACCGCATCGCCAACATCATGCCAAAGACCCGCGATGAAGTGCGTGCGATCTTTGCCAAGGAGCGGTATACCCTCACTCCTGAAGAACTCGACGCTATCATCGAACTGGTAATGACACACTTCTGAGGTGTGAACCATGAAGGCGGAGAAGAAGGAAGTCAACGCGATCGTACTGGATGTGCTCATCAAGGGCCATCCCGATGATCCCCGGCCGCCTTTCAAGCGCGAGCCGATCGTCCAGGCTGTCGGCCTCGAGCAGTTCAAGCTCCTCGAACTCGTGCCCAAGCCTTCCGTTACCCTCGAACTCCACGAGAAGGTCTATATCGGAGACTCCGAACGAGAGAAGATCGAGCGGGTTAAGCGGAGGATCGGGTACGAGGAACTGACCCAGACCGCCCGGGGCGAGCTCCCGTTCATCCTCGAGAAACTGATCCGGGAGCGGGAGGCCGATTTCGTCACCTTCTTCAACAAGGCGATCTCGATCACCCCGAAGCTCCACATGCTCCACCTCCTCCCCGGCATCGGGAAGAAGCTGATGTGGGAGATCCTCGAGTCGCGGAACAAGAAGCCGTTCGAGAGTTTCGCCGATATCTCCGCGAGGATCAAGTCGATCCCGCACCCCGATAAGATGATCCAGTCCCGGATCATGGAAGAGCTCCAGGACCCGAACGTCAAGTACCACCTGTTCACGACCAAGTAAGGCGCCGCACCATGAGAGCGCACCACGACCAGCACTTTCTCGTCGATAGGAATGCCATAAACCGCATCGCCGGGATCGTCGGGGTGGATGGGCGCCGGGTCCTCGAGATCGGGCCCGGCAACGGCGCGCTCACGGCCGCCCTCCTGAGCCGCGGGGCAGTCGTCCACGCAATCGAGCTCGATCCGGGCCTCTGCGACGAACTTGCAGCCCGTTTTTCCGGTGAAATCGCACGCGGGCAGCTCACCCTGCAGCACGGGGATGCGACCCGGTGCGGAATCCCGCCTTTCGACCTCGTCGTCGCCAACCTGCCGTATTCCGTATCGTCAAAGATCACGTTCCGGCTGCTCGAGGCCGGCTTCGAAGCCGCCGTGCTGATGTACCAGAGCGAGTTTGCGGAGCGGATGATCGCACCGGCCGGGACCAAGGACTGCGGGCGCCTCTCGATCATGGTCCAGACGTTCGCTACCGTGCAGCAGTGCTTCCGGCTCCCCCCGAACTGCTTCTCGCCCCGGCCCCAGGTCCATTCGATGGTGGTGAAGATCGTCCCCCGGCCCCCGATCTTTCCGGTCAATGACCGGAAGCGCTACGCGGATGTGGTCCGGGCGCTCTTCTCCCACCGGCGCAAGACCGTCCGGAACTGCCTGAAGGGATCGGGGGGTATGCTCGACCGGATCTGGGCCGACCGGCTCATCGCCGCCCTGCCGGAAGAGATCCTCAAAAGCAGGCCCGAGGAACTGTACCTGGAGGATTTCGCGACCATCGCGAATTTTGCGTAATGCAGATCAACGTTCCCGAACAGGGCGGCAGGGCGGGCAGGAGCGGGCGAGCGGGGATGCGCTGGAAGGGCTGGGAGCGCATTCCGCTGGAGACCGGCGATCCGGCTGCCCCCGATCCGGCGCCGCGGGCTGTCGACGCCATCGCTCCCGTCATCGTCTCCGCGAGCCGCTCGACCGATATCCCGGCCTTCTATGGCGAATGGTTCATGGCCCGGCTCCGTGCGGGATACGTGAAGTGGAAGAGCCCGTTCGGGGGCAGCCCGGTCTATGTCTCCTTTGCAAAGGCCCGGCTCTTCGTCTTCTGGTCCAAGGACCCTGCCCCGTTCATGCCTCACCTGGACACGCTCGACCGTGAAGGGTATGGTTATTACTTTCTCTATACCCTCAACGATTACGGGAATGAGGGGCTCGAACCCGTTGTCCCCCCTCTTGAAGAGCGGATCGGGACCTTCATCCGCCTGTCCCGGCGGATCGGGAAAGGGAAAGTTGTCTGGCGGTCCGACCCGCTTATCCTCGCGGACTCCCTGACGGTCAGTACGCTCCTCGACCGGATCGGGGCCATCGGTGACCGGATCCACCCCTTCTGCGAGCGGCTTGTCTTCAGCTTCGTGGATATCGGAAAATACGCTAAGGTCAAAAGGAACCTGCAGAGGCTGGGCTTCCCGACCGTCCGGGAATTTACCGAGAGCGAGATCCGGGAGTTCTGCTCCGGCCTTGCAGCGCTTAACCGGCGGTGGGGCCTGACGGTCACGGCCTGCGCCGAACAGCGGGATCTGTCACCCTACGGCATCGGCCGGGGGCAGTGCATCAGTTACGATCTGATTGAAAAGGAGTTTGCCGGCGACCGCGTCCTGATGGATTTCCTGCACCCGGGGGGCCGGCAGGTCCTCAGCGGCGCCCAACCCCCTGCCGATCCGGGGCGGCTGCTGAAGGACCCCGGGCAGCGGAACGCGTGCCGGTGCATCGTCTCGAAGGATATCGGGCAGTACTCGAGCTGCCCGCACCTCTGTGCCTATTGTTATGCGAACAGCTCGCCAGCCGGTGTCGCCACAAATTACCGGCGGTATTGTGACGATGCCGGGCGCGGCATTTTTAAGGAATCCATTACCGGGTGAAGGGGGCCGGAAAGGAAGCCCGGGTCACCCGCCCCTGCCGGCAGTACTGCCTTTACTGACACCCCGATGGCGTTATCCGGTTGTCATTCTCTTTCTCTCAGGGTTTTGCCAGCCAGGTTTCACGGGATGGTTTCAGATTCGTAAACTGCCGGTGAGTTTATTTGAGTTCTGTCCAATCGCGGCTGCATATCCGCAAAGCACCGGCATTATTCGGTACCGGCAGTCCAATCTCTCATAAATGCCAAAGGACAATCTTTGAGTACATGCCCCGCGATTCCCTGCAGGTGTACAAGCCCGAGGCTGACACCTGTCTCCTGCTGAAAGCCGCGATGGCGGAAATCAGGCCCGGTGAGAGGGTGCTTGAAGTGGGGACCGGCTCCGGCCTCATCGCCGCGGAACTGGGGAGGGTCGCCCCGGTCATCGCCACCGATATCAACCCCCACGCTGCCGCCGCCGCACGCGGGCGGGGCCTTGAGGTAATCCGGGCCGACCTCCTCGCCGGCATCTGCGGGAAATTCGATCTCATCGTCTTCAATCCGCCCTATCTCCCCACCCGGCCGGACGAGCGGGTGGACGACTGGCTTGAGTACGCCCTCGATGGCGGAGTGACCGGGAGGCAGGTCATCGGGCGGTTTGCGGCCGGTGTCGGCCGGGTCCTGGCGCCGGGGGGGCGGATCCTCCTCCTGGTCTCGTCGCTGACGGGGCCTGATGAGGTCGCCGCGCTTTTTGCGGAGCGCGGCTATTCCTCTTCCCTTGCAGGACAGGAGAGGATAGAAGGCGAAGTGCTGTTTGTCCTGAAAATCCGGCGCGACGGGCATTAGTACCGGGTACTGTGCCCGGCCGGACATTTTTTCTGTTTTAATACCCGGCTCTCCCGATGCCGGGTCAGCTGTGCAGGTGCATGACGGCAATGACGACATTGGTGAGGAGGATGAGTCCCACCATCATCATCCCTTCGGAGAAGAGGACGGTGCTTCCGAGAAGGAAGATGGAGGAGATGAGGCCGGCGGTGCAGAGGAGATAAAACAGGAACATCTGGCCGCGGCGCATGAGAGGGAATCTTGCCTGCATCGGATAAAAGGTGATCCAAAGACTTTCGGGGTTTTTCCCTGTTCAGCTGCGGAAGTGCATCATGATAACGATCAGGTTTGTGACGATGATCAGCCCGGCCATCATCACCCCTTCAAGGAAGTATCCCGCGTACCACGAGAGGAACGCACACCAGAGCAGGCCGGAGAAGGAGATGAGGTAGAGGAAGATGTATGTACGGAATCTTGTCATCTGTAATGCCGGCATAGCTTCTGTCGGCAGGGGGATTTATGGCTTCTCATTCGTCCCTTTTTGTCCGGGAATCTGCACGGGACACCGTTCTTCCGGCGCGGCATTCCCCGGCTGGTTGCCCGGCCATGACGCGGGCTACGCCCGGTGGCCGGCGTTCAGATGATCAGCCTTCGTTTCATGAGGTTGATGGCCAGGACACAGAAGACGACCGTGACTATTGCAATCCAGGCGAGGCTCGCCGCCGCCACCCATGACAGCGCCGGGAGGGTGAGCATGCGGAGGATCGCGACGATGTGGGTGAGCGGGAGGACAACGTAGGCGAAGTCCTGGAGGAGGGCCGGCATCACGGTCAGCGGGAAGAATGTTCCGGAGAAGAGGACCATCGGCGTGATGAAGAGGAACGAGGGGTAGTTCAGGGTATCGATGCTGGGCGTGATCGCCGTGAAGCACATCGCGATACCGGCGAACATGAGACCGCCGAGGAATGCGACCGGGATCGCGAGAAGGGAGAGCGGGAGCGAGATGACGCCGAACGCGGCGAGGACCGGCAGCATGAGCACGACGTACAGGACCGCCCGGGTCGCACCCCAGAGGAGCTCCCCCGCGATGACGTCTTCGATGGAGAGCGGCGTCGCGATCATCGCGTCGAAACTCTTCTGGTAGTACATCCTGACGTACGACCCGTAGGTGCACTCGAAGAAGGCCGAGTTCATCACCGCTATCCCGAGGATGGCGGGCGCGATGAAGTTCACGTACGGGACGCCGTCTATCTCCCGGACATACGTCCCGAGGCCGAGGCCGATGGCAAGAAGGTAGAGGAGGGCCTCGATGAACGGCGGGAAGAAGTTGACCTTCCAGGTCTTGAAGAAGACCTCGAGGTTCCGGTACCACACCTTCCACGCACGCCGCGTGATCCGGGGAATCGATACCCGGCCCGTCATGGTCACTCCCGGAGAGTCCTCCCGGTCAGCTTCAGGAATACGTCTTCCAGGGTAGCCGGCCTGGTCAGCACTTTCTTCGGCTGGCAGCGTTCGAGCAGCACTCTCGCGATCTCGCGGGACGATCCCGTCGCAATCTGGAGCATGTCCCCGAAGTGCTCGTACGGGATCTTCATGCCGTCGAGGCAAGCGATGACTTCGTCCGTAGTCTCAACTTCGACGACCTCTTCGCCTACGTGCCGCCGGACGAGATCCGCCGGTGTTCCTTCGACGAGGATCTTCCCGTTGTCCATGATGACCAGCCGGTCGCAGAGGCGTGCGGCTTCATCGAGGTAATGGGTCGTCATGACGATCGTGTTCCCCTGTGCCTGGAGGCTCCTGAGCTTCTCCCAGATGAGGTGCCGGGCCTGCGGGTCGAGGCCGATGGTCGGTTCATCGAGGATGAGGAGGTCGGGGTTGTTGATGAGCGCCCGGGCGAGGATGAGCCGCCGTTTCATCCCCCCGGAGAGCTTCTCGACGGTCACATCCCGCTTCTCCGCCAGCTGCACGAAATCGAGGAGCGCTGCCGCCCGTTCCTCTGCGACCTGGCGCGGGATATCGAAGTACCGCGAGTATGAGATGAGGTTCCCGTAACAGGTGTAGTCCGGGTCGAGGTTGGTCTCCTGGGGGATGACCCCCAGCCGCGCCTTGATGCCGGCGGGATCGGTCTCCGGGTCGATGCCGAAGACCGAGAGCGTGCCGCCCGACCGGGGGGAGACGCAGGTGATCATCTTCATCGTCGTCGTCTTGCCGGCGCCGTTCGGGCCGAGGAACCCGAAGATCTCCCCCTTCTTCACGGAGAACCGGATCCCGTCGACTGCGACCGTGCTGCCATACGCCTTTTTCAGTCCCGCGGCTTCGATAATATTTCCGCGGGGATCGGGGGGTCTTACGGTATCCTGCATGTACGTTGTGACGGTTCTTTTCTGAGGGGTGAGTATACTCCGAAGTACCCGTCTTCCGGAACGGGTTGTCTTATCCTGCGGGCTCGGGTTTGATGAGCACAATCCCCGCGATGAGTACAGCAAGGACGGCTACGGTTGCAAACATCTGCATCGCGTCCACCGTAGCCACGTTGTACACGAGTACGTGCCGGACCATCCCGGTGAGGCCGGCGGTGAGGAGCGCCCTGACCTCTACGTGTTTTGTCCTGAAGTAGACTGCTACCGTTTCGAAGAGGACGATGATGGTGATCGTAAGGAGCAGCGCGTTGATGACGTTGACGAGGTTGACCGACTCGTTTGAGGTCGTCGCGAGCTGCACGATCAGGCTGGCTGCGTCGTACACGGAAAAAACCGCGATGACCGTGAGCATGATCGCGACGATCGTGTTGAGGACGAGCGGGACCAAAGAGAATATCCGGGTTACCGGGGCCATGAGATCGATGTTTTCTGCCATGGGGTACCTCGCATCGGTACCAGTAGGTGGGTGTTGAACGGCAAAAAAAGGTTGGGCCGGAACCGGAAAAACAGAAGGCCGCAGGGCAGGAACGCGTGCGCGTTCAGCCACCGTTCCGTTTACCTGCGGATCTTCCGGAGGGCCATGGCCGCCGCTTCGCGGACGTCTCCGAACGGGTCGTCACGGAGGGCTTCGAGCGGCTTTACTGCCCGCCGGTCGCCGAGTTTTCCGAGTACCTCCGCAGCCCCGATCCGGATCATGGTGTCCCGGTCTTTCAGGCGCCGGATGAGCGCTTCCACGGAAGCCCGGTCCTTTATGAGGCCGAGTGCATAGACCGCTGCGGCCCTTACGTTCGGCTCTTCGTCATCGAGTGCGTGCACGAGCCCCGGTACCGCAGAAGATTCCCCAAGCCTTCCGACCGCCCGGGCGGCTTCTGCCCGGACCGCCGGGTGGGGGTCGGCGAGCGCCCCGGCAAGCGGTTCGATCGCTCCGGGATTACCTGACTTCCCGAGGAGTTCTGCGGCTTCTCTCCTGGTCTTTACGGCCGGGGCATGAAGGGCGGCAATGAGCTGCGGGAGCGTGTCCATAACCGGTCAGATCCCGCATCCGCCTCCGGACTCGTAGGCGGCGATAACCTCCTGAGCAGTCTCCGGGGAGAGCCGGTCGTGGACGAGGCGGACCAGGGCTTCTACGTCCTCGGGCGGCAGGCAGCCCATGCTCTCCTCACCGCTCTGTATGAGTCCGGTGATATACCTAAGTTCCTCGTCGTCAAGTCCCGAAACCCGCCGGATAAAATCCTCCGTATTTTCGGAAAAATGGTTCGAGACCGGCGGCAGGATCGAGTGGAACTGGTGTCCCGATCCCGAGCAGGCGAGTTCCCCGCACTCGGGGGCGAGTTTTTTGAGGATGGCGATATCCTTCTCTGAGAGTTCCCGCGGCATGATATCGTGCCTGTATTATGTTCGTTCCGGCTTTCTTGCAAAGGTGCGGGAGGGGCACCGGTCGGTGTCCCGGTCGGGCGGTGTCTCACCGTTGATCCGGCATTCGCCCCGTTCTTTCGATTTCGGCGTGTAGCTGGCGCAGTCCGCACAGGTCGGCATGACAACCGGTAGGCTGCACTGACGGATGAGCATTGCGCCCTGAAAAAAGATCAGAAATATTTGCCGAGCCAGTTCTTTATGCCGGCGACGACGCCGCCGGAACTGCCCGAGGACGAGGACTTCTTGGAGGACCGGGGCTGCATCGTCTGGCCCGGGTGGGAGATGGTGCGCCGGATCGGGGGCGCTTCGCGCTGGGGGATGTCCCGGAGGGTTCCCTGCGTCTCGTCTTCCATCGGCTCAAACCCCCACGAGAACCCGACCTTGTACGCCTTCTCGTTCTGCCGGATCCAGTTGGCCGCTGCCATGTAGCCGCGGTCTTCTGCCTTCTTGATGGTATCGGTGTGGTCGAGCGTGAAGTGGATCTCACGCTGGAGGGCTACCAGTTCCTCATAGACTTTTCCCGGGACTTTGATCTTCTCCCTGCTCATAAGTTCTCGTATAGGAGTATGCAGGGAAACGATATTTAATGCTTCGGTCAGAAAATCGACGGGAAAACCACGGATTTTCCCTCAGGAATGCAGGAAACGGCCGGAAATTCCCTGAGAAGATTGATATGGACGCTGGTCTATCCTGCATATCCGGAAGGACAGGGGTGCATAACGATGGCGAAAGTGATTTTCGAGGGCGATGATTTCAAGAGGATGCTCCGGACGGACATGGCGAGCCTCCAGCGGCTCATCGATGCTAAGCAGTTCGGGATCCACGAAGTCTCCTACAAGGGCACGAAGATCAGGGTGGAGATCAAAAGGAAAGGCGATGACATTGTCGTGAAGCGGTTCCGGGCTATCTGAACACCGGCAGGGAACTGCGAACAGCTATCGGATCTTTTTTTTCATTGTATTTTTTACTCTGTACTGCAGATGCCGGTGCCGCTTGTGCACCGCACACCACCGGTTTTGGTCCTGATCCATAGAATAGTTCCCCGTTTATTTCAGGGCCGGCGGGCCGGATTCTTTCCGGAATTCACCTCCCTTTTCCGTGAAAAAAATGTAAACAAAACATGATACACAATAAGGTTTATATTACAAAATGTAACATATACTTTACAAGATGAGCCGGGAAAACATTCGGCCATCATAGAATAACCGATTCACAGGAGGATACAGATGAATACCCCGCAAAATCTTGCAGGAATCCTTTCCATTGTATCGATCGTCCTCTCGGTCATCGGACTGGTTATCAGCCCGGTCAGTGCGGCCGCGATGACCTCGCCCGCGACCGGTGGGGGCGGTGCAGGAATACCTGCTGCCGGATATCACCATGCCTTCAATGCCACGCAGCAGCAGGAACGGATCAGTGCCGAGCTTGCCAGGCTTGGGCAGCAGGGCATCGATGTCAGCCAGCCGCAGGCCGATATTGCCGGAGGCAATACAACCGCAGCGGTTCAGTGGCTTATGTCGTACTATAAAGCAAACCCCGGCGCGTTCGGGAACCAGACCAGGCCGCACCCCGTGAATATCAACTCCACGCAGCAGACCGCCCGGCTGCAGGGCTTCTTCACGAAGCTGGGGCAGCAGGGCGTGGACGTCACCCAGGCACTCGCCGATCTCTCGACCGGCAACCTGAAGGGAGCGATGCAGTGGCTCATGGGATACCACCAGGCCCACCCCGCCGTGTTCGGGAATATGACCCGTCCCGGCATGTTCGGGAACGCCCCTCCTGCCGTGAACATGACCCGGATGACCGACCGGCTCCAGGCCAGCCTGACAAAACTCGGCCAGCAGGGAGTCGATATAAGCCAGCCGCAGGCCGACATTGCCAGCGGTAACGCGACAGCGGCGATGCAGTGGCTCATGGCATACCACAAGGCCCACCCGGGCCCCGCGATGAACGCGACGTTCACGCACACCGGGAACACGAGTGCGTGGCAAAAAGGTGGATCGTTCCGCCCGCACCGCCAGCCATTCGGCAACAAGACCTCAGGTCACCCTTCATGGGTGCCGACCCGAACGCAGGGTGCGTAACCGCAAGCGGGAGTTACCCGTTCCCTCTCCCGGAATTTTTTGGATCATTCTGAACTGAAAGGCACGACCATGAAAAAGATCAGCATTATCATCATCATCGTCTCGGCGATATTCCTTGCCGGGATCATCACCGCCGGCTGCACCCAGCAGGACACCGGCAGTTCGGTCCCACCGGCAACCGGCGACCAGTCCCCCTCCGGGGGGGGGAATGCCCCTCCGGCCGGTGACAGCGGCGTAAGCGGAAGCGGCAATGCGAACGGAAACGCGAACGGCTACGGTTACGGCCATGGATCCGGCGGGAACTACCAGTCCCGCGGGCAGGGCTTCATGACCAATGACACGATGCTCACTGCCGCTGCCGGCAAGCTGGGCGTATCCGAACAGGACCTCAAGAATGCCCTGAACAGCACCGCGAATGCAACGAGCGGGCGTCCGAACCTCTCCGCTGCAGCCCAGCAGCTCGGTATTACCCAGCAGCAGCTCATGGACGCGATGGGTTTCCCGGCCGGCGGGTTCCGAGGACGTAACACGACCGCCATGGCCACAACGCCGAACCCGTAGACATGACGCACCCCGCTGAACGTCTCGGCTTGGGGAAACTCTCTTTTCTCATACTCTCAACAGCACTCGTTATCGCCCTTCTCGTCGTTTTCCCGGCAGCTGCGGACAATACGACCCAGACCACTACGGTTCCCACAACTGTTCCAACCACCGTCCCCACGACTGTACCGACAACCTCGCCCACGACCGCAGCAACAACCGTACCCACCACAGTGCCGACAACCGTTCCGACAACCGTAGTAACAACGGTTCCGACTACCGTGCCGACGACAGCAGCGACAACGGTGACAACAACTTCACCAACGACCGTTGTGACAACCGCGCCGACGACAGCGCCAACCACGCCAGCGACGACGATGACAACAACCGTGCCGATGCCCGTAGCCGGTTTCAGCGCCTCCCCGACATCCGGGGCAGCCCCGCTTACGGTCCAGTTCACGGATGCATCCGATGATGCTACGTCGTGGACCTGGAACTTCGGCGACAGCGTTGGTTCCAGCACACTTGAAAACCCTTCATACACGTACACATCCGCAGGCACCTATTCCGTTTCCCTGACTGCGACAAACTCTGCCGGCAGCAACGTCGATACGCTGACCGGGTACATCACGGTCACTTCCGGTACAGCCTCAGACGCACCGGTAGCCTCGTTCACGGAATCCCCGGTTTCAGGCCCGGCGCCCCTTACGGTCCAGTTCACGGATACCTCGACCAATACCCCCACATCGTGGGAATGGGAGTTCGGAGACGGGGGGACCAACGATTCCTCCGCTGATCCGGTTTACACCTACGACAGCGCCGGGACCTATACGGTCACTATGATGGCGAGCAATGCCGGCGGGAGCAACACGACGGTACAGGAGAACATAATCACGGTAAACGCGGCCGGTAACGGGACCGTGCCGGTTGCTTCCTTCACCGAATCGCTGACATCCGGGGCTGCACCGCTGACCGTCCAGTTCACGGATACCTCGGTAAATGCCCCGACCCAGTGGCTCTGGGATTTTGGCGACGGGAGCACCAGCACGGATGAAAACCCCTCTCACACCTATGCGAACAGTGGGAATTTCCCCGTAACGCTCACCGCGACGAACGATGCGGGAGGCAACCAGTCGACCCAGACGGACACCATCACCGTGAGTATCGGAACGGCACCGGCAGAGACGTATGTCCCGGCACCGGTTGCCATCTCGACACCGGAACCTACGGAAACGGTACCGGAGGTCTCGTTTACCGGCGCCCCGACATCGGGCCCCTCCCCCCTCACGGTGCAGTTCACTCCCGAAGCCCCGGGATCGCCGGAGGGGTTTGCCTGGGACTTCGGCGACGGCGGGACGAGCTCGGAACAGGCCCCCTCGTACACCTACACGCTGGCGGGGACGTATACCGTCACCCTCACCGTGAAATACCCGGGCGGGAGCAGGCCTTCGGTGAAAGAGTCCTATATCACGGTGAGCGGCAAAGCCCCTGGATCCCCGGTATCCCCGGAAGCCCCGGCGATTGCTCTCTTCCTTGCCGGCACGGTATTCGCGGTCCTCCCGCGCCGCCGCGGATAAACCCCAATCTTTTTTTTTTAAACCAAGGGCAGAATCCCCGGGATCCTTTCAACCGGTTACAGACCACGGGAAGGGGATCCCCTTCCCTGTCAGGCGCTGTTTCCCGTGCGCCGCGCTTCGTTACATTCCGGCCCGGCCCGGAGTGCCTCCGCGACAGCACGGAGGAGATCGCTATCGGTAAATGGTTTTACCAGGGTGATACCGCATGGTCTCCGGTCCGCCAGCCGGTTTGCCAGGGGATCTGAAAACGAGGTAAGGGTGACGGCGGTGACGCCGGACTGCGAGCAGATCCGATGCACCTCCTCGGTAATTGGCGATCTCCCCGGGATGCCGGCATCTATCAGGACGAGATCCGGAAGGGGCGGGTTCCTGAGCCGGGCAAGCGCCTCCCCGTCCGAGATCGAAGGCTCTTCCACCGCATAGCCTGCCTTTTTCAGGGTCTCCTGCAGGTGGAAGGCGATGATCCCGTCTTCTTCGAGGATGAGAACTGATTCTCCGGTCAATTTTTCCTCCCGGGAACCCCCGAAAGGCCTGGCCCCGCTTCCTGCACTGTCCCGGGAGAGCCGGGGGACTCTTTGTTTTTTATCAGTCCGGGGCGGAATTCACCGGCCCATGCCCTGATCGGCCGGGGGCTTCGCGACACCCGTTCGGGCAGATATGCTCGGTCTCGTAATAGGCTTCCCCTATGAGCGGTTTTTGCGCCGAATAAAAAGTCACCCCGCAGATCTTGCACTGCATCTCGCCGGTGTGCGGGTTAATGAGTTTCGTTGTCCTGCCTGTCATCGACAAATCCCGTCCCGATCTCCAACGGATATTCTCCACGCCTCCCAGACTATCGTAGCGTGCGGGAACGCGCCGGGAGATCACCTGCATTAAGCTGCAGGGTGCAGGGATATATTACAATTCCATCGAAAATTTTAACGCCCTTGTAATCATCCGGAAAACTCCCTGCCTCCACCCGCGGCAGGCGGTTCGCATGGGACCGGCGCTCCGGAGGATGCCTCCGCCGGACCGCGGAACCAGCCCCGGAAGCTCCGTTTTTCCGGGTAATCCCTGCCGGATATCAACGCCCGGACTGTTCCCCATTCTTCCGGGCAATTATTTTTATAATCCTTCCCCCATTGCAGATGGAGGGAACCCATGAACGATGAGGCGATCACGGAAGACATGGCGGCGATCATGCGGGAATTCGCCAGCGGGACCGGGCTCGAACCCGTTTCAGCCAGCCCGCGACGGTACTTGTGGACTGACGCTTTTGCGGTCTGCAACTATCTCGAACTCTTCCGGAGGACGGGCGACAGTGCCTGGCGCGATCTTGCAGTGCGGCTCGTGGGGCAGGTGCACCATACGCTCGGCAGGCACCGGGAGGACGACCCCCGGGAAGGATGGATCAGCGGGCTTCCCGAAGGCGAGGGGGAATTGCACCCGACCCGGGGGGGCCTCCGGATAGGAAAACCCCTGAACGAGCGGAAGCCGGGCGAACCGTACGACGACCGTCTTGAGTGGGACCAGGACGGCCAGTACTTCCACTACCTGACGAAGTGGATGCATGCCCTCAACCGGGTGAGCCGGGTGACGAGGGAACAAAAATACAACCAGTGGGCGATCGAGCTTGCCCGGGCGGCCCATGCCGCATTCACTTTTGTCCACCCTTCCGGTGGCCCGCGGCGGATGTGCTGGAAGATGTCGATCGACCTCTCCCGCCCGCTCGTCGCCTCGATGGGCCAGCACGACCCGCTCGATGGGTTCATCACCTATTCCGAGCTGCAGCTGACCGCCGCGCAGGACTTCGGGCAGGCACAGAGGCTCTACCTCAGCAGCGAGATCGCCGAGATAGCGACTATCTGCCGCGGCTCCGGTATGGCGACCGGTGATCCTCTCGGTCTCGGGGGCCTCCTTGCCGATGCCTTCCGGATCGCCCAGCTGATGGCAGGTACCGGCGGGGGATATACCGGCCTCATCGAGTCGGTTCTCGACGCGGCAGCCCCCGGTGTGCGGGCGTTTGCGACCGGCGACGATATACGGATGCCGCCGGAACACCGCCTTGCCTTCCGCGAGCTCGGCCTCGCGATCGGGCTTGCCGGAACGGGACGCATCGCAGTGCTGATGGACCGGCATCCCGGCATATTTGCCGGCATGGCCCGGCTGCACGATCGGGTCAGGGCACTCTCAGCCTACAAGCCGCTTGGCGATGCGATCACGGAGTTCTGGCGGGACAAGCGGTTCCAGACCGCCATGACCTGGGTCGAGCATAAGGAGATCAACGGGGTAATGCTCGCGACAAGCCTTGCACCGGACGGGTTTCTGACGATATGATGATTTCCCCTGTCCTGTGCCGGATCTTTCCCGCCAAACCTTGATTATCTCATACGACCATTCCGCGCAAGGGAGGTTCCCGTGCATGGACTTGTATATTCTCAGGCATGGCAGGGCAGGCCCGCCTGCCAGTGGTTCCCCTGACAGCAGCCGGCCCCTTACCGGCCAGGGGCGGAAGGAGATACGGGGCGTTGCAAAAGCAATGCAGGCAGGGAAGTTCCGGTTCGATGCCATCGCGACGAGCCCTTATACCCGGGCCTCCGAGACAGCGGGGATCGTGGCCCGGGCACTCGGGCAGAAAGACCGCATCGAAATCTGGGACGAACTCGCGCCCGGGGGGGACCAGGACACGGTCTGCTACCGGGCCGCCCAGTTCGGCGACAGTGCTGCGGTCCTCATCTGCGGGCACGAGCCTGCACTCTCGGCGCTTGTCAGCAGGATCGTTGCCGGTCATGACAATGCAGCAATCGTACTCACCAAAGGGGGACTTGCAAAGATCAGGAACTACACGTTCGGCCACCGGCCGTCCGGTGAGCTCCAGTGGCTTCTCACCCCCAAGCAGATGATCGCGATGCGGTAGCTACGAAACGATCCTGCTCCTGCCGGAGCTTCTGCACTCAAACGCGAACGGTCCCGTCCGCCTCAAATTTTATATGCTATGAGTGGCATCTGAACGTCGGCGATGATGACAGCATGGAAAACCTTCTGGTGGACATTGACTTCCGCAGGAAACCATTCCCCCTTGAATTCCCCTGCGACAGCAACGACCGCTCGCCCGGGATCCGTATCGGCCGGATCCACGCGAAGTATCTCGCTATCATTCTCGAAGAGGTCACCGGTTCTACGGAAATGTTCACTCACTGGCTGATCTGGAATATCAGGGCACGGGATACGGTGCCGGAAGGTATCCCCCCGGAACCCGTCACCGTGCATCCGTTCTCCGCCATCCAGGGAACGAACGATTTCGGGACGATAGGGTACCAGGCCCCCCGCTCCGCAGCCGGCGGCGGGAACCGCTACTATCTCAACGTCTACGGTCTCGACGACGTGCTGGATATCCCGCCGGGATCGGACCGCAGGACGCTCATCAACGCGATGAAGGGCCACCTTGTCCAGTACGGGTGCAGGGCGATTCCGGTCGCCGCAGGGAGATACCCGTCAGGAAAAATTCCCGACCCCGGCTCCCCGTGCTGATCATACGAACAGGGCGAGAACCCCGAAGCCCAGCAGAGGGAGCAGGATGGAGGCGATCGCCCCGAGGCGGTTTATCGGCTGGACAAGGTCCGGTTTTTCCCACTGGTGCTGGGCCAGGTAGCAGAGCGTGGTGACGATGATCGTGATGGCAAGGAACAGGTACACCGCGATCATGAACTTGTCGAAGAGCTTGAGCACGCCGAGGCCGGGGAGCGAGGTGAGCTGGCTGAAGTGGTACATCACGGCAGAGATGAACATGTTCGTCACGAGAATGAAGCGGAGCGTCACCATCTCGTTGTGCTGGACATGGATGAAGAATGAGAGGCCGGCGATGATGCAGAAGATCAGGGGCGGGATTATCGTCTGGAGGAGGGAGTCGGCCGCGTTCTTGGTTATCGGGACGTTGAAGGCGAGCCGCGAGTACGACTCGTTCCACGGATAATTGTGATCTTCAACGCTGAATGACGGGGCGCCGATCTTCCAGCCGGGGATGGTGAAGTCCCTGTCTATCCCGCTTTCATCCGTGAGAGGGACATAGACGAGTTCCGAACTGTTATAATCAGCATCTTCGATCTCGATGGGCGTGATCCCGGACTCAAACGGGAAGTCCCGGATATTGGGTGTGATCATGAAATCCGCCCTGACCCGGTACCACTCCTCCTTCACCGGCCCGTCTTTGCTCTCGGACAACTTCTCCAGCGAGTGGTACTCGGAAGAGGGCTGGCCGTTCATGATCTCGAAACCGGAGCTGTTGATGGCGGGGTCCGTCCACCGGAAATGGAGATAGAAGTCCATGGAGTACGTCCCCCGGACAAAATCGAGGTTGTCGATGGAGTTGACGAAGACGCCGACCTCCATCTTCGATGGGGACGGGGTTATGGCTGCCGGAGAACCGGGAAGGGGTTCTGCTGCAGCGACGATCGAAACCGCGACGAACAGGACGAGGAGTGCCGGGATGATTATGACGGGGAGGTTCCGGTGGTTCGACTGCACAATACCGGAATGTTTCTTTCCGATACCATAAGCCACTTCCCTTTCTTCCCCCTTCGTCGTGATAGGGAATCCCTCATCAGCCGGCGGGAAATTGTCGTTCCCCGGTTCCTGCCCTGCACGGGATCCTCCCGGAAGTTTTTGGATCCGCGACTATTCCATCTTCTTCCGGGCCCGTTGCACCTGCTTCCGGGCCTGGAGGGAACTGAGGGCTGCAGCAGATCGCGGTGCGTATCGCGGGGACGGGTTCGCGGGAGGCGCCTGTCGTCCGAGCCCTCCCTTTTTCAGGAAATAATAACCCGAGCAGAGCGCGAAGACGATCGCCGCAATCCCGAACATGTTCAGGGCGCTGACGGTGGCAGGATCGAGGAGGATCACTCCCCGGGCGATGGCGATGATGGCGATCATGATCACGATCTCGACGTGGATTACCCTCTCGTTGATGTACGCCGATATCGTTGCCAGGAGTTCGACGCCGATGAGGACGAGGAGGAAATACCCGAATATTCCCAGCAGTTCGTGGTTTTCAAGGAGGAGCGGGGTCTCCACGGTGAGAGAATTATACACGATGTAAACAAGTTCGCCGATCGAGAAGGTGACAATGACCGCGAAGAGGAATATGAGGACATAATAAACGATCTTTTCATAGCCTTTCAGAAGGTCACTGGCATCCATAAGCTATGATCGGACGGTTGGTATATAAATCCGGGGCATCCGGTACCGTTGGATTTTTCGCCAGGACGTTTTTTTTTTGATTTTTCGTGTATTACGTATTTGTCTAACTAACGGCGGACAGAATACCCGTATCATTGACCAATGGTATCCGCAGTAAATTCCCAAACGTGAACCGGAATTTTCTAAAAAAAATCAGAAAGGATTCTTGAGAGAGCATCCCGGGAAATATCCTGACAACCGGGCGAAGGGAGAAGGGATGCTGCTATGGGGATTCGAACCCCAGTCGCGAGCGTGAGAGGCTCGCATGATTGGCCGGACTACACTATAGCAGCAGTTGCCCGTTAAAATGGGCGAAGATGTTACTTATAGTTTTTTACAACTGCACCCCGGCCACGGGGTGCCGGGAACCGGTTTCAGGAAAGGGATCGGTCGTCCCCTTCACACGACCCACGGGATAATCGCCGCCCGCACTTCCCGCTTGTACCGGAGAAACTCCTCGCCAAACTTCTCCCGGAGCAACTCTTCCTCGGCCATAATCTTCATCCAGAGCGAAACGACAAGGATCGCGAGCGCTGCCAGGGCCGCGAGCATGCCGATTGCAATTACCGCGCCGATGAACGCGGTGAGCATCCCGGTGTACATCGGGTTCCGTACGAACCGGTACGGCCCGGTCCGGACAAGCTGGTGTCCTTCCCGGATCATGACCAAGCTGCTCCAGTTCCTCCCGAGACTGAGCCGTGCATACGCAGAGAACCCGAGGCCGAGAATCGTGAAGGCAACACCGGTCATCCCGGTAAGGTCGGAATCGGGAACGAACCGGATGAGGAATATGCCGGGATCGGACCGGCCTGCCACGATAAAGACGGCGAGAACTACGACAAATATCAGGAGCGAGCGTCGCACATAGGTAGGGGAGATCTTCTCCGGTTTCGGGCCGCCGCGGAGAAGCGCCGGGATGAAAAGCCAGCCCATGAATACCGCCCAGATGCCCAAAATTATAAAGAGAAATTCCGGCACGATCCTTTCCCTCCCCGCCAGGCTGCCAGTCGGTATCCCTCTGGTTTCTGCTCCGGCAGGATAAGGCTTCCCAAATGGTACAGAGAACACGGGACGGTGGCAGGAGACGAGCGGGAGACCGGTGACCGGAAGGCTGTCCGGGGCCCTGCCGCCGGTACGCGTCAGATGACCCAGGGGATGAGCGACTTCACTTCCTGCCGGTAGCGCACGTACTCCCCGCCAAACTTTTCCAGCAGCAGCTTCTCCTCCGAGCGGATCTTCAGCAGGAAGGCGATAAAGCCGACAACGCACGCGAGGACAGCGACCCAGAGGCCGATCACGATTGCGGTTCCGACAAAGCCGGTGAGTATCCCGGTATAGATCGGGTTCCGGACATACCGGTACGGGCCCGACCGGATGAGCCGGTGGTCCACCTGGATCTCGGCCACCGGGCTCCAGTACCGGCCGAGGTGGACCCGGGCCCAGACCGCGAAGAGGAGGCCGGCAATGGTTATGAGGATCCCGGCTGCCCCGGTAACCGGCGTATCGGGAACGAAGGGGGTAAAGAGGGCTCCGTCCCCGCCGCGGCCGGGCTGGACGATGACAAACCATGCGATGATAAGGAAGACCAGGCCGATCCGGATCGCAAACAACTGGCGGTTGCCGGAGTTCCCCCGGGTCCATATCGCAGACACGAGCCAGTACAGCCAGAACGCGACCCAAACGACCCCGATAATCTCAAGAAACGACTCCATACGTGCATCCTTTCCGGCAGCGGATTTGGGAGAATGCCGGGTGAAAGCGGCGTTATCCCGGCTTTCTGGTGTACTATTCTTTGCCGGGGCGCGAATTTCAGGCTTTCTAAAAAAGATGCCCGGAAAAATCCCGCTCCGCCGCCATAAACAACTATATCTCGCCCGTGCAGCGAGTAATATAGGAATGAGTAGTCTTGAGGAACAGATAAAGGAGCTCGAGGACGAGCTCACCAGAACCCCGTATAACAAGGCTACGTCAAAGCACATCGGAAGGGTCAAGGCAAAGATAGCGAGGCTCCGCGACGAAGCGGTCAACCGCGCGATGAAAGCCGGCGGGGGCGGCGAGGGCTACCAGGTCAAGAAGTCCGGCGACGCGACGGCAGTCCTCGTCGGTTTTCCTTCGACCGGTAAGAGCACGCTCCTCAACAAGCTCACCGGCACCGAGAGCGCCGTTGCCGCGTACGCGTTTACCACCCTCACGGTCGTTCCCGGCGCCCTTGAGCACAAGGGCGCCAAGATCCAGATCCTCGATATCCCCGGCCTGATTGCCGGGGCCGCGATGGGAAAGGGCCGCGGCAAGGAGGTCATCGCGGTCGTGCGGGGTGCGGATATCATCATCATCCTCGTGGACGTCTTCAACGAGCGGCACTTCGATGTCCTCATCAAGGAACTGCACGATGCCGGCATCCGGATCAATGTCCCCAAACCGGATATCACCATCAAGAAGTCCTCGCACGGCGGGATCCGGCTCAACGCGGTCGGCACGCTCGACCTCGACATCGAGGAAGTGCGGTCCATCCTCGCCGAGAGCAAGATGATGAACGCCGATATTCTCATCCGCGGCAACGCGACGCAGGACGACCTCATCGATGCGATCCAGGGAAACCGGGTGTACGTACCGGCGTTCATCGCCGTCAACAAGGTCGATCTCGTGGACAAGGAGCGGTACCTCGAGATCGAGCACGACATTGCCGGGCGGTTCGGCAGCCCGCCGATCATGATCTCGGCAGCCGCGGGTTACCACCTCGAGGAACTCAAGGACGCCATCTACGACAGCCTCGGGTTCATGCGGGTATATCTCAAGCCCGTCGGGGAGGAGGCCGATCTTGACGAACCCCTGATCGTCCGCAGGAAGAGCACAGTTGCAGACGTCTGCACCAAGCTGCACCGTGATTTCGTGGAGCGGTTCCGGTACGCACGGATCTGGGGAAGATCGGTCAAGCATCCGGGCCAGCGGGTGGGGCTCACCCACAAGCTCATTGACGGGGACCTCCTGACGATCATCGTCGAGCACTGATCTTCGGTATCTGAAGAAGTGTCTTTCGACAAGATAAAAGGGTAAAAACCCCGGTTTTATTGAATTATTTTGTTATGATAACCCGTTTTCCTGTTTTCATTACGCCACCCGATTTACCTTCCGCCCGCCACCGGGTCTATTGCCGCCCTGATCACAGCAAGGGGTGCCGTGGTCTTGATCCCGTATCCGGAGAAATGAGTCCGGGTCGCCGGGTACCCTGCATCGGCAATCCGCTCCAGCACGAGGGCGATGTCGGGTGGCGAGCACCCAAGCTGTTTCGAGAGGCGGTGGTAATCGTAGAAGCTCGCGGTCGGGAGCTCGGCCGAGCAGAAGTCAAGAATGGTCGCCAGTTCCTTCTTCGACCCAAGCTCCGCCTCCGCCAGCCTCTCCTTCATAAGGTGAAGGGTCTCCCGACACTGGATCCCGCCGAGCCAGAGCGGACCGACCGGCCGGAGGGGGGCGCCGCAGTCCGGGCAGCACCCTGAGGCGGGGAACATGCCCTGCTGCTCGTCCCGGTACGCACACTTCGCGCACTGGCGGACGAACCCGATCCTCCCGATCGCACGGTCTGCGGCTTTCGGCCCGCGGAGGAGCCGGAGATGGAGCCGGACGAAGTGCTCCCTTGCGAAGCAGAAGACCGGCTCGACCCCCCGGTCGTACTTGACCGCCTCCCGGACAACGAAGGCGAGGAGGACCCGGAGGCCTACTTCGCTGTGGTACTCCGTATTCATCGGGCAGGCAAAGTACCGGCGAATCCCTGCCCCGAGATGCGCACCGCAGAGAGGGGCAGTGTCGGTCGCGGTGACAAAAAGGAACCTCCGGCATCCCCGGATCGCGGCGTCGGCAAAGGGTGCAGGAGTACCGAACGGGTCGAGGTCGACGGCGTCGAACGACCGCTCCGAGAGGAGTGCGTTTGCGTCCCTCTCCACGACTTCGACCCGGAGCCCAGCGTGATCCACGTTCCTGCGGATGAGGTCAGCTGCCACCGGGTTGCGGTCGTTGATAGCCACCGGAATGGAGCATTCGTTTGCAACCCTCAGTCCCCGGACACCGGTAGCACCCATCGCATCGAGGTAATCGGAGGGGGCGAGGATCGGGAGGAGGAGGACAGTCGCGTCCCGGTTCAGCATCATCCGGGGATTGTAGAAGATGTCGGCGGTGCCGGGCGGGAACTGGTCCGCACCGTCCTGTACCGGGGCAAAAAACGTCGTCGTCCCTTCGTGCTCTCTGGTCAGCTCCATAACGTCCGGAATAGCTCGTATCCGTAAGACTTATACCTTCGCGAAATCCGTCGGTCTGCTCTGGCCCCAAAACATCCGTCACCATGCGTTTACCGCCCTGCCGGATCCGGGCCGGAACCAAATACTTATCCTGTTTCCTCTGCTATAGGTATGGGCAGGGCGAGTGGCTTAGCCCGGACATAGCGTCAGCCTCCTAAGCTGAATGCCGGGGGTTCAAATCCCCCCTCGCCCGTTCCGGTTTACCGTCCTCCGGCTGTCATCCTTTTTTAATGACCGGCGCACAGTACCTTATCCATGAGCCTTTCCGGTCTCTTCAGGATCACCCGCCCGGTCAACGCGGTGGTTGCCGGGTTCGCGTCGGTGATCGGGTACCTCATCGCGACCGGCACCGTGGTCCCCGTCGCAGCCTTCCTCGTAGTAATCGTGACGCTCGTCACTGCTGCCGGAAACGTCATCAATGATTACTTCGACGCAGAGATCGACGCGGTCAACCGGGCGGACAGGCCCATTCCATCCGGGACCGTGAGCCGGGGAGCGGCACGAAGCTACGCGACCGTACTGTTCCTTGCCGGCATCCTCGTGAGCCTCTTCACCACGCCGCTGTGTATCGCCATCGCTGTCTTCAACTCCTTCCTTCTCGTCGCGTATGCGGCCCGGCTCAAAGGCCTCCCCTTCGCCGGGAACATCGCGGTCTCCTACCTCTCGGCGAGCATGTTCCTCTTCGGTGGCGCTCTCGCCGGCTGGGAGAGCCTCGTCCACGTCATCCCCATCGCGGTCATCACCTTCTTTGCGATGCTCGCCCGGGAACTCGTCAAAGCTGCAGAGGACGTCGAGGGCGACCGCAGCGGGGGGGCGGACACACTGCCGCTCCGGATCGGTGTCCTCTCCACCGTGCGGATCGCTTTTGCCTTTGCCCTCCTCGCGGTGATCGCGAGTGCCGTCCCGTACCTCTGGTGGGGCGCGTGGTACCTGGCAGGAATCGGTATTGTCGATGCGGTCATCCTCTTCGCCGGCGTGCGGGCGCTCCCGTGCCGGCAGCCGGACTGCGTAAAGCGGTCAAACGTCTCAACGCTCCTCAAAGCGGGCTTCTTTTCGTCCCTCGTTGTCTTTACCCTCTCGGCAGTCCTTCTCTGACCGGGAGGATCCCCCGCCGGTGCGAGCAACAAGTTTATCCCCTGTCCTTCCCTCATCTACCCTGTGGGATCAATGCCGGCGATCATCCAGAAAGGGGACACGTTTTTTGTCCAGAAAGGGTCGTATTTTGAAGGAAATGTAAAAATCGACGGGAATCTTGTGGTGCCGCCCCACACCCATTTCTGGGGCCGGCTGAACGTCTCGGGGACCCTGGAGCTCGGGCCACGTTCCAGCGTGGCGCTCGATATCGCGTGCTGGAACGCGGTCATCGGGAGCCAGTCGAAGGTCAAGGGGCCCATCGTCGCCCACGGCGACGTGACCGTGCTCGATCATGCGGTGGTGCACTCGATAAATGCCGGCGGAAAAGTGATCCTCCGGCCCGGCGTGATAGTCGGCGATGTCACGAGCGGGGATGCCATCATCGTCCACGGGAAGATCAAGAGCGGGAACCTAGTTGGCAAGAGCATGAAAGTCCTCGGGAACTGAACCGGGATCAACCCCGAGCGTCGCTACTTCATAGACATCCGCCCAGTCGACGAGGGTCTCGACGCATCCCTCTTTTACCGTCACCACGCCCATGGCGACGAGCCCGATCTTGTCTGCCATGTCGATCCCTTCCTTGACCTCGGAGAGGCATCCCACGCCGACGATTGCCCGGGGGTGGTACTTCTTCACCATCCGCTTGATGAACGACGAGCCGGGAACGATGAAGATCCGGTAACCCATCTTCTCGAGGATCACCCGGGCTTCCCCGACCGTGCACCGGCCGCAGCCGCTGCACTTCAGCCCCTCGGGGGTGAGGTGGGCCGGGCACAGCGATGAGCGGAGGCACTGGGGCATGAAGACAGCCCGTTCGGCGACCGGGATCCGCTCGAAGGCGGCCTTGTTCATCGTATTGTGGAGCTTGATGAAGAACGCGAGCATCTCACGGTCCTCGAGTCCGAGGAGCCGGAACATCGCCTTCATCAGCCCCTCGAGAAATGCGAGGCCGGCTTTCAAGGTCTGGGGGAAGTACAGCTTCCCGGTCCGGATCGAGTACAGGGAGATGATAACGAGAACGAACGCGATGACGACCGCACTCGAGAGGATGATGACGGTGGCCTCGCCGATAAAGAACATCAGGGTAAAGAGATCGAGGTCCATGGAGCGCCAGTCTTTTTTTGGGAAAGTATCATTTGTCGGTGCTTCGGGATAAAAGTGCGGGAAGATCCAGCGGCGGGCGGAAGACTCCCTTTTCGGTGATAATCGCGGATACGAGGTCCAGGGGCGTGGCATCGAACCCGAAGTTCATGACGCCGGCGGCATCCGGGACGAATGTCCGCCCCCCGATCGTCGCGACCTCCTCCCTGCCCCGCTCTTCGATGATAACTGCAGCCTCATTGTTCTCCGGATCGAAAGTCGAGAGGGGGGCCGCGACGTAAAACGGGATCCCGTGATGCCGGGCGCAGATCGCGTGCATGTACGTCCCTATCTTGTTGAAGACCGCATCGCGGGTGATCCGGTCTGCACCCACGATGACCGCATCGATCTTCCGCATCCTCATAACATGGGCCGCCATGGAGTCGGTTATTACGGTGACCGGGATCCCGTCCCGGGCCAGCTCCCATGCGGTGAGCCGGGCACCCTGCAGGAGCGGCCGCGTCTCGCAGGCTATCACCCTCACCTCTTTTCCCGCCCCGACTGCCGACCGTATTATCCCGAGGGCAGTCCCCCACGACGAACATGCGAGGGCTCCCGCGTTGCAGTGGGTGAGCACCGTGCAGGCGTCGGGAAGGAGCCCGGCACCGTGTTCGCCGATTGCGTGGCAGCACGCTGTATCCTCGCGGGCTATCGCTTCAGCCTCGTCGAGAGCGGCCCGCCTCACACCGGCGATATCGCGCTCCCGCCCGATCCGGGCGAGCACACGGTCGATGCCCCATGCGAGGTTGATGGCAGTCGGCCTCGTGGCCTTCAGGTATCCGGCATCCCGGAGAAGAGCAGCCATAAACCCTGCGAATACCTTCTCGCTGCAGACCGCGGCGGCGAGGGCGACGCCGTACGCACCCGCGACGCCGAGCGCCGGGGCGCCCCTTACTTCCAGCCGACGGATAGCGGTCGCCCACCGCTCGACAGTGTGGCACTCTTCGATCCGGTATTCTCCGGGAAGGAGCGTCTGCTCGATATACCGGATGCAGCCCGCCCCCCCGTCCCACCAGAGCGTCGGGCTCCCGTTCACGCCGATCCCGACCCCGACCCCGACCTTTTTGCATCGATGTATGCCCGCATCGCTGCCGACCCACCGGATGCGACGCAGTCCGGGATATCCTTCGGTGCATACGCTGTGCCGGCGATATAGATGCCGGGCCGGACCGTCGCCACCGTGTCCACGGCATCGCTGAGGGGCCGGTAAAACCCGGAATCTTCCCGGGTGATGCCGAGCTTCCCGGCGAGCTCCTCCCCGTTTTCCGCGGGGCCGATCCCAACGGAGAGGACGATGAGTTCCGGGCGGAGGGTATGGACCGTACCTTTCTCGGTGTCCTCGACCTGAAGGCTCATCCCATCGCAGCCTGCGATGATGTCGGACGCCATACCCCGGAGGAAACGGATGCCGTGGGCCTTTGCCCGCTCGAAAAACTCTTCATAGCCCTTGCCATAGGCCCGAACGTCCATATAGAGGAGGGTGATCTCGGTCTCCGGCTGCTTCTCCTTAATCAGGATCGCGTTCTTTATCGCCTGCATGCAGCAGACGCAGGAGCACCACGGCCGGCCTATGGTCAGGTCCCTCGATCCGACGCACTGGAGGAAGACGATGCTCTTCGGGATGCGGCCGTCGGAGAGCCTCTTTACCGTCCCGCCGGTCGGTCCGCCCGCGTTGGTCATCCGCTCCAGTTCGATGCTCGTCACCACGTCGGGATAGACAAGGTGGCCGTACTGGGGCTTGCCCCGTACGTCGTACACCGAATACCCGGTAGTAATAACGATGCTCGCTGCGCCGATCATGATCTCGGTGGCCTTGTCCTCACGCCGGATCGCCCCCGGGCCGCAGGCATCATAGCAGAGCCCGCACTCAATGCAGTGCTCCGGGTCCTTGATGACAAGGTCGGGGACTGCCTGTGCGTGGGGCTTGTAGATGGCCTTCCGGACGCCCACACCCGCGTCGAACCGGTTATAGACCTCGACCGGGCAGATCCCGATGCAGTCGCCGCAGCCGGTGCAGGCGGCCTCATCGATATAGCGCGGGTGTTTCGTCACCGTCACCCGGAAGTGCCCCACCGTGCCTTCGATCCGCACAACTTCGGAACAGGTGTGGATAGTGATGCCGGGGTGGCGGGAGACGTCCGCCATCTTGGGAGAGAGGATGCACATCGAGCAGTCGTTCGTGGGGAACGTCTTGTCGAGCATCGCCATGTGCCCGCCGATTGAGGGTTCGCGCTCGATGAGATGGACGTGGATGCCGTGCCCCGCGATGTCGAGGGCAGCCTGGATGCCCGTGATGCCTCCCCCGATGACGACGACATCACCCATGGCAGGCGTACTCCTTCCCGAGCTCGACATAGGCTGCCGCGTTGGCGAGGATTGCCTTCCGCTGGGCCTCGTCCGTTTCCCTGGCGACCTTTCCCGGCACGCCAAGGACGACCGAGTTCTCCGGGATCTCCTTTCCCTCCGTGACGACGGCCCCCGCCCCGATGACGGTCCCCGGCCCGATCCGTGCACCGTTGAGGACGATTGCACCCATGCCGACGAGCACCCGGTCGCCGACCGTGCACCCGTGGAGGATCGCCCCATGGCCCACCGACACGTCTGTGCCGATCGTTACCGGGTACCCTTTGCTGGTATGGACCACGCAATTGTCCTGAATATTGGACCGGTCGCCGATAACGATCCGATCCTTGTCAGCCCGGATCACGGCGCCGAACCATATCCCGACCTGCCGTCCGAACGTGACGTCGCCCAGGACAGTCGCGTTCCGGGCGACGAAGAGCGGGGTCCCGGTGATCCTCGTATCCATACCCATTAATATCATAGGAACTTAAGAAGCAAAAGGCATGAAGGTTATGGTAGGGGGAACCTTTGATCCCCTCCACGACGGGCATAAGGCACTCCTGAGCCGCTCGTTCGAGCTCGCCGGCAGGGATGGCCGGGTAGTCATCGGGCTCACTACCGACACGTTCGCGAGCCGGAAGACCCACCCGATCCGGCCGTTTGACGAGCGCCGGCAGGACCTCGAAGGGTTCATCAAAGGGAAAAAATTCGCCGCCTCGTGGATCGTCGAGCCCCTGAATGACCGCTTCGGGTCGGCAACCGACGCCGATTTCGATGCGATCATCGTGTCGGAGGAGACGCTCCCCGTCGCAGTCGAGATCAACACGCTCCGGAAGGAGCACGGGAAGAAAAAGGTGGACATCCACCAGATCAGCTGCGTGCTCGCCGAGGACGGGCGCTGGATCTCGAGCACCCGGATCTACCGGGGCGAGATCGATGTCCACGGGCGTATCCTGTAAGCGGCTCCCGGCGCCGTCATTGCGGGTGCACGCGTAGCGATCTCGAACGCGAAGGAAAAACGTGGGAAAATACCGC